>JBGPZD010000003.1:0-45190 GCA_041493605.1 Methylomirabilia bacterium
CCGGCGGGGATGACCTTGAAGGTGGAGAGGAGCACGATGAGCGCCGGGATCGCGATGCCGATCGCGAGGGCCGCGCGCGAGCCCAGGTGCAGGGCCCGCGCGACGCGCTCGGACTGCCCCCGCTGGGGTTGGGCGTCCATCGCCACCGCCATGGATCGCAGTCCCCGCGACGCGGCGAGGCCGACAACGCACAGAATCAAGGCGAAGATCAGCTTGCCCATGCCGTGTCCTCCTGGTGAGTGCCGGGCTTCATTTCACATCCGCTCCGTTAGACCACTCCCCCCGTCGAGAGTTCCCCGCAGCCGCCGGCGGTGGCCCTGCCCGATCATACGCTATACTGCGAGTCCGTGACCGCGCTCCACGCGCTCTTTCATCCGCGCGCCATCGCCGTCGTCGGCGCCTCCGACGACCCCGTCAAGATCGGGGGACGCCCTCTGGCGTTCCTGCTCCGGCATGGGTACCGCGGCCGCGTCTTCCCGGTGAACCCCTCGCGCCCCACCGTGCAGGGGTTGCCCGCGTTCCCGTCGCTCGCCGCGATTCCGGACGCGGTGGACGTCGCGGTGGTCGTCGTGCCGGCGGAGCGCGTGCTCGAGTCGCTCGAGGCCTGCGCCGCGAAGGGCGTGCAGGTGGCCATCGTCTTCAGCAGCGGCTTCGCCGAGGTCGGCGAGGCGGGACGGCGGGAGCAGTCGGCCATGCGCGATCTGGCCGCGCGCTCCGGCCTGCGCATCTTGGGACCCAACTGCCAGGGTGTCGCCCACCTGCCCTCGCGGCTCGTGGCCACCTTCGCGTCACCCTTCCTCGACGAGCGGCTCCATGTGGGCCCCATCGCCGTGGTCAGCCAGAGCGGCGCCATGGCGGGGATGGTCTACGAGATGGCCCGCGCCGCCGGGCTCGGCCTCAACTACTGGGTGAGCACGGGCAACGAGGCGGACCTCCAGGCCGCCGAGATCCTGGCCGAGGTGGTGGAGGATCCGGAGACGCGCGTCGCCCTCTGCTACCTCGAGGACGTGAAGGACGCCCGGAGGTTTCGGGACGCCCTCGGGCGCGCCCACGGCCGCGGGGTCCCCGTCTTCGTCCTCAAGGCGGGGCGCAGCGCCGTCGGGCGGCGGGCGGCCTTGTCCCATACGGGCGCGCTCGCGGGGGAGGACGACGTCTACGCGGCCGTGTTCAGGCAGTGGGGCGCCATCCGCTGCGCCGACCCGGCCGATCTCCTGAAACTGCCGCAGGCCTTTCTCCACTACCGCGAGGCCGGCCCGCGGGTGGCCATCCTCTCCAACTCGGGCGGCCTCGGCGTGCTCTCGGTGGACCTCTGCGTCGAGGTGGGGCTCACGCCCGCCACGTTCAGCGAGACGACGACCAGGGAATTGAGAGCCGCGCTGCCCGACTTCGCTCCGGCGGCCAACCCCGTCGACCTCACCGCACAGATCCTGTCCGACCCGGGCATGCTGATGCGCGTGCTGCCGCTCCTCGAGGCCGATCCGGGAGTGGACATGATCGTCTTCCAGATCGCGCTGTTCGGCGCCGCCACCCCCGCGGACCGCTTCGCCCGCGAGGTCGCCTCGGTGGCGCAGCGGACGCGGAAGGTCGTCGCGGTGAGCTGTCCCCAGCGTCACGTGGTGGATCTCTTCCGCGGGCTCGGCGTGCTGGCCTTCGACGACGGCACCACCGCGCTGCGCTCTCTGGCCTGCCTGGCCCAGGCCACGCGCCAGCGCCCGCGCTGGCTCGGCCGCACGACGGGCGCCGTCCCCGGCCCGCCTCCGGCCAGCCGGGCGCCCGCCGCCCGCGCCTCGGCCGAGGGCTTTCTCAGCGAGTGGGACAGCCGGGCGCTGCTCGAGCCGTTCGGCCTGCCGCTCGTGGCCGGCGCCCTCGCCAAGGACGGGGAGGAGGCGGCCCGCGCGGCTGAGCGGCTGGGCTTCCCCGTGGTCGTGAAGGTCTGCTCCCCGGATCTGCCCCACAAGTCCGACGTGGGAGGCGTCGCGCTTGGACTCGAGACGGTCGACGCCGTCAGAGACGCCGCCGCGCGCATCCTCTCGACGGTCGGCCAGCGAGCGCCCGGGGCGCGCATCGACGGGCTCATGGTCCAGCGCCAGGGGCAGGGCGCCCTCGAGCTGGCCCTTGGGGTCAAGCGCGATCCGGTCTTCGGTCCGGTAGTGATGGTGGGCGCCGGCGGCGCGCTCATCGAGGCGCTGAGAGACTTCCAGCTGCTCCTGCCGCCTGTCGACGCGGCGGCAGCCGAGGAGGCGCTGCGCGCCCTGAGGATCGGGCCGCTCTGGGACGGGGTGCGCGGTCAGGCGCCGCTCGACCTGCCGGCGGCGGTGGATCTCGTGATGCGGCTGGGCGAGGCGGCCCGCGCCCTCGCCGGGAGCGTGGCCGAGATCGACCTGAACCCGGTGCTCGTCGGCCGGCGGAGAGAGGGCGCGACGGTGCTCGACGCCCTGGTCAAGCGGTAGACCGGCCTAGCGCTCCACCTTACCGGGTCACGGGTCTCGCGGTCTTCTTCTCTGGGTCGAACTCGGAACGTCCCGTGTGGTTGAGGTGCATGCCGTAGGTGTGGAGCGACACGGTGACGCTGTCGGTGGCGTTGACCACGCTGTGGATCGCGTCGGGCACGAGGGCGAAGACATCGCCGGGGCCGAAGACCATCTGGCCCTGGCGGTGGATCTCGGCGTAGCCCGGGCGCGAGCCGTCGTCGAGCCGCTTCCAAAAGGTGTTCGACTCGCGGCCTTCCACGCCGACGACCACCGACCAGGTCAGATGGTTGTGGGGGGCGGCGCCCCGGCCCGGAAGCCAGGCGACGGCGAACACGGCAAGCGTGTGGTCGGGCTCTTCGTGCAAGAGGTGGACGCCGAAGCCCTGCTCGGCGTCGCAGGAAAAGTGACGCTCCTCGAGCCAGGCGTGCCCGAGCGCGAGCCGCTGGGCCAGTGGGCTCACGCGCGTCATGATCTCCCGATCGTCGCGCGTCGAGGCGCTGATTGCCCTGAGGTCCCTCGCGTAATCGGCGAGGGTGTAGATCGCGTCGCTCATGGCTCGATTCCTCCCGATGGGCCCGAATCTAGCCGATCAAACGCGGGATGACCAGCCCGCCCGACAGGCCCTTGACAGAACCCTCACCCAAAGGCTCTACTGGAGGCACGGCGAGACCGCGCGGCTCGTCGCGCGCAGTCAATGGCATCCCCGAGGTCAGGGGGAGGTGAGGATGGACACTCCACCGGACTACCAGGCCGCGTCATCGGAGGCAGGACGGCTCCGGTGACGCCTCACACGGCGCAGTAACCAATAATCCGGCGTACGCCGGAACGCGCAACGGCAGTTGCGCACTCAACCCAGGGCCGCGCGGGCGGGAGCCGGGCTCCCGCCCGCCCCCTTCACATCTTCTTCGCTCCCGCCTCCGAGGTCCTCCGCTGCTGTTCCGGATCGTTCTTGTGCCAGATCCGCGGCGTGATGAGCACCGCCCCGACGAAGACGGCGATCAAGACCAGCAGGGTGACGAGCTTCGCGATCGTGGTGCCGTCCATAGAAACGCCTCGCTCAGGATACGGGGTTGATCATCGGGTGATCACGACTGGGGGCGACCACGGCCGGGTCCACCCGCAGCACCGCATAGCCGCCCACCGCGCCGGCGCCGAAGGCGGGGGTGAAGACGCGCATGGGCCGGTCGATGACGCCCTCTCCGACGGCGTCGTGGATGGCGATGGGGATGCTGGCCGATGAGGTGTTGCCCACCCGGCCGATGTTGAAATAGAGGCGTTCGGGCGCCACGCCGGCGGCCTGTGCCATGGCCATCACCATGGTCTTGTTGGCCTGGTGGGGGACGATGAGCTCGACGGCGTCCAGCAGGGACCCCGACCCGCCGTCCGGCCGCGGCAGCGCCCGCAGCTCGTCGAGCATCTGGGTCAGGTAGCGCTTCGCCAACGCCTTGACCTCGGGGCCGTACACGGTGATGTTGTTGTCGAAGTCCGGGTTGGGCCAGATGATGGAGTCCACCTCGGACACGGGGCCGCTGGCATAGGTCTGCAGCACCTCGATGTCGGGCGGGGCGCCCGCGGGCGCGGGCCCGATCACCAGGGCGGCGGCCCCGTCGCCGAAGATCATCCGCGAGGTCCGCACGGTGCCGATCTTGTCCGAGAACTTCTCTCCGCACACGACCAGCACCGGGCGCTCCACTTCCTGGAGCAGGCGCACCGCCTCCGCGAGCCCATAGGGCAGGCCCGCACAGGCGGCCACCAAGTCACAGGAGGCGTGGGTCTGGAGCATGCCGAGCTGCGCCGACAGCCAGGTGGCGAGCGACGGCATCATCTTGACGCTGGTGCACGAGCAGAAGAGGACGGCGCCGATCTCCTCCGGGCGGCGGCCGGAATGCTCCAGCGCCCGCCGGGCGGCCAGCAACGACATGTGGTCGAGGT
This sequence comes from Methylomirabilia bacterium, assembly GCA_041493605.1. Classification (GTDB taxonomy): domain Bacteria; phylum Methylomirabilota; class Methylomirabilia; order Rokubacteriales; family CSP1-6; genus DASSSH01. The sequence goes on from JBGPZD010000003.1 coordinate 4,404, forward strand.
CCAGCTCGGTGTAGAGCCGCTGCTCGATGCCGGTCTTGTCGCGGATCTCCTCGGCCGTCATCGGCGACCAGCAGTAGGCGGCGTTGCGGATCAGGTCGTCGTTCGTGCACGGCCGCTCGCCCTTGTACACGGCGATGGCCTCGAGCCGTGGCATGACGGTGAAGCGCGCACGCACGTCCAGCGCCGGGAAGGGCCGCACCGGCGGCCGCGATTCGACTGGTGCCGGCCGGCGGGGCGACGCCCGGCGCCCGCCCCGGACCCGGCGAATGAACTGCAGCACGTCGTCGTTGCGCGGACGGAAGACCACCACGAAATCGTCGTCGTGGAGCTTGCCCACCTCGGTCAGGCGGGTCTTCTCCCGGTCCCACCGGTATTGGTTGTGCAGCACCATGGCCTGGCGCGTGAGGGCCTCGAGCTCGGGCACCCGGTGGCTGGTCTCGATGATGTCGTCCCAGGTATAGCCGGGGTAGTCGGGGTCGTAGGCCAGGAGGTGATACGTCAGGTTTCCGGGATTGGCGAGGATCTCGCCCACCGTGGGCTTGAGGGCCGGCAGCTCGGCGCCCGCGCCCTTCTTGTGACGGAAGACGTCGAGCAGGATGCGGAAGAGCTTGTCCTCGGTGCCCTCGTCCCAGGTCGGCGGCAGGGCCCGGTAGCCGGCCTGGATGGCGGCCGTGAGCTCGGCGCCGTCCCAGGGCTTGAACACCGGCAGGAAGAGATTGTCGCGGTGGCGGGCCACGTCCTTCCACCGGGTCGGCCGCTTCTCGTACATCGTCATGGCGTAGCGGTTGACCCAGAAGAGATTGAGCGCCAAGTCGCGGAGCACCTCGTAGCGGCCGCGGTAGGCCCGGGATTCCACGCGGGCGACGATGTCGGTCTCCGTCGGGGCCTTCTCCTCGAAGTCGCGCTTGATGACGGCCGCGAACTGCTCGAGGGTCTCGAAGACCGAGAAGTCGAACTCGGGGAAGAAGTTGGAGGGGAAGACGATTCGACCGTAGCGGTTGACGACAAATGGCTTCATGGCGCCCTCCCATCTAATGCTTCCGGGGGAAGCCTGTCAACGAGTCCTCCTGACGGACGGCTGGGAATCGGGCTCTTTTCCACCACCGAGCTGACAAAATTGGCTGCCCGGCGGCCCGGGAGACCCAGGAGGGTCTCGCCCGGCCCTCTACGAAAGCGCTTGAATTAACGCCTACTTTGCCCTATCCCGCCCGAGAACACCGGCCGGGGGGAGGGCAGCCTTTGATGGCACCTGGCTTGCTTAACCTACGGGGCGGCGGGCCGGGGAGCGGCGCCTCGGTCGGCCCCAAGTGCCAGGCCGTGGAAGCCGCAGCCGACGGTCGGCGAAGTTTTTTGAAGTTGGGGATGGTAAACGGCAGCGTTTCGGGATAGATTCTTGCGGGTGCGTAGCTCCGGTGGCGGAACGGTGACGCGGCGAACGGCGAATCGTCAAGGGGGCGAAACGGTGCGCGAAATTCCTGGTGTGCGGCAGCTGGTTCTGATGATCGGTGTTTTGGCCCTGGCCCTCAGTGGCTGCAGCACACTGTTGGGGGGCCGCTCCGATTCGGCGCTGCTGACCAGTGGCGCCGCGTCCTCCGGAGAGTCGACGGCGACATCCCCCGAGCCGACTTCCGCCGCGATCGCGGCGGAGAGCAAGACCGGCACGGGCGCGGCGGTGCGGCCCGGCATGGATGATCTGAGCGCGGGTCCTGCGACGCTGGCCTTCGCGCCGGTATCCTTCGCGCCGATCAAGCCCGAGGACTCGCCCGTCGTCATGGTGGCCTTCGTCGGGCCGCTCTTCAGCCAGCGCGGCACCCCGGCGCCGCCCGTGGATCCCACGCTCGAGGAGTACGACCCGTGGGAGCCGTTCAACGAGGCGATGTTCAAGTTCAACAAGAACTTCCTCGATGACTACCTCCTCAAGCCGGCCGCGAAGGGCTACAACTACGTGATGCCGGACATGTTCCAGCAGATGATCGACAACGGCTTCAACAACCTCAAGTTCGTCCCCTTCTTCGTCAACAACCTGCTGCAGGGCCGGCTCCAGGGGGCGGGAACCGAGCTCGGCCGGTTCCTGATCAACAGCACGTTTGGTGTGGGCGGTCTCTTCGATGTCGCCAAGCAGGAATTCAATCTCCAAAAGACCAAGACTGACTTCGGCCAGACGCTCGGCGTCTGGGGGTCAGGCCCCGGGCCGTACCTGATCCTGCCCTTCTTCTCGCCGCTCACGGTGCGCGACGGCATCGGCACGGGCGTGGACGGGGCCATCAACCCGATCGGCTGGTTTATCCCGCTCGTCTGGGCGGGCCTGGGGATGAAGGTCGGTGATGCGGTCAACGACCGCTCCCTGAACCTGGACCTCTACCAGGGCTTCGAGGAGACGACGGTGGATCTCTATAGCGCCGTCCGCAACGGCTACCTGCAGCGGCGCATCAAGATCATCGAGGACGCGAAGACCGCCCGCTAGTCCGCGCGCTGCCGGGGCTCGAGCAGCCCCAGCACTCCCGAGCTATCCAGACGGCCGAGCCCGGCTTCCCGGGCTCGGCCGTATAGTTTCCAGGCCTCCCGCCCCACCGCCGGTTCAGCGCCGGCCTGCTCCGCGAGCTCCAGGCCAAGCCCCAGATCCTTCCACGCCAGATCCACGAAGAACCCGGCCCGGTAGTCGCGGGCGACCAGCGCCGTCAGCTTGCGCTCCAGGATGAAGCTCGCCCCCGAGCTCTTGCCGATCACCTCGCCCACGATCTGCCGCGGGATCTCCAGCCGGTCGGCCAGCGCCAGGGCCTCGCACAGCACGGCCTGGTTGGACAGGGCGACGTAGTTGTTGAGCAGCTTGAGGATGTTCCCCTTCCCCACTTCGCCCAGATAGAAGAGGTTGCGGCCGATGGCGCGGAAGACGCTCTCGTAGGGCGCCACGGCCTCGGCCGGGGCCCCGATCCCACCGCGAGCGTCCCGGCCCGCGCCCCGGCCACGCTGCCGCTGACGGGGGCATCGATCAGGCCGACGCCGTGCGTGCGGCAGCGGGCCGCCAGCGCCCGGGTCGTTTCCGGCCCGACGGTCGAGAGATCGAAGATGACGTCACCCGCCTGGGTGCCGGCCATGAGGCCCGGGACCCGGTCCCGGCCGAACAGCGCGGCCTCCACCGCACGGTGTTCGGGCAGGCTCAGCAGGGTGACCCTCACGGCCCGGGCCAGCGCGGGCAGGTCGGGCGCCCGCGTGCCGCCCAGCTGCTCGAGCGGCGCGGTGGCCTCGGGCTTGAGGTCGTAGACGGTGAGCTGGTGGCCGGCCTTCAGGATGTTCTCGGCCATGGGGCTGCCCATGTTCCCGGTGCCGACGAAGCCGACGTGCATGGCGTCTCCTTCTTGACGGTGGGGGATCTCTACGGTGCAGGGCGCCGAGGTGGTGACCCGAGGCGGCCGAGCGCCCGCGCGGCCGCGCGGGCCTTCTTGCTGAGCCGGCGCGGGTTGCCCTTCTTGGGCCCGCGCGGGAGGTCCGCGTCCTCGTCCTTGTCGGGCACGCCGGCGGCCGCGGGCGGCGCCGCGCGCGCCCGGGCGATCCGGGCCAGGAAGTCGTCGGTGGTGACCACGATGGCGCCGCCGCGCGCGGCGGCGGTGCGCACCTCGCGGTCATTGGATACCACGGCCCCGCCCCCAGCCGCGAGCCGAGCGAGCACCCGGTCGGCGCTCTCGCGTGCGCTGGAGAAAAGAACCCTCACGCCGGATCCGCCCGCGGCCGCGCCGCCGCCGCCCGATCCGTCGAAGACCACGGTGAACTCGTCCCCGCTCGACCGTGCCACGTTCGCGAGCAGCCGGCGTAGCGCCTGCCGTCCCGCTTCGAGGCTCACTCGCTCCTCCGCGAGAAGCTCCGGGGAGCGCCGGATGACGTTGTAACCGTCCACGAGCCACCGCATGACGGCATCATAACGCGGTGCAATGCCCCGAAAATTGTCGGAACCCTCGACCCACTAAATAAAGTTTGACTTTGCCGGACAGGCCCAATATGTTGTGGCATCGTTTCCCTTCTGCCCACCCGCACGGGGCTGTGGGTGGCTGGGCGGGGCGGCGAGAGACCCGAAGTCGGAGCTCCCTACCGTCAGGTATCGGCTGTGCGAGCCAGGAGGCAGGCATGAGGATCACCCGGCGCTTCACCAGGGAAGGCCAGAGCCCCTACGCGGGGATCGACTTCGATCAGCGCGTATCGGAGATCAAGAACCCCGACGGCTCCACGGTCTTCCGCCAGGAGGGAATCCTGGTGCCCGCGGCCTGGTCGACGGTCGCCACGGACATCCTGGCCCAGAAGTACTTCCGCAAGTCCGGGGTGCCCCAACTCGACCCGGACGGGAAGCCCCTTCAGGACAAGGAGGGGCGCCCCGTGCTGGGTGGCGAGCGGGACGCCCGGCAGGTCTTCCACCGGCTGGCGGGGTGCTGGACCCACTGGGGGCAGAACTACGGCTACTTCGACACCCCGATCGATGCCCGCGCCTTCTATGACGAGCTCTCTCACATGCTGGCCACCCAGGTGGCCGCACCCAACTCCCCCCAGTGGTTCAATACGGGGCTGCACTACGCCTACGGGCTCACCGGGCCGGCCCAGGGACACTATTATGTCGACCCCGACACGGGGGTGCTGACCCGCGCCACCTCGGCCTACGAGCGGCCCCAGCCCCACGCCTGCCAGCCCTACCACGCCTTGGTTTCCACGCCCCAAGGTCCAATTCGGATCGGCGACATCGTCACGGGCGGCCTGGTGGGCCTCGAGGTCTTCGACGGTCGCGATCGGGGGGCGGGGAGCACCCGCGTCGTCGCGGTCAAGGCGAACGGCGAGAAGGCCGTGTTCAGGGTCGAACTGAAGAACGGGATCTGCATTGAGGCCACCGGCGACCATCTGGTTTACGCCCTGCCCGCCCGCCGGGTGCCGGGTGCCTGGCGAAGGGTCGACGAGCTGACCCCTCGCATGCGTCTTCAACTCGCGACCCGAACCCATGTCGGCAAGCTCTCGGACGACCTGTCCGCATGCGAGGCCGCGCTGGCCGGCTGGCTCCAAGGCGATGGCTTCGTGGGCCAGTACAGCCACGGGACGAACCGCAGCCTGACCCTCGAGTTCATGACGATCGACAAGGACGAGTTCAGCTTCGTCCTGGAGCGGATCGAGCGCGTACTCCCAAGCGCGCACTATCACGTGCGCCACGTGGAGGCGCGCACCCCTGACCTCGACATCCGGCGAATCCGCCTGTACGGCGAGCGGCTGCGGCCCTTCGTAGAGCGGTACGGGCTCCTGCGCGAAGGTGAGGAACTCAAGGTCCCGGCTGCGATCATGACCGCCGGGCGTGAGGCCCAGGCCGCCTACCTCCAGGCACTCTTCCAGGCTGATGGCACGGTGCGGCGCCGGGGGGACCGTTCCTCCCGAACAGCCGACATCGTCCTCACCACCGTCTCCCCTTCACTCGCCCGCGGCGTCCAAGCCCTGCTCCTGAACCTCGGCATCTACTCCCGCATCGTCCTCGGGGTGGAGACTCGGGAGAACCGTCGGACGCCCTACTTCGTCTCGATCGGCTACGCCGAGTCGCGTGCCCGCTTCCGGGAACTGATCGACTTCGTGTCAGAGGACAAGAGGGCGAAGCTTGACGACGCTTGCTCCCAGCGCTTTCCGGGCAAGCGACTGCCGGGACTGCGCGAGGAGACCATCGTCAGCGTCGAGGCAGTCGGCGTCCAGCCCGTCTACGACATCCAGACCGAGAGCGGCCAGTACCTCTCCAACAACGTGGTGGTGCACAACTGCTTCATCCAGTCCGTCAGCGACGACCTCGTCAACGACGGCGGGATCATGGATCTCTGGACCCGCGAGGCCCGCATCTTCAAGTACGGCTCGGGCACCGGCTCCAACTTCTCCGCCCTGCGCGGCGAGGACGAGCCGCTCTCGGGCGGCGGCAAGTCCTCCGGCCTCATGTCCTTCCTCAAGATCGGCGACCGGGCGGCCGGGGCCATCAAGTCGGGCGGCACCACCCGGCGGGCGGCCAAGATGGTCTGCCTCGATCTGGATCACCCGGACGTGATGGAATTCATCCGCTGGAAGGTGGTCGAGGAGCAGAAGGTCGCCTCGCTCGTGGCCGGCTCGCGGCTGGGCAAGCGCCGGCTCCAGGCGGTGCTCCAGGCCGCAGGGACCGCGGCCGGCCTCGAGGCCGACCCCAAGAAGAACCCGGCGCTTCGGTCCGCCATGCGGGAAGCGCGGGCGGCCCTGGTGCCCGAGGCCTATATCCAGAAGGTGCTCCAGCTGGCCGCCCAGGGCGTGACCGAGCTGTCCTTCCCCGAGTACGACACCGATTGGGACAGCGAGGCCTACCTCACCGTCTCGGGCCAGAACTCCAACAACAGCGTCCGCGTGCCCAACAGCTTCATCGACGCGCTCGAGAAGGGCGGCGAGTGGACGCTCCGCCGCCGGACCGACGGCGCGCCGGCGAAGAAGATCCCGGCCGCCCAGATCTGGGACGAGATCGCCTACGCGGCCTGGGCCTGCGCCGACCCCGGCCTGCAGTACGACACGACGATCAACGAGTGGCACACCTGCCCCGAGGACGGGCGCATCAACGCCAGCAACCCGTGCTCGGAATACATGTTCCTCGACGACACGGCCTGCAACCTGGCCTCCGTGAACCTGGTCAAGTTCCTGCGTCCGGACGGCAGTTTCGACATCGAAGGCTTCCGTCACGCCTGCCGGCTGTGGACGGTGGTGCTCGAGATCAGCGTGCTGATGGCGTCCTACCCGAGCCCGACCATCGCGCAGAAGAGCTGGGACTACCGCACCCTGGGCCTGGGCTACGCCAATATGGGCACCGTGATCATGCGCAAGGGCATCCCGTACGATTCGCCGGAGGCGGTCGCCATCTGCGGCGCGCTCACGGCCATCATGCACGGCGAGGCCTACGCGACCTCGGCCGAGATGGCGCGGGACCTGGGGCCCTTCCTCGGCTTCCAGCGCAACCGCGGCCACATGCTGCGCGTGATGCGCAACCACCGGCGGGCGGCCTACGACGCGCGGCCCGGGGAGTACGAGGGCCTGACCATCGCGCCGCTCGGGATCGACCCGGCCCACTGCCCGGCGCCCCTGCTCCAGGCGGCCCGGGAGACCTGGGACCGCGCCGTGGCCTTGGGCGAGGCCCACGGCTATCGGAACGCGCAGGTAACGGTTCTTGCGCCCACCGGCACCATCGGGCTCGTGATGGACTGCGACACCACGGGCATCGAGCCCGACTTCGCCCTGGTCAAGTTCAAGAAATTGGCCGGCGGCGGCTACTTCAAGATCATCAACCAGAGCCTGCCCGTGGCGCTCAACGCCCTGGGCTATTCGGCCGCGCAGATCGACGACACCGTGGCCTACTGTGTGGGCCGGAAGACCCTCAGGGGCGCGCCCTTCATCAACCACGACACGCTCAAGGCCAAAGGGTTCGACGACGCCGGCATCGCACGGATCGAGGCGGCGTTGGAGGGCTCCTTCGACATCACGTTCGCCTTCAACGCCTGGACTCTGGGCGAGGGCTATGTCCAGGAGCGGCTGGGCCTCAACGCGGCGCAGCTCGGCGAGTGGAACGGCAACCTGCTCCGGGCGCTCGGGTTCGGCCCGGCCGAGATTGAGGCGGCCAACGAACACTGCTGCGGCACCATGACGGTGGAGGGTGCGCCGCACCTCAAGGTTGAGCACCTGCCGGTGTTCGACTGCGCCAACCGCTGCGGCAAGAAGGGCCGGCGTTTCATTCTGGTGGACGCCCACATCAAGATGATGGCCGCCGCCCAGCCCTTCCTTTCCGGCGCGATCAGCAAGACCATCAACATGCCCGTGGACGCCACCGTCGAGGACGTTAAGCGCACCTACCACGCAGGCTGGCGCAGCATGCTCAAAGCCGTGGCCCTCTATCGCGACGGCTCCAAGCTCTCGCAGCCGCTCAACTCCACGACGGACGACGAAGAGGAAGCCGTGGCGGCGGACGTCCAGGCGGTGGCCGAGCGGATGACCGAGCGCGTGGTGACCAAGTACCTGCGCGAGCGGCACCGCCTGCCGGACCGGCGCTCGGGCTACACGCAGAAGGCCGTCGTGGGCGGTCACAAGGTCTACCTGCGCACCGGGGAATACGAGGACGGCTCCGTCGGCGAGATCTTCCTCGACATGCACAAGGAAGGCGCCGCCTTCCGCTCGCTCATGAACTGCTTCGCCATCGCCATCTCGCTGGGGCTCCAGCACGGGGTGCCGCTCGAGGAGTTCGTGGACGCTTTCGTCTTCACCCGCTTCGAGCCCAACGGCATGGTCAAGGGCAACGACCGCATCAAGATGTCCACCAGCGTCATCGACTACGTCTTCCGCGAGCTGGCCATCACCTATCTGGGGCGGACCGATCTCTCCCACGTGCCCGAGGAGGACCTGCGCAGCGACACCCTCGGCAGCAAGCCCGGCCAGGGCCCGGTGGCTGTCGTCGAGCCGGCCCTACCGGCCGAGCCGCCGCCGAGCCGGCTCGTCACGGCTCGGGCCATCGCCCCGGTGAGCGGCGGCAGTGGCGGCGTGGCCGCGGCCAAGATCCTCTCGGCGTCCGACCTCGCGCGACTCAAGGGCTATGAGGGAGACCCGTGCGGGGACTGCGGGCAGTTCACCATGGTGCGCAACGGTACCTGCCTGAAGTGCATCACGTGCGGCACGACAACGGGCTGCTCTTGATATGACGCGTCCTGAGCATCGCCCTTCGATTCGGCAATCTCCAGTCTAATCCGCCACAGCAAACGGTAATCGTCAACGACGGCGGCTTCACTGACACCGGGGCCGCTCTCGTCGACCACATCAAGGAGCACTCCAAGACTGACCGCGTTGACGTCGTCATCTCCACCCACCCCGACGCAGACCACTCTGTTTTTTCGACGTCAGCGGAAATGGGACCGCGAGGGGCAGTGCGGTAACCGACGGTTCGCGCAGGCAGTTCGCCCCTAAGCCGGGCCAGCCAGGCCCGGGAGGAGGAGGGCGGAATGATGAGCGAATCGGGTTCGAAGGGTAGATCCGCGAGGGCAGCGAAGAGCGGCGAGCTTCTCCAGGAACTCGCCGGGCTCGATCAGCAGATGCGGTGCCTGATGATCCCGGGGAGGGCTCCCACCCTGTGATTCAAGACCCCCCCGATTTGACCGCTGATCCCCGCCCTGATAGGATCGGCCGGGGTGGGAGGGGGATTATCCGCGCTGTGCCAAGGAAGGCCCGAGGCAGACCCCGGGGGAAGGCCCTCGGGCGCGGTGGGCCATGGCTGACAATGGGTTTATGTTATCTACGCCCGGCGGCCACTCGGGCCGCGGCGACAACACAAGGGGGGCCTCGGCGTGCATCTGACACCCAGAGAGCAAGAGAAGCTGATGATCTTCACCGCGGCGGAGGTCGCCAGGCGGCGCCGCGCGCGGGACCTGAAGCTCAACTACCCCGAGGCCATGGCGATCATCACGGCCGACATCTTAGAGGGGGCGCGGGACGGAAAGTCGGTGTCCGTCCTGATGCAGGCCGGGACCAAGATCCTGACGCGCGCGGACGTGATGGAGGGTGTCCCGGAGATGATCGAGGAGGTCCAGGTGGAGGCGACGTTCCCGGACGGGACCAAGCTGGTGACCGTCCATAACCCCATCCGATAGGGAGGGCTCGGTGATACCGGGGGAGATCTTTCCGGCGGCTTCCGACATCGTGGCCAACGCGGGCCGCCGGACCGTCCAGCTCATGGTGGCCAACACAGGCGATCGGCCGGTGCAGATCGGCGCGCACTACCATTTCTTTGAGGTGAACAAGGCCCTCCGCTTCGATCGGGAGAAGGCCTTCGGGATGCGTCTGAACATTCCTTCGGGCACCACCATGCGCTTCGAGCCGGGGGACGAGCGCACCGTGACCCTGGTGGAGATCCTGGGCAAGAAGATCATGCGCGGGCTGAACGCCCTGACCGACGGTGACATGGCCTCTCCCGAGGTCCGCAAGCGGGCGTTGGCACAGGCCCGGGCCCGCGGCTTCAAAGGAGCGGGGGAATGAGCCTCAAAATCGACCGCAAGAGCTACGCGGCGATGTTCGGCCCCACGGTCGGGGACCGCGTGCGCCTCGCCGATACCGACCTGATCATCGAGGTGGAGAAGGATTACGCGGTCTACGGCGAGGAGACGCGCTACGGGCCGGGGAAGGTGCTGCGCGACGGGCTGGGCCAGGCCCCCGACGCCACCTGGGAGGGCGGCGCCCTCGACCTGGTGATCTCCAACGTCATCATCCTGGACCACTGGGGGATCGTCAAGGCGGACATCGGGATCCGTGACGGTAAGATCGCCGGCATCGGCAAGGCCGGCAACCCGAACATCATGGAGGGAGTCACGCCCGGCATGGTGGTGGGCGCCGCCACCGAGGCCCTGGCCGGCGAGGGAATGATCGCCACGGCGGGCGGGATCGATTCCCACGTCCACTACATCTGCCCGCAGCAGGTCACCGAGGCCTTCGGCTCCGGCATCACCACCATGATCGGGGGCGGCACCGGCCCGGCCACTGGCACCAACGCCACCACCTGCACCCCGGGCCCCTGGAACATCCACCGGATGTTGGAGGCGGCCGAAGAGTACCCGATGAACTTCGGCTTCCAGGGCAAGGGGAACTCCTCCCTGCCGCAGGGGCTGCGGGAGCAGGCCGAGGCCGGCGCCATGGGGTTCAAGCTCCACGAGGACTGGGGGACCACCCCCGCCGCCATCGACTGCTGCCTGCGGGTGGCCGACGAGTACGACGTGCAGGTGACGATCCACACGGACACGCTGAACGAGACCGGCTTCGTGGAGGACACCATTGCCGCCATCGCCGGACGGAGCATTCATGCCTACCACGTGGAGGGCGCCGGCGGCGGCCACGCCCCCGACATCATCAAGATCGTCTCTTACCCGAACGTCCTCACCTCCTCCACCAACCCGACCAGGCCGTACACCGTCAACACCGTGGAGGAGCACCTGGACATGCTGATGGTGTGCCACCACCTGTCGCCCAAGATCCCCGAGGACATCGCCCAGGCCGAGGCCCGCATCCGCCCCGAGACCATCGCCGCCGAGGACATCCTCCACGACCTGGGCGCCATAAGCATGATCGGGTCGGACTCGCAGGCCATGGGACGCGTCAGCGAGACCATCATCCGCACCTGGCAGACGGCCGACAAGATGAAGCGGCAGCGGGGCCGCCTCCCAGAGGAGCGGGGCGACAACGACAACGTGCGGGTCAAGCGCTACGTCGCCAAGTACACCGTCAACGTGGCCATCGCCCACGGGTTCGCGGAGCATATCGGCTCCCTGGAGGTGGGCAAGCTGGCCGACATCGTCCTCTTTAAGCCGAAGTTCTTCGGGGTGAAGCCCGACATGGTCATCAAGGGCGGGTTCATCACCTATATGGCCATGGGCGATCCTGGCTCCACGATTCCAACCCCGCAGCCCGTCATCGGCCGCTATATGTGGGGCGGGATGGGCCGCGCCAAGCAGTCTGTCTCCATCTCCTTTGTCTCCCAGGCGGCTTACCAGGCCGGCGTCCACAAAAAGCTGGGGCTGCAGAAGCGGGTGATCCCCGTGCGCAACTGCCGCGCCCTGGGCAAGAAGGACATGATCCACAACACGGCCCTCCCCAAGGTGGACGTGGACCCAGAAACCTACGAGGTCTACGCGGACGGCCAGCTGATCACCTGCGAGCCGGCCAGCGTGCTGCCCTTGGCCCAGCGGTATTTCCTCTTCTAGCGCGGGGCATCCTAACGCATGATCGTCGTCGAAGCAGTCCTGGGCAACCTCGGCGAGGACGCGCGCCTTCGGGACCTGCACCGGCGCTGGCAGGCGGAGGGGTGCGCGGAGACCGTGGCCTTGACACCCCTGGACGCCCAGAAGGGCCGGCTCCGCATCCAGACCGACAAGGGGACGCCCCTCGGGCTGAGCCTCGGGCGGGGCGCCTCCTTGCGGGACGGCGACGTCCTCTACCTGGACGAGGCGCAGCGGCGGATCATCGTGGCGCGGCTCACGCCGGAGGAGGTGCTGGTGATCACCGTGCAGCCGGCCGTCTCCGCCGAGGAGCTCCTCCGCGTCGCCGTCCGGCTCGGCCACGTTCTGGGGAACCAGCACTGGCCCGTGAAGGTCGAAGGCCTGTCGGTGTACGTCCCGGTCTCCGTGGACAAGCAGGTGATGCAAACGGTTCTGAAGACCTATGGCCTGCAGGGGATCACGTACCGCTTCGAGGAGGCGAGCGTGGGGGCCATCCCGCGGACCGTCCCGCACGACCACCCGCACCCCGATGGGCATCATCACTGAGCCCGACCCCGTGCCCGGGGCCGCGGGGCCATCAGCCAGCGCCCCCGGCGCGGCGTTCCTGAGCGCCCTGCAGTTGTCCGACACGTTCTTCCCTACCGGCCTGTACACGCTGTCCTACGGGTTCGAGGCGTTCGTCCAGGCGGGGCTGGCCTCCAAGGCCAACCTGGAGGCGCTGCTCCGGGACTACCTGGAGCACGTCCTCGGGCCCTCCGACGGCGTGGCCCTCTCCCAGGCCCATTGCGCCGTCGAGGCGCAGGATTTAGCGCGCCTCCTGGAGATCGACCGCCGCCTCGGCGCCCTGAAGCTGGTCCGGGAGGCCCGCGAGGCCTCGCGGCGCGTCGGCCGGCGGATCCTGGCCACAGCGGTCACGCTCACCTCCCACCAGCTGCTGGCGGACTACCGGGCCGCCGCGGACGGGGCGACTACCCCGGGCAACGCGGCGGTGGCCCTCGGCTCAGTGGCGGCTGCCCTTCGCATCCCGCGGCGGGAGGCCCTGCTGATCGAGCTCCACACCTTCACCACGAGCCTGCTCGGGGCCGCCATGCGCCTTATCCGGCTCGACCACGAAGAGGCCCAGGTTATCCTTGGCCGCGTGAAGCCCCTGATGCTGCGTGTGGCCGAGGAGAACATGGACCGGAGTGCGTCGGAGATGCGCGCCTTCGCTCCCCTCATCGACATCATGGCCATGGGGCACGAGCGGGCCTCCGTCCGCTTGTTCATCAGCTGAGGAGGACGCCCATGGCGAAACGCATCCCACGCATCGGAATCGGCGGCCCGGTGGGCTCGGGGAAGACGGCCCTCATCGAGTGCCTCGTCCCCCGCTTGATGGCTGACGGATACAAGGTCATCGTGGTGACCAACGACATCGTCACGGTGGAGGACGCGCTCCACGTGAAGCGAGCCCTCGCCGGAATCCTGGAGCCGGAACGGATCCTGGGCGTCGAGACAGGGGCCTGCCCCCACACCGCCGTCCGCGAGGACCCGACCATGAACCTGGCCTTCGTCGAAGAGATGGAGACCCGCTTCCCGGATTCGGACCTCTTGTTCCTGGAGAGTGGAGGGGACAACCTCACCCTCACCTTCAGCCCGGCCCTGGTGGACTATTTCATCTACGTCATCGACGTGGCGGCCGGGGACAAGATCCCCCGCAAGAACGGACCAGGTATCACCCAATCCGACCTCCTGGTAATCAACAAGGTGGACCTCGCGCCCCACGTCGGGGCCAGCCTGGAGGTCATGGCGCGGGATTCCCAGAAAATGCGAGGCGCCAAGCCGTTCCTGTTCACCAACTGTATGACGCGCGTCGGTATCGACGAGGTGGTGATCCTCATCAAGCGCGAGGTCCTGTTCGAGGAGGTGGAGCGGCAGGCTCAGGAGTAGCGCCCGGTGGGCATGGAGGGGGTGCTCAGGCTGGAATTCGCCTCCCGGGACGGCGTCACGGCGATCGCGGACCGGTACCAAGAGGCCCCGCTCCAGGTGCAGAAGGTTCTCTATCCGCACGCGGCCTTCCCCGGCATGGCCTGGGTGTACGTCCTTACCGTGACCGGCGGGATCGTCCAGGGGGACCGGCTCCAGACCGAGATCATCGCCCGGGACGAGGCCCAAGTTCACGTGACCACCCCGGCCGCCACGAAGATCTACCGCTCGCCGGCAGCGCCCGCCTCGCACCGTCTGCACATTCAGGCCGCTGCGGGGAGCTACGTCGAATACCTCCCGGGGCCGGTGATCCCCTTTCGCGGCTCCCGCTTCCTGGAGGAAGTGACCTTGGTGGCCCATCCGAGGGCAACGTTGGTGTACGGCAGTATCCTGAGCCCCGGCCGCGTGGCCATGGGCGAAGCCCACGCCTACGATCTCTACGCCTCGCGCGTCACGGCACAGCGGCCCGACGGCAGGCTGGAATTCCTGGACGTCACGCACCTGGCGCCGGCCACCATGAGCTCCACGCACCCCGGGCTGCTCGGCCGCTTCGATGCGCTGGGGACGCTCCACGTGTGGACCGGCAGCATTCCCCCGCGCGATCTCAGCGACCTGCTGCATCGCGTCCTCCAGGACTCGGAAGACCTCCTCGGCGGCACCAGCGAACTCCCGTCCGGGCGGGGGGTCACCGTGAGAATGGTCGGGCCGCGAGTGGAGATTGTGGCCGCCGCCCTTGCGGCGGTCGTCGCCACGGCGCGGGCAGCCATCCTGGGAGTGGCCGGGTCGGCGAGCAGGGCGCCGGTAATCCCTGACTGAACGCTCCTTCACCCGGCCCCTTCCCCCTCGCGGGGGGGGTCTCGTCTCTGGAGTCCGCAGGGCGCTGACTTTGCTGGCTTTCCCCACTTCGGCGGCGGGCGCCGGGGCTCAGCCGTCGTCGCCGCGCCCTCTGACGCGGTGAGGCTGACGCACCGGTATGACGCGCGAGGGCTACTAGGCGCTTGCCCTCGGCCGGGAGAGGGGCCATGCTCGGGCCGCTAGGACATCCCAATTTTTTTATGACGGGCCGTTAGCCCGCCGCCGGTCGTCCTGCGGGACCCGGCATGTTATACCTGGGCCCGAAACGCCACGCGCGTTTCGGGAGCACTCATCGGGGAGGCGCTGCCGCCTCCCCGTTTTCTTTGCTTTAACGCCAGCCGAGGGAGGTTACGTCATGGCGCCCTTCAGGACCGCTCTGTGCGATCTGCTCGGCATCGAGTATCCGGTCCTTCAGTCCGGGATGGGTGGAGTGGCGGGCCCCGAGCTGGTGGCCGAGGTGTCGCGCGCGGGCGGCCTCGGCATCCTGGCCGGGCTCAGGCTCACCGGCGACCAGCTGCGGGCGGGCATCCGGCGCGTGCGCGCGCTCACCGACCGGCCGTTCGGCGTCAACCTCTGGCTGCACACCGAGCTCATGCCGCCCGCCGACGTAAGCACGATCCCCGAGGGCACGGTGCGACAGGTCCAGGACACGCTCAACCGCTTCCGCACGAGGCTCGGCATCGCGACGAAGGAGGGGCGCCCGGAGGCGGTGCCCGATCTGATCCGCGAGGCCTTCGAGGTCATCCTGGACGAGCGCGTGCCGGTCTGGAGCATCGGTCTGGGCAACCCGGATTCGGTCTGGGTCCAGCGCTGCCACGAGCGCGGCGTCAAGATCGTGGCCATGGTCGCGACCGTAGACGACGCGCGGGCCGTCGCGGGCTCGGGCGTGGACGCCGTGATTGCTCAAGGGGCCGAAGCCGGCGGACATCGCTCGACCTGGGTGAAGCCCGCCTCGCGCGAGGCGGCCCAGATCGGGGCCCTCGCGTTGGTGCCTCAGATCGTCGACGCGGTCAAGGTCCCGGTGATCGCCGCCGGCGGGATCGCCGACGGCCGCGGCCTCGTGGCGGCGCTTGCGCTGGGGGCGCAGGGCGTGCTCCTGGGGACCCGCTTCGTCGCCACCCGGGAGGCCACGGCGGCCGAGTTCTGGAAGAAGAGCCTCCTCGAGCGCGGCAGCGAGGCGACCACGATCACCGACGCCGTCTCGGGGCTGTACGCGCGCGCGCTGCGCAATACGTACACCGAGGAGTACGCCGCCTCGGGCGCGCCCGTACTCCCGCCCCTCGTTCAATCCAACGCGGCCAAGGACATCTTCGACGCCGCGGTCGCCCAACAAAACGGCGAGTATTACCCGATGTGGTCGGGGCAGAGCGTGGGGTTGATCCACGACCTCCCGGGCGCCGGCGAAGTGGTGGAGGCGATCGTGCGAGAGGCGCGCGCCGTGCTGGAGCAGTTGCCGACGCGGGTGCGACTCAGCGACCCGCGCCGGGACTAGCTGCCGCCGATCAGCGCCTTGTACAGCTCGACACCGACCGGCGAGAGGTCGGAGCGGGTCTCGATCGGCAGCCCGGAGTTGGTCCACGCCCCGAGCCCGCCCTTGAGGATCCGCACGTCCTTGAATCCCAGCTTCCTCAGGTCTCGCGCCATCCTGGCGCTCGTGGCTTCGTCCGCTCAGGTGCAGTAGGCGACCACCGGGCGCGTCGTGTCGAGCTCGAGACCCGCCGTGCCGCTTTCGAGCTCCTCGGGGGCCAGGCGCACCGAGCCCGGGATCTTGATCGGCATGGCGTCATACGCCGCGGACTTGCGCGTGTCGAGGATGATCGGGTGCTTGCCCTCCTCGATGAGCTTCACCACTTCCGAGGGGCCGACCCGATAGCGGTTCCTCTGCCAGCGGATCAAGAACTGGGCGCCGTAGCCGCCGGCGCTCAGGAAGGTCACGCCGATGGCCACCCAGAACCAGGGGAAGGGCCGGGGCGGCGGGTTCTTCACCTTGTCCCGCGCCTCGCCGAGCATGCGCTTGACGTCGGGCTGGTTGGGCAGGATCTTCTCCGCGTCCTCGAAGCGCCGCGCGGCCCCCTTCCAGTCCTCGCCGAAGAAGGCGCGCAGGCCCGCAAACCAGATTTCGTTGAACTTGCTGGTGGCGGTGAGGTTGACCGGGGTGCCCGCCACGAAGGCATTCACGACATTCGACGCGATCATGAAGTTGAAGCCCTGGACGATGCTGCCCTCGGGCCCGGGCGCCAGCGACACGAAGGTGAGCACGCCCACGACGGCGCCCCTCTCGTCCACCGCCGGGCCGCCCGAGTTGCCCCAGGTCGCGGGGGCGTCCGTCTGGATCAGGGGGTTGTTGTTCTTGTCCTGCTTGAAACCGGAGATGGCGCCGTTGGTCACGGAGGCCTCGACCGTGGCCGACTGGTTCAGCAGCTCGTGGGAGAGCACCACGCCCGGGAAACCGATGATGTGGACGGGGTCGCCGATCTGCACCGTCTTGGAGTCGGCCAGCGGGAGCGCCGGGAAGTTTTCGCCCGGCACCTTGAGCAGCGCCAGATCACGCCCGGTCATCTCGCCGGCCTCAGCGCCCACCGGCGAGCTGTACTTTTTCACCTCGGCCTTGAGCCGGCCGCGGCTCGTGACGACGAAGACGCCGGGCTGCAGCGCCACCTTGGCCGTGGGCAACACCTGGTCGAGGAGCTTGCGCTTGGCGGCCTCCTCCAGGTCGGGCCGGTCACCCGGCTGAAGCCCCATGCCTTTCAGGACCTTCGGTAGGCAGGCGGTCGACACCGCGCGCTGGGCCTGCTGGTTGACGAGCCACCGGGGCGTCTCGTGGGCCGGCTGGACCACGTGGCCGTTGGTGATCAGCCACCCGGCGGAATCGACGAACCAGCCCGTGCCGGTCTCCCGGAAGACGGGCGGCGTCACCTTGATCGGGCCGGCGCCGCAGTTGAGGGTGACCTCGGCGGTCACCTCGGCCACGACCAGCACGACGGCGGGCTTGGCGCGCAGCATGGCTTCCTGCACGGTGACGTTCCGCTGGGCGCCGGCCGTCGCGGGCAGGAGCGCGGCCAGGAGGAAGGCCCACGTCACTGGACGGCAGAAACGCAGTATCATAGGGCCACTGTCGGTCATTCTATACCAAAAGGAAAACCCATGAGCCGCCAGATCGGGGAAGTGCCGACGCGGGAGTTCAAGGCTGGCGAGATTATCTTCCGGGAGGGCGACGACCCCAAGGGCGAGGCCTTCATGGTCCATATCGGCCAGGTGGAGGTCCGCAAGGCGGTCGGCGGCGAAGAGCGCCTGCTGCGGACGCTGGGCAAGGGCGAGCTGTTGGGGGAGCTGGCCCTCTTCCGGAGCGCCCCGCGCTCGGCCACGGCCGTGGCCGCCGAGGCTGTCACGCTCATGGTCATTCCCGCCAACCGCCTCGACCACATGGTGCGGAGCAACCCGGCCCTGGCCGTGGCGCTGATCAAGGACCTCGCGAGCCGCATGCTGGCCGCCGAGGAGCGGGCGCGCGCGGCCGAGGACCGCGCCAAGGGCGGCGAGGCGGGCGGGGGCAAGAGCGGCTAGCCCGGCAGGCTGAAGGTCTCGGCGGCGAGGCCGGCGATGTGGCGGCCGATCGCGAGCGACGCCGTGGCCGCCGGCGAGGGCGCGTTGACGACGTGGATGGCGCCCTCGGCCACGCCGATGCGGAAGTCGTCGACCAGGGAGCCGTCGGGGCTCACGGCCTGGGCCCGGACGCCCGCGCCCCCCCGCCCAATGTCGCCGCGCTCGATCTCCGGCACCAGCTTCTGCAGCGAGCGCACGAAGGCCGCCGTGCTGACCGAGCGGTACATCTCGAAGCTGCCCATCCGCCAGTAGCGCCGCGCCATACGCCAGAAGCCGCGGTAGGCCAGAGTCCCCAGCAACTCTTGAGGCCGCACCGTGCTCAGGCGATAACCCTCGCGCGCGAAGGCCAGCACGGCGTTGGGCCCGGCCTCGATGTCGCCGTGGATGGTGCGCGTGAAGTGCACGCCCAGGAACGGGAACTCGGGGTTCGGCACCGGGTAGATCAGGTTGCGCACGAGCTCGCGCCGCTCGGCGCGCAGCATGTAGTACTCACCGCGGAACGGAATGATCCGCACCTCGGGGCGCACACCCATGAGCCGCGCGACGCGGTCGGACTGCAGCCCGCCGCAGTTGATCAGATGCCGCGCCGGCACGGACCCCTGGGGCGTCTCCAGCGTGAGGCCGTCGGCCCCGCGGCGGATCGCCGTGACTTCGGCGCCCGTCAGGATCCGGGCGCCTCGCTCCCGGATCAGCGCCCCCATCTTCTCGGCCACCTGGACGTAATCCACGATGCTCGTCTCGGGCACGAGGATGGCGCGCACCGCCCGGCAGTGGGGCTCGTACTCCTTCACCTCGGCGCCCGAAAGCAGCCGGAGGCCGCGGAGCCCGTTCTGCCCGCCGCGATCGTAGATGGCCTGGAGCCGCGGCAGCTCGGTCTCGTCGGTAGCGACGATCACCTTGCCGCACTCCTCCCAGGCCACACCGTGCATCTCGCAGAACTGCTTCATGCTGCGCGCGCCCTCGACGCACAACCGAGCCTTGAGCGAGCCGGGCTTGTAGTAGATGCCCGAGTGGATGACGCCGCTGTTGTGGCCGGTCTGGTGGGCGGCCAGGCGGGGCTCTTTGTCGAGGAGGACGAGCCGCGCCCGGGAATGGGCCTCCGTCAGGGCCAGCGCGGTGGCGAGGCCGACGATGCCGCCGCCGATGATCGCGATGTCAGCCTGCTGGGGCACGGCGAGGAGGATACCACGCCCTTGACACTCCCCTGCGCGGGCGCCTAGACTCTCCCCAATCTCGGTTGGACCACACCAACACCCTGGAGGACCCCATGAAACCCTCCACGTACACCGTGCCGATCGAGCTCGAGACGAGCGGCGTCCTCCTCCTGTACAACGCCCGCAGCGGGGCGCTCCTCGAGTTTCCGATGTCACGCCGGCCGGCCGTCGACGCCCTCCTCGCCCGGCCACCGGCCGGTGCGCCCGCGCCGGGCGGCGAGGCGGATCCACTGCTCGCTCAGCTCTCGAACCACGGCTTCCTCATCCCGGACGAGCTCGACGAACTTGCCCACCTGGAGGCTCAGTACAAGCGCGCGCGGGAGAGCCGCGGCCAATTCTCGCTCACGATCGCTCCCACGGTGAACTGCAACTTTCGCTGCACCTACTGCTATCAGGAGCATCCCAATACCAAGATGAGCGTCCCGGTGCAGGACGCCCTCGTCGAGCGGGTCCGGAAGGAGGCAGGCGAGGGAAAGCAGATCTCGGTGACGTGGTTCGGGGGGGAACCGCTGCTCGCTCTGGATGTGATCGAATCCCTCACTCGGCGGTTCCTGGAGGTCGCCGCAGCGGCCCGGGTCGAATACTCCGCCTGGATGATTACGAATGCTTCGCTGCTGACGCGCAAGGTCGCCGAGACGCTGAAGGAGCTGCGGGTCAACAAGGTCCAGGTTACGCTCGACGGGCCGCCCGAGGTCCACGATGCCCGCCGCTTCAAGGTCGGCAAAAAGCCGACCTTCGACACCATCGTCGGGAATCTTCGGGACGTATGCGATCTCCTGGAGATCTCGCTCCGCATCAACTGCGACGCGACCAACGGCCACCGTGTCCTGGAGCTGCTCGACATCCTGGAGGCGGAGGGACTCAAGGGACGGGTCAACCCCTACCTCGCCCATGTGCAGGCGTACACCGAGGTCTGTGCCGACGTGGCCACCACCTGCATGAGCGGTCCGGAGTTCAGCCGCTTCGAGGCCGAGACGTACCTGGAAATATACCGAAAAGGGTGGGGCGTGTCGGTCAGGCCCCAGCCGCGGACGAGCGTCTGCATCGCCGATAAGGCCAATGGCTCGGTCGTCGACCCGACGGGGCGGATCTACAAGTGCTGGAACGACATGACGCGCCCCAAGGAGGCGGTGGATCACCTCCAGCTCATCCCCACCATCGAGATGAAGAAGAACCGTCAGAAGTGGGACGCGTGGACGCCGTTCACGCTCCCCGAGTGCCGGTCGTGCAAGATGCTGCCGGTCTGCCTCGGAGGCTGCGCCTTCGATGCCATGAAGGTTCCCAACCCGACTCACGGCGACTGCACCCATTGGAAATGGAACATCAAGGAAGTGCTCGCCCTGAACTACCTCCAAGGCGAGCAGCAGGACTTCCAGACGGCCCTGGAGGAGGCCCTCATGACCCATCAGTGGCAGGCCCCGGCAGCCGTCCCCGAACCCGCGACCGCGTGAGTGGGAGAGCCACCATGGAACGCGACGACGTCACAGCGATCATCGAGGCGGTAAGGGTCCGACTGAGCGGCTTCGACCACATCACCCGGCGCGAGGTATTGAAGGCGCTTCTAAAGAACAGCGCGTTCCTGGCCCTGCTGGCCGGTGGGGGCGCAGGAATCCTCGAGCCGTCGCCGGCCGGCGCCCAGCAGCGAACATCCGTCTCAGCAGCAGCCCTCAGAGCCGCGCCGCCCGATCGCGCGTTTGACCGGCAGCGTACCGTGTTCACCGAGGGGATGCAGGCCTGGTTGGACCAGATGATTCAGGACATCCTACTGCAGTTAGGCGATATCACCACCGGCAAGAGGGTTGATCCACGCACCGGGCGAAGCGAAGGCTATTGCGGGAAAGACACCTGCGAAAGCGATGGGTGCGCGAGTGACACATGTGGCGACAACGCCTGTGGTAAGGACAGCTGCAACGAGAACGGCTGTGCATCAGATGGGTGTGCTGACACCAACACATGCGGCAAGCAGGGGTGCTATGATCGGAACGTGTGTGCCGACCGTAACACCTGTACCGAGCAGAATTGTGGCACCTTCGTCTGTCCTTCCAATACGTCGGTCGGAGGTTGGCTGAGCCCACGGGAGTTCCTCCAGCGGTATCAGAAGGAGCCGTTCGTCCGAGAGCTGACGGAGCTGTTCGGCCGGAACGTCGAGAGGGAGCTGCAAAACATGATCGTGAGGGGGACGACCCTGCGCAGCCGTGGGCTGGTCGGTACTGGGGCCCCCCCGCCACTCCCCGCGCGCTCTTTCGGCGACATTCTGCGCGACCTGCCGGGCGAGCGGCTACGGCGCACCCCGCCGACGGGTCCGCCGCCGGCCGCCCCAAAGCCGCGGACGCCACAATAGCCCGTGAGAGGCCTGCGGCGTCCCATCGGCTGGCTCGCGGTCGCGCTCTGCCTCGGGGCCACGCCGGCCGGGGCGCAGACGCCCTCGCTCGAGGACACCCCCGCGGGCCAGGCGTTCAAGGCGCGGCAGTACGAGGCGGCGCTCGTGGAGTTCCAGAAGCTCGCCGCAGCGAATCCCGGCGACGGGCTCGTCCAACGTTACCTCGCGCTGACGCTCGACCGGCTCGGCCGCTATCGCGAGGCCATCGAAGCCTTCCAACGGGCGCTCGCGTTGGCTCCCGACAACACCGCCACCCACTTTCACCTGGGTGCGACCTATTACAAGGCTGGGGCGCCGGACCTGGCCGACGCGAGCCTCCGCCGCGCGCTCCGGCTAGGGCCCGACACGCTGTACGCCGGGCTGGCCCGGCGGTATCTGGACGCGATCGCCCAGCAGCGGCTCCAGCTGCAGCGAGCGGGCGCACCGCCGCCGGTCGGCTTCTCGCTCACCGTGGGCGTGCAGCAGGACTCCAATATCCCGGCGGCCCCGGCCGACCGCTCCCTGTTCGACGGCCCCCGCGCTGGGCTGCGCGTGTTCGAGCAGCTCGCCGTGGAGTACCGGTTCCTGCGGACACCAGGTTGGTTTGGCTCCTTCGACGCGTCCTCCTACCAATCCGAGTACCCGGGCGGGGGGTTCCAGCCGTTCCAGCTCTCGACCTATGGCGTGGGCGGCACGCTCCAGCGGACGACCGCGCTCGGAGGCCTCCCGGTGACCGGCTCGCTGCGCTACGAACACATCTGGGCGCTGCTCGACGGCGACCAGTTCAGCCGCTCGCACGTCGTCACCCTGGCCAGTCAGGTCGGCCTCACGGCGAACACCACAACCCACCTCTACTACCGCTACGCGAGGGACGACTTCGAAGAGAGGGGGTTCCAGCCCGATCTCTCCTCGCGCGACGGAAACGCCCACACGTTCGGCCTGGCCCAGATCTGGTACTTCGCCGGCCGCCGCGGGCTGCTGCGGCTCGGGTACGAGTTCCAGCACAACGACACCGAGGGTCGCAACTTCGATATGGACGGTCACAAGGTGAGCCTCGGGGCGGCCATCCCGCTGTGGTGGGGGATCCAGGCCGATCTCGGGGTTGCGTATGCCCACGAGCGCTATCCCGACTTTCAGGGCGTCTTCGGCAAGCGAGAGACCGACCGCTGGACCGCCGAGGCGGGACTGAGCCGGTGGCTCAGCCGCCACCTGCGCCTGAACCTGAACTACGCGTACATTGACGAGGACTCCAACTACGCCATCCTGTCCTACCGGCGCTGGGTCACGGGGGTGAGTCTCACCTATGTATACTAGGGACGTGGGGATCGCTTGGATTTGGATCGCTCTCCTGCTCGCGCTCGTGGCGCTGGGGGCCACGGTGCCCGCCCCGGCCCACGCCCAGGGCGCCAGGCCGGTGGCCGGGCTATCGGCCGACGAGACTCTGGATCTGGCGCTCGGAGCGCTCGAAGGGCCAGCCGTCCAGCGAGTCTTGGTTCCACCCGGTAGCCCGGAAGGGCCGGCGGTGTTCCCGCCCTACCAGCAGCAGCCGCCCGCCGCCCAGAGCGACCTCCGGCTGCCCGCCTCGACCCTCGGCGCGAAGGCCAAGAAGGGCAAGGGCAAGTAGCCCCGCAGCCCCCTAGTCCAACACGAGCGTGATCGGGCAGTGGTCGGAGCCCTGGACGTGCGGCAGGATTGTCGCCGCCCGGACCCGGCGCCTGAGCTCGTCGGAGACGAAGAAGTAGTCGATCCGCCAGCCGACATTGCGCGCCCGCGCCCCGCTCTTGAGGTCCCACCACGTGTAGTGCCCGGGCTCGGTGACGAAGAGCCGGAAGGTGTCGTGGTAGCCGTGGGCGATGAACTTCGACACCCAGTCGCGTTCGATGGGCATGAAGCCCGAGGTCTTCTCGTTCTCCTTGGGCCGCGCCAGGTCGATCTCGGTGTGGGCGGTGTTGACGTCCCCGCAGACCACGATCCCCTTGCCGCCCCGCCTCAGCCGTTCGCAGAGCGCCAGGAAGTCGTCGTAGAAGGTGAGCTTGTGCGCCAGGCGCTCCGGGCCCATGCCGCCGTTGGGGAAGTAGACGTTGAAGAGGTGGAAGTCGGGGAACTCGGTGTGGACGATCCGCCCCTCGGCGTCCAGCGCCGGCGTGCCGCCCGCGGTGGTGACGGCCAGCGGGGCGGGCCCGGTGTACGTCACGACGCCGCTGTAGCCCTTTTTCTCGGCGAAGCTCCAGTGGGCCCGGTAGTCCAGCAGGCCCTTCATCTCGTCGGTGAGCTGGTCGGGCTGGATCTTGGTTTCCTGGAGGCAGAGCACGTCGGGCCCCTCGGCGGCGGCGAACTCGGCGAAGCCCTTCTTCCAGGCGGCCCGCAGGCCGTTGACGTTCCAGGAAACCAGCTTCACCCGAGCAACACCTCCGAAATGTCCGCGGTCCGGGCCATCACGCCTTACTCTACCGCGCCCGGCCGGGTCGCCGCCAGCCCGGGCGCCGCCGGCGCCTTGACCAGGGTGGAGACGGCGGTTAGGATGCGGAGGTTGCACGGAGCGACAGATTCGACGAGGAGGGAGAGGACATGCTCGAGCTGGGGCTCGCAGGCAAGGTCGCCATCGTCACGGGCGGCAGCGAGGGGCTGGGCCGGGCCGCGGCCGAGCGTCTCGCCGCCGAAGGCTGCCGCGTGAACATCTGCGCACGCCGTGCGGACCTGCTCGAGCGCGCGGCGGAGGCCATCCGCCGGAAGACCGGGGCGGAGGTACTGGCGCAGCCCGCCGACGTCACGCGCGTTGAGGACGTCGAGCGCGTGGTCGGCGCCACGGTCAGCGCCTTCGGCGGCGTGGACATCCTGCTCAACAACGCCGGCACCTCGGCGGCCGGCGGATTCGAAGCGGTGGACGACCGCGCCTGGCAAACCGACATCGACCTGAAGCTCATGGCCGCGGTGCGCTTCTGCCGCCTCGTCATCCCGCACATGAAGCAGCGGGGCGGCGGCCGCATCATCAACGTCACCACCGTGGGCGGCAAGACCCCCGCGCCCAAGGCATTGCCTACCAGCGTGACGCGCGCGGCCGGGATCAACCTCACCAAATCGCTGGCCCACGAGTACGCGGCCGACCGAATCCTGGTGAATACCATCTGCCTGGGGCTGGTGAAGAGCGCCCAGTGGGAACGCCGGGCCACGGGCGACCCGGAGGCCTACTACCGCGAGGTGGCGCGCCGCGTGCCCATCGGGCGCGTGGGTGAGGCTGAGGAGTTCGCCGACCTGGTGGCCTTCCTCGCCTCCGAGCGCGCCGGCTACATTACGGGAACGGCCATCAACTTCGACGGCGGCATGTCCGCCTCCGTCTAGAAGAAGAGTCCCGGCTGATAGTGCCGGGGCTCGGCCTCGCTCCCTCTCCCCTCGGGGGAGAGGGCGGGGTGAGGGGGCGCTCCTACGGCTGCTGGATGGCGCTCAGCCGCCATGGGTTCGGGCCCACCGGTCGGACGAAGGTCCAGTACTCCTCGAACTTCACGGGTTCGGTGCGGCTGCCCTCGAGCACGCGCGCGCCGCTCTCGTCCGTGGTGTAGTCGAGCAGGTTGGCGAGGAAGCGCACCGTGACGTAGTCCTGGCCCCGCTCCTGCCAGGCCTCGGTCAGCTTGGCCGAGCGCACCGCGATGTTCTCCAGCCGGTTGATCTTGCCCTCGGCGCGCAGCTTGTCGCAGTCGCGCTGAAGGATTCCGCGCATCTCGTCGGCGAGGGCCCCGGCGGCCACGCTCATGTCGCGGGCGATCCAGGCGGCCTGAACCTTGAAGAAGATGTCCTCCGCCGTGTCGGCGAAGCGCGCGGGGTCGAAGCCCGCGTCCATCTGCCGGATGAAGCCCAGCCCGCGGTCGAGATCGCCCGAACCGGCCGGCGCCTCCGCGGTCGCGGCCGGCGCTCCGGACGCGCCGGCATAGCCCGCCGGCGCCGCGTAGCCCCCCGGAGCCGCATATCGAGATGTCGCCGCGCCCGCCTGCTGCCGCCGCATATAGGCGAACGCGAACCAGACCAGGGCGCCGATGACGACGATCTCGAGCAGGCCGATGCCGCCGAAGAGCCCGCCGCCCAAGCCGCCGAAGAGCAGGCTGCCGATGAGCCCGCCGACGAGGAGCCCGCCCAGCATGCCGCCCCAGCCCGGCCGCTGCGGCCCCGGCTGCTGAGCGGCCGGCTGGCTCGGCGAGGCCGGGCTCGTGGAGGGCGGGACCGGCGAGGAGTAGCTGCGCGAGCCGCGGCTGCCGCCCGAGCTGCCGCCGCCGGCGCGCGCCCAAGCGTCCGCCGTCAGGAGAAGGGGTGTCAGCAGCATCGCGAACAATGCGGTCAGGGCCACGGTCCGTCTCATCGAGTCGCTCCTTTGGCCGCCGCGCGAGTCAGTCGCGGACGGCCGCGTGCCTTACTTCTGCTGCTCCAGCTGTGCCCCGTGCTTCATCAGGACCTCGCCCATCGCCTTCATCATTTCGCCGCGCATCTTGAGCATGCGGGCCGACGCCTTGGGATCCTCTGAGCTCATCATCATCTCCATCATCCCGGGCATCATCATGGCCCGCCCCTGCATGCCGTCCATCATTCCCTGCCCGGGCATTGCCATGCCCGGGCCCATCATCGGGCACATCATCTTCCCACCCATCATGCTTTGACCCATCGGGTGATGCTGCGGTTCCCCCGCGGGGGGTGGGCCGGCCGGCGGCTGGCCCTGGGGCGGCGGCATCGGCCGCATCTGGGCCCCCGCCGCGGAAGCGCACAGCAGCACAGCCAGAACCGCTACAGCCGTCACGGTCTCGCGAATCATGGTCGATCCTCCTGGGGAGGATTATCGCTCACTCCGCCTCTCCCCGCCCGTCTCGTTTGGAACTTTGCGCCGGCGCCCCGGTCTAAGCCGTTAAACGCCGGCGGGAGCGCCGGCCCAGGAGGAGACCATGAACGAACGGCGGCGGGGCTTTCTACGGATTTGCGGGCTGGGGAGCCTAGGGGTCGTGGCCGGCCCGGCGCTGGCCTGGGCCACCAGGATCCGGGTGCTGGAGGAAGGGGGAGACGGTGACCGGCCCATCCTGGTCGGCCAGGTGAGCCCCGACTTCCAGCGCATGGCCTCGGGGCTGCGCGTCGGGCCTGCTCAGGCCGCGGGCGGACTGCTCGTGTTCTGGCTCCGCGCCAAGGAAGCGCCGGCCGCGCTCGAGGTCGCCACGCTCGAGGAGGCGCGCGCCCGGGGCCAGCTCCTCATCACCGAGCGCGACCAGGCCACCGTGCCCGAGCTGCTCGTCGAGAACCGGGGCAAGACGCCGGTGCTTCTCCTGGCGGGCGAGATCCTGCTCGGCGGCAAGCAGAACCGCGTGCTCAAAGAGGACATCCTGCTGCCGCCGCTCAGCGGCCCGCGCAATATCGGCGTCTACTGCGTGGAGCAGGGACGCTGGAACGAGGGCAGGAAGGACTTCGAGAGCAAGGCCAGCTTCGCCCAGCCGGCGCTGCGCTCGCGCCTCATGGATAAGGCGCCGCAGAGCCAGGTCTGGTCGGAGGTGGGCAAGGCCGCGCGGGCGGCCCAGGCGCCGTCGGCCACGGGCAGCTACCAGGAGATCTACGAGAAGCCCGAGGTCAAGGACCATCTCGCGGACGTCGAGCGCGGGCTGGACTCTCGGGCGGCGGCGGGCGCTTACGGCGCGGCCGTCTTCACCGCCGGCGGCTTGAGCGGCGTCGACGTGTTTCACGCGCCCGGACTCTTCGCGCGCGAGTGGTCGAAACTCCTGCGGGCGCATGCCGTCGAAGCCTACCGCCAGCCGCGTCCCGCCGAGTGGCCGGAGGCCAAGCTCCGGGCGCGGGTGGAGGCCATGTTGGGCGTGGCGGCGCGCGCCGAGGGCAACCTGCGGGGCAACGCGGGAGTGGGACAGCTCTTCGAGTTCCGCGTGGAGAAGGCGCGCGGGGCGGCGCTCATCTTCGAAGGGCGTGTCGTGCACGCGGCCATCCTCTGAGGGCCGGGCGGGGCCGGGCTTGACGGCCGGGGTGCCGGGCGTATCATCGCGGCACACCAAAGGAGGTCCCCATGGCTGACACGGTCCAGGTCATCGAGTACTTCTACGTGATGGCGCCCAACAAGCCGGGCGAGGGCGCGCGGCTGCTCAGCGCCCTGCGCGAAGCGGGCGTCAACCTGCTGGCCTTCTCCGGCTTCCCCGAGGGCCGGAGCTCCCAGCTCGACTTCGTCCCGTCCGACGCCGCCGCGTTCCGCCAGTTCGCCAAGAGCCAGCGGTGGAAGGTCAAGGGCCCCAAGCGGTGCTTCCTGGTCAGCGGGGAGGACCGCGTGGGCGCGGTGGCCGACATGCTCCGCCGGCTGGCCGAGGCGCGCGTCAACGTGACGGCCATCGACGCCCTCTGCGCCGGCTCGGGGCGCTACGGCGCGATCCTGTGGGTGGCGCCGCGCGACGTGGGCAAGGCGTCCAAGGCGCTCGGCGCCGCCTAGCCGCGCGGAATCCGGATGCCGCGGGAGCTGTCCTCGCGCCTGACCCCGTGGTACAAGTTCGTCCTCCCGACTCTCTGGATTTCGCTCTTCGGGATGGGCACGGCGGTCGTGTTCGTGGCCCAGGTGTCCGCCGGCCCCCACGACCAGCGGCTGCCGCCCGAGGTCAAGTGGCTCATGCTGGCGATCTGGATCGGCGCCTCCGGCCTCATCTGGTGGCTCTGCTGCCGGCTCAAGCGGGTGTGGCTGGACGGCGGGGCGCTCCGGATCTCGAATTACCGGCGGGAAGACCGCGTGCCGCTCGCCCGGGTCGCGGCGGTCACGGAGAACCGCTGGATCAACATCCGCCCGGTGACGGTCGAGTTCCGGGCGCCCACGACCTTCGGCGACCGCATCGTCTTCATGCCGCAGGTGCGCTGGTTTCTCTTCTGGCGCCCGCACCCGATCGCCGTCGAGCTTCGCCGGGTGGTCGCGGAGGCCAAGCGCGGATAAACGAAACGGGGCAGCTCACGCCGCCCCGTTGAGGGATCGGAGGATTCGGGCTCCGCGCGTCTCAGCCGCGGCGGTCGGGCACCAGGTCCACCCAGATGCGGGTGCCCCACGCGGGGCGGACTTCCAACTGGATCGTGCTGGGGATGAAGCCGGGTGAGGTGACGGAAAGGACATGATTGCCGGGCCGGACGTAGAGCGGCCGCGCGATCAGGTCGTGAGCCGTGCCCACCGGGACGCCGTCCAGCCTCACCGCCGACTGCAGCGGGCGCACCTCGATGATGAGGGTGCCGGCGTTCGCGGAATCGCTGGTCGAGACGCTTCCGCCGGCGACGCCGAGCGATAGGCCCGCCGCCGCGATAAGTCCGAGGATCGCTGCCTTTCTCATGGGACCCTCCTCTGGATTGCCTACCCCGGCTTCCAGCCCAGCGGCTGATCTCTCCGCCAGGTAACCGGGTCCGACCAGTATAACCCGGGATGGGGCCTCCCGCGAAATCGCCCGGGGCCGGGCCAGGTTTGCCGCTCGGGGCCCTTTCTCCTATAATCCGGGGCCGTGAACTGCCAGCGCTGCGCTCAACCCCTCTCGCCTGAGGCGCGGTTCTGCGCCGGGTGTGGGCAGGCGGTGGCCGGGCCGGCGACCCCCCGGACCGCGACCCACACCATCACCTGGATCAACCACTTCATCCACGAGGTCGCCTCGCTGTCGGTGCGCGACCTGGCGCGGGTGGACCGGGCCCACGCCGTGGAGATCATCAAGAGCCCGGTCTTCCGCCTCCTCTGCCTGGTCGCGATCGTCCCCCTGGCGATCCAGACCCTCGAGGGCGTCCAGTCCATCCTCGACGGGCTCGCCATCTGGTCCGGGGTGCTCTGGGCGCTGCTGCTCTACCGCCTCTTCGCCGATCGGCAGGTGCCGGTGGGCTGGGCCATCGGCACCGTGTTCTTCACCGCCTTCGTCGGCGTGCCGCTGCTGCGGGCCTATCTGGACATCCCCGTCGACATCTTCCCCGCCCTCGCGCGCAGCCCGTTCCTGCTCCTGCAACTGCTGGGCTACGTGGTCGGCGTGGGCGTGCGCGAGGAGCTGTTCAAGGCCCTGCCGCTGCTGGTCCTGATCAAGCTCACCCCGCGCATGAAGAGCCCGGTGGTCGGCATCGTGCTCGGGATGATGTCGGGGGTGGGCTTCGCCGTCGCGGAGAACGTCGTCTACACCTTCACCAACCTCGAGCAGGCGGTCGGCGCCGTCCGCCAGACCGGCCAGCTGGTCCACCTGGTCGGCCCCATCTACACCAACGTGGTGCGGATGGCGATGACGCCGTTCTTCCACGGCTGCCTCAGCGGCATCTTCGGCTACTTCATCGCGCTGTCGGCCGCCAATCCCGCCCAGCGCTGGCCGCTGCTCGTCGCCGGCTGGGGCATGGCCGCGGTGCTCCACGGCTGCTTCGACACCTTCGTCGCGCGCTCGCCGCTCTGGGGCGTGCTGATCGAGGGCGCGGCCTTCTTCCTGCTCATGACCTATATCGTCAAGGCCCGCGGACTGACCTCCGCGAGCCAGCTGGGCGACGGCCTGTTCGGGCCCGAGCCCGAGCCGCCGCCCGCCTGAGCCCCTGCGCGGGCAACCGCTCCGGAGCGGGAGATAGCCCCGGGCTCAGCTGCCTGACGAAGGCGGGCGGGCGAAGGGCGAGCGGCCGTCGAGCGTCTCGCGCACGGTGCGCACCAGATCCTCAACCGTGAACGGCTTCGGCAGGAAGCGGTCCCCGCGGGCCGACGTCCCGGACACGGAAAAGGCGGACATGAGCACGACCTTCATCGCGGGGCGCAGCGGCAGGACCCGCTCCACCAGGTGGAAGCCGTTCATCAGCGGCATCACGATGTCCGAGATCAGCATGTGGATCGGACCGTCGTGCTCCTTGGCGATGCGAACCGCGTGCATGGGGTCCGAACCCGCATCGAGCACCGTGTAGCCCTTGGCCTCGAGGGCGTCACGCGCCAGCGCGCGGCTGCCGCTGTCATCGTCCACCAGGAGGATCGTCTCCGTGCCTGCCCGCGCGGCGCTGTGCCAGGTGCCCGCAGGCGCCGCGGCCACGGGCTTCGCGGTGACCGGGATCGGCTGGCTGTGAACCCCGAGGAAGAGCAGCGCGGAGCCGTCCCGGTCGGTGCGCCACACGATGGCGCGCACGTCGTAGGGCGGCCGGTCGGGCGGCCGCATGACGAGCCGCACGTCGGCGCCCAGCTCGAGCCGGTCGGTCATGCGGAGCTTGACGCCGTAGGGGCTGAGGTTGACGGTCTCGGCCGGGATATAGCGGTCGCCGTTGTCGACGACGACCGGCCAGGTCACCCGGTCGCGCGGGTGCCGCCGCGTGTCCTTCCTCTCCTTGGACCTCGGAGCCCCTTCCACAAAGTCCGGCCGTGACATTGGCAATCCTCTCCGTTCCTATTCTACAGCAAGAGGCGTTCCAGCCAATCGGGGCGAGAAAGGGTCTGATTCAAAGGGATTTCTGCCGCCGCGGCGGACAGCCGGGCCCTGGTTTCCCGACACTTTTCGGCAGGCGCTGACGCCTGCCGCCAGCCGGGCGGTGGGCGCCACCGGCGCGGCTCAGCGCCAGCGATGGCCGACGAGCCCCGCCTGGAAGGAGCGCCGGTCCACGCGCGCGAGGTTCCGGATCAGGGCCGGCGTGAGCAGCGGCGTGTGCGGGATGTCCAGCAGATACGTCGGAATGCACCAGAGATCGGTCTCGGCCGTCATCCAGCCCTTATGGGAGCGGTCGAAGCGCGCCAGGTTGACCGGGCGCGAGTAGGTGCGCAGCGTGCGCTCGCCGCGGAGATTGAACCAGCCCTCGAAGTAGCTCATCGCCAGCTCGCGTAGGCTGCGGTAGACGGGCTCGCGGTATCGCAGCCCAGAGTAGTTCGACTTGGCGACGGCGCCCCAGTGCCCGCGGATCCGGTACACGGCGATGACGTGGTCAGTGTCCTGGACCGCCTCGAGGTCCAGCAGCAGCGGTGGGAACCCTAGCACCCGCAGAGCCCCAGCCGCGAAGATGGCGCCCTCGAGGCAGTGGGCCGTCCGCTCCCTCAGCACCCGCCGCGGCGACCACGCCGTGTCTTTCAGGTGGTAGGGCATGGCGTCCAGCGCGCGCTGAACGCCGAGCGGAGTGCGCAGGGCGCGCAGGGCGCGCCACTCGCGCGGGGTGAAGCCGAACAGCGGCCGAGCGGTCGGCACGTGTCCGCTCAGAAGACCTCGTCGCGCTCGCCGAACTCGAACTGGTAGGTCGTCTCCTCGACCTCGTCCGGCGAGACGAGCCCCTTCTTAGTGAGCAGCTCCTCGAAGGTCGCGAGCCAGATCTCGTAGTAGACGAACGCCCCGCCCCGCGCGTCGGCGGCGGCGATCTGGGCGATCAGCGCCTGGCGGAACTCCTCCCAATCGTAGGCGCCCTGCTCGTGCAGGGCCACGGCCATGCCGAAGGCGCGCCCCTGCCAGGGCTCCTCGAAGACCAGCTCGCCGTTCTTTCGTGGCAAGGCCGTCGAGCCGTCCATCGCCGCGATCACCCGCTCCACGCTGAGCGGGCGGCCGTCCGCCGTCATGCCCGACGCCATGCCGGCGCAGCCGTGGAAGCCCGCGCGGCGGCGGTGGTCGTCCACCGGCTGGCCGTCGGGACGCGGCTGCCAGGCCGAGGCGGTGAAGTGATAGGGCTCGAGCGCGGGCGGCGGCGGGAGGAGCCCGTCAGCCTCCAGCATCCCCTCCGCATGGTCCCAGATGGCGCGCGCCATGGCGTCCGAGTTCACCGAGTGGAACCACTGCGCCTGGCCGTCGAAGAGCAGCAGTGCCACGTTGGCCAGCGCGCAGGGGCCGAGACAGCCCCCGATGGTCAGGTGCACGACATTGCGGAGACGGCGCTTCTCCCACTCGGCGTGGAAGGCCTCGGCCGGGACCGGCGCGAAGCCGTCCTCCGTCCGGCCACAGCAGCAGCCGCCGGCGCAGACAAAGAGGTGGCCGCGCGGGCGCGCCACGTTGACGGGGCGGCCGTCGGGACGGAGGACGATATTGCGCCGGCGCGCGTACACGGCGGGGCTCAGCGGACCTTGGCCAGCGGCGGGGCCAGCGGCGGGGCCAGCGGCAGGGCCGGCGGCGTGACCTCGGCCACGCCGATGAGGGCGTCCCGGTTGATGAGCGGCACCAGCGCCTCCTCGCCCAGCCCCTCCGTCCCCGCCGGGCGGCGCGGGAGCACCATGTAGCGCATCTCGGCGCTGCTGTCCCAGACGCGGATCTCGCGGTCGGCGGGGATCTCGAGGCCGAACTCCTTGAGCACGCTGCGCGGCTCGCTCACGGCCCGCGAGCGGTAGGCGGGCATCTTGTACCAGGTGGGCGGCAGCCCGAGCACGGGCCAGGGGTAGCAGGAGCAGAGCGTGCAGACCACCATGTTGTGCACGGCCGGCGTGTTCTCGACGACGAGCAGCACATCGTAGGCCAGGCCGAACTGCGCCAGGGCCGCCTTCGAGTCCTCCAACAGCAGCCGCTTGTAGCCCGGATCCGCCCAGGCGCGGGCGGTGGCGCGGGCGCCGATCATGGGCCCGGTGTCGTTCTCGTAGCGCTGGATGACGCGGTCCACGGCGTCGGGGGCCAGGATGCCCTTTTCGAGCAGCAGCGATTCCAGCGCCCGCACGCGCGAGACGACATACGGATCGACGTTGGGGTGGTTCTTGCCCATCGCTTACCTCCCGGGCAGGAGATAGCTCTCCCAGCAATCGAGGTGGACCTGCTCGTTCGGCTCGGCCGACTCGCCCCAGAGCTCGCGGCCCTCGAAGCGGACGCTGTAGAGCGGCTGGGGCTGCTCCCCCTGCCCGTGCGCGTTGGTGTCGGGGTAGACGTGGACCCCGTGGAGCCGGTGGATCACCCCGCGCTTGCCCCGCGCGTAGCGGGGCAGCCGCGTGTGGCCGTGCGGGTGGACGTGACGCGTGACCACGGCATCGCCCGGCTTGAAGCGCGGCGCCGCGGCGGCGTCCCGGACCGAACTCTGGAGCCAGTCCCAGCTGGCCCGCGCGCCCGCCGGCAGCGGGCCCTTGACGGCCTCGCGGGCCGGGGCGTCGGGGCGCGCGCGGAAGAACTCCGCGCGGGCCGCCAGATCGGCTTCGCTCACCACGCCCTTCTCGATAAGCAGGCGGGTGATACCGTCCAGCCACTTCTCGTAGTAGGTCGCTCGCAGGTAATGGGCCGGATCCATGCGCTCGATGCCGTGGCGGAACTCGTCGATGTTGTAGAGACCGCGCGAGCCGCCGGCCCGCATGATGGCGAGCACCTCGGCCTCCCAGGGCGCGTGGAAGACGGGCTCGTTCGCCTCCCGCTCCACCGGGCCGAAGCCCTGCATCCCGCCCAGATCGTGGATCCCGTCCATCGCGTGACCTCCCGCCCCGGCATTGTAGCCCAGCCGGCGCTAGTGAGTCCTCGGCCGCTCGGCCCGGGCCGGCGGCGCCTCGGCCGGCACCGCCGCCCATTGCGCGCGCATCTGCATCCACAGCTCGAGCCGCGACCAGTCGGGCGTGTCCACGTACCGCTGCCGCGCCGGGTCGATCCACGGATTCGGGAAAAACACCGTGAGCATCTGCTCGCTCCGGCCGTTCCACATGCGGAAGCCCCAGGCGCTCGGCCGCCCCGCGGGGTCGCGGTTCATGAAAAAGGCGGCGCGGGCGCAGCGGCGCCAGGCCGCCAGCTCGGGCGGCGTGGGCAGGGCCGCGCTGCCGCGGTGGGGCCCGATGCAGAGGTGGAAGTGCCAGGACTCGCTGTCGTCCACCTGCACGGTGACGTAGCCGTCGAGCAGGGACACGCGCGGCCGCCGGGCGAACCGCCCCTCGAACACGGCGCCCTCGATGCAGGGCCCGAAGATCACCTGCCCCCAGTGCTCCTCGAAGATGTCCTTGAGAAGGGCGAGGAGGCCGGGCTCCGAGCAGTCCACCTCGAAGCATTCCGTCCGCGTCCCGTCGAGGTTGTCGTGGACGGCGGCGGGCAGTTGGAGTCCCTGGGACGCCGGGCGGTCCGGCATGGCCCGGACCCTACCACGTCGGGCGATGGCTGTCAGCCGGCCTGGGCGGCTTGACAACGCCGCGGTGGGGGGCGCAGAGTCTCTGCCACTTCCCCGGCCGCTGCCCTGAGACCGCCAACGCAGGGGGACCGAGCCATGAAGTGGTGGGCGACGAGGCCGCCGTCCTGATCCAGTTCGACGCCGAGGCGGGCACCGCGCGCCAGGTCCGCCTGCCGGGAGAACACCGGCACGCCTGACCGCGCGGCGCGCCCGAGGAGCCGATGATCGAGCGACTAATCCTGATCGCCCCGCGATTCGATTTCGATTTCTACGAGTTCCTCAAACGCAAGTTCGCCGGCGACCCGACCGTCACGGTGATCGCGGAGCGGCGCGCCTTTCAGCGGCGCAAGCAGTTCGCCGTGCGCACGCCCGACCGCCGGCGCGCCGACCGCCGCCGCCGCAACACCGTGGGGCTCATCGTCGCGGGCCGCCCCGCGGCCGCGGCGGTGTTGCGACCGACCGAGCCGCCGCCGCCGCGCTAATCCGGCGGCGGCAGTGACCTACCTGCCGTGGCGCGCCTGGCTCCCGTTGCGCCCGCGGCCCTGGCGGGCGCGGTGCGCGGCGAGCCGCTCGGCGATGGGCACCTCGAACCGCTCGGTTGCCGGCTTCCGGTAATCGAAGCCCGGCACCGTCGCGCGCTCGATGCGGGCGCCGAGGTGCCGCTCGATGGTCCGAAAATCCGCTTCCTCTTCGGGCGCGACGAAGCTCAGCGCGTCGCCGAGCGCTTCCATCCGCGCGGTCCGGCCGACCCGGTGGATATAGTCTTCGGGGACAGCCGGCACGTCGAAGTTGACGACATGGCTGAGCCCCGTGATGTCGATCCCGCGCGCCGCGATGTCCGTCGCGACGAGCACGCTCAACTCTCCGCCCTTGAAGCGCGCCAGCGCCCTGGTGCGCTGGGCCTGGCTGCGGTTGCCGTGGATTCGGTCCGACGTGACGCCCTGCCGCTCCAGGAAATCCGCCAGCCGGTTCGCGCGGTGCTTCGTGCGCGTGAAGGCCAGGACGCTGCGGACGTCGGGCCGCTTCAGCAGCTCGAGCAGCAACGCCGACTTGAGCTCGCGCGGCACGGGATACGCGGTCTGGGTGATCCCCTTCGCCGGCGCGGACGGCCGCTCGATGTTGATCGCGGCGGGGTCCCGCAGCAGCTCGCGCGCCAGGGCCGCGATGGGAGGCGGCATCGTCGCCGAGAAGAGGAGCGTTTGCTTCAGCGGGGGCAGGTGCTTCAAAATCCGTTTGATGTCGGGCAGGAAGCCCATGTCGAGCATCCGGTCCGCCTCGTCCAGGACGAGGACCTCGAGCCCGGCCAGCCGCGCGTAGGGGAAGCGGAAGTGGTCCAGGAGGCGGCCCGGGGTCGCGACCAGCACGTCGGCGCCGCGCCGGAACGCCTGCACCTGCGGTTCCATGCCGACGCCGCCGTACACCGCGGCGCCCCCGATCCCGAGGTCCTGCGCAAGCTGGCGCCGGTGGTCGTCGATCTGCGCGGCCAGCTCACGCGTGGGCGTGATGATGAGCGCGCGCGTGAGGCCGCGCCGGCCGGCCAAGCGGTGCAGGATCGGCAGCAGAAAGGCCGCCGTCTTGCCGCTCCCGGTGACCGCACAGGCGAGCACGTCGCGCCCGGCCATGGCCGGCGGAATGGCGTCCCGCTGGATCGGCGTCGGCGTGGTGAACCCCATTCGCTCGACGGCGCGCAGGAGATGAGGGTGAAGGTTGAAAGCTGTGAAGGACATGATCGGTCGTTTCCTTGCTGAGGCGCGCCTGGGCCTGTTCAGTCTTCCGCGGGTGATCGCAACACGCCCCACGGTGCGGAAGAAGCGG
Organism: Methylomirabilia bacterium; assembly: GCA_041493605.1. Lineage (GTDB taxonomy): Bacteria > Methylomirabilota > Methylomirabilia > Rokubacteriales > CSP1-6 > DASSSH01. Next base: position 40,970 of record JBGPZD010000003.1, read on the forward strand.
CAGGGAAACGCGGTCTGGGAGGGAGCGAGGCTCTCTACTGAACCAACTACCGAACCAGACAGACCCTACTATACACTGCCCGTCCGCCAGAGGCTACCAATAATTCGGCGCCTGAACGAGCGGCCTGAGGCCCGAGAGGCTTAGCGGGTCACCCCGTGCCTGGCCCGGGTGAGCCACACGAGGTCCAGCTCCTTGTCCGTCCAGCCGTGCGACCGCAGATGCGCGACCCAGGCCTTGACGGTGGCCGCCGGGACGAGCGGCACGTCCCGCTCCACCTCGATCCGGTGAGGGCATTCTTTGGCGCTGGCTGGCGCGAGAGGCGCGTCGGGGGTCATCTCGGGCTCCCTTCCTGCCGGGCGTTGCGCTCTTCGACCTCGGCGGCGAAGAGATCGAGGGTGAGCGGACAGGGCGGCTCGTTCGCGTCCACGTACTGGCAGTCCACCTCGCTGCACTGGACGAAGAGCTTGCCGTCCCCGCCCATCAGCTTTCGCCGGCGAAGGGTGATGGTCACGGTTTCGGAAACGATGCCGCAGGGGAACGACTTCGTCGGGACGCGGGCCACCGGGACCTCTCCTTCCTGGAGCGGGCTCGTTTGAGCCGGGGCAGAACCGGACGCTGCGGGAGCCGGCGAGCGGGGCCTCGAGAGGGTGGCGGGGGCGCCAGTGCCCGCCCGTCTCTTCCACGAAGAGCGCCTTCAGTATACAGGAAAAGGCCGCCGGGAGGCGGCCGGCTTGACAGGGACGGTGCGGCGGGATAGATTCCGCTAATCTTCCGCGGCTCACGTCGTTGGCAACCCCGTCGCCTCAAGGAGGCTCAGATAATGGCGAAGACGGCCACCGCCACCCGCTGGCAGCTCAAGAAGAGGAGGCCGCCCGTGACGTTCCCCCGCATCATCCTGTTCACCGCTGCGCTGCTCGCGTGTGTGGCTCCCAGCTCAGGCATCGGGCCAACGATCGCGCGCGCGCAGTCGACGAGCCCCTCCGACACGGTCCCCCTCTACACCAACCTGGGCTCCCACCACAAGCCCATCTCCACTCGAGTCCCGGCCACCCAGCGTTACTTCGACCAGGGCCTGCGACTCGTCTATGGGTTCAATCACGCGGAAGCGATCCGCGCGTTCCAGCGCGCCGCCGAGCTCGATTCCACGTGCGCCATGTGCTACTGGGGGATCGCCCTCGCCTACGGTCCGCACGTCAACGCTCCCATGGACTCCGCGAGCGGCGTTGCCGCGTACGCCGCGGCGCAGCGAGCGCGTTCGCTGATGTCCCACGCCACGTCGCACGAGCGCGCGTACATCGAAGCGGTCGCGCAGCGCTACGCGGCGGTCCCACCGGCCGATCGGACGCAACTCGACACGCTCTACTCGCGCGCCATGGGAACCGTCGCGAGCACCTACCCGGACGACCTCGACGCCGCGACGCTGTACGCCGAATCGCTGATGGACCTCCGCCCGTGGAACTACTGGCGACCGGACGGCACGCCATACCCCGGCACGGATGAAATCGTGCGCCAGCTTCGGAGGGTCATTTCCCGCAACCCGAACCACCCCGGCGCGTGCCACTATTACATCCACGCCGTCGAAGCGGTGAACCCGCAGGCCGCGGTGCCGTGTGCCGAGCGACTCGCGCGGCTCATGCCGGGCACAGGACATATGGTCCACATGCCTGCGCACATCTACATCCGCGTCGGACGCTGGAACGACGCCGTGAAGGCCAACCGGCACGCCATCCACACCGACGAGATGTTCATCGAAGGTCAGCGCCCGATCGGCGTCTATCCGCTCGCGTACTACCCGCACAACATTCACTTCCTCGCCTTCGCCGCCACGATGGCCGGTCGCAGCGCCATGGCGATCGAGGCGTCGCGCACGCTCACGTCCAAGGTGAACCTCGACGCCGCACGTCAGGTCGGGATGCTCCAGGAGATGCTGCCGTACCACGCGCTCACGCTCACGACGTTCGGAAGATGGGACGACGTGCTCGCCGAACCGCTTCCGCCGCCGGACATCCGTTTCCCGTACGCGATGGCGCATTACGCACGCGGCGTCGCGTACGCCGCGAAGGGACAGTGGGCGGACGCGCAGGCCGCGCTCGACACGGTGACGGCGATCAACGCCGCCACGCCCGCGGACGCCGACTCGAAGACCGCGCTCTCCATTGCGGTGCACGCGCTGCTCGGCGAGATCGCGAACCGCCACGGCGACGTCAACACCGGCATCAACCACTTCCGTGAGGCGCTCGCCATCGAGGACACGGGACTCTACTTCGAGCCGCCGAAGTGGTACTACCCGATTCGGCACTCGCTCGGCGCCGCGTTCTTGAAGGCGGGTCAGTACACGGAGGCCGAGCGGGTCTATCGCGAAGACCTCCGCCGATTCCCTGAGAACGGCTGGTCCCTGTTCGGGCTCGCGCAGGCGCTCCGCGCGCAGGGGAAGAGCAAAGAGGCGGCCGCCGTGGACGGCCGTTTCCGGCGGGCCTGGGCGGGTGCGGACGTGACGCTGGTCGCGTCGAGGTTCTAGCGAAGTGAAAGAGAGGCGGGTGGGCCCGACGGTGGGGCCCTTGGCCTCCTGCGCGCAGTGGCCCGAATCGCGGTGGTGGCTGAGGCCATGGGCTCGGTCGGTCCCGTCACCGTGCCCGCCCGGGTCCCGTTGCGGTACCGACAGCGCCCGTCGCAGCGCGCGTAGCGGGCCGCCCCGAGGGCCGCGGCCAGCTCGGCCTACGCCGCGATCTCGATCGTCCGGCGGGTCGTGGCACGGATCAGCTCGCACAACGAACCCGCCCGACCGTCAGGCGGCCGCGCTCCAATCCTGATATGCTCGCCCATGGCGCATTCCTCCGGTGGCCGCCTTGGGTGAAGCCAGCTCACCGGAAGAATGCGCCATCTCGCTTTTCCACACGACTACCGGTTCGACTGGGCCAACGGATAGCCCCGTCCCCTACCCGACGAGGGACTTGAGGAACTCCGCGTTGGTCGCGGTGAGGCGGAGGCGCTCGAGCAGGGCCTCCATGGCCTGCACCGGCTTGGAGCCCGCCAGGGCGCGGCGGAGGAGGTGGATCTTCTTCAACTCCTCCTCCGTGAAGAGGAGCTCCTCGTGCCGGGTACCCGAGCGGAGGATGTCGAAGGAGGGGAAGATGCGCCGGTCGGCCAGCTCCCGGGTGAGATGGAGCTCCATGTTCCCGGTGCCCTTGAACTCCTCGAAGATGATGTCGTCCATCCGCGAACCCGTGTCGACGAGGACCGTCCCCACGATCGTGAGCGACCCGCCCTCCTCGAGCTTGCGGGCGGCGCCGAAGAAGGCGCGCGGCATCTGGAAGGCGCGACTGTCGATGCCGCCGGACATGGTGCGCCCGCGCGAGGTCAGCTCGTTGTTGTAGGCGCGCGTCATGCGCGTGAGGGAGTCGAAAAGAACGAGCACGTCCCGCTTCTCTTGCGCGATGCGCTTGGCCTTGTCGAGGACCTGCTCCGTCACCTCGATGTGCCGGCGGTAGGGGTTGTCGTTGCTTGAGGCGACGATCTCCGCCGACTTGCCGATGGTCATCCGGAAGTCCGTGACCTCCTCCGGCCGCTCGTCCACGAGGAGCACGATAATGGTCACCTCCGGGTGGTTGGTCAGCACCGCCTTGGCGATCTGCTGGAGGAGCACGGTCTTCCCCGTCCGCGGCGGGGCGACGATGAGCCCGCGCTGGCCCTTGCCGATGGGCGCGATCAAGTCCATCGCGCGCATGGACAGCTCCTCGGGCGTGGTCTCGAGCCGGAGGCGCTCGTAGGGCTGGATCGCGGTGAGGCTCTCGAAGCCCGAGGGCGAGGCGGCCGGCGGCGGCATGCGCGACGGGGCCGGCCCGCGCGGTCCCATCGGCGGACGCGGTCCCGGCCGGCGCGAGCGGTGCGATCGCCTACTCAACTGACACGCTCATATCAGGAGCCCTTGTGGCCGCAGGGGGCGGATGGACGAACCAGACTCGCGCATGGGGCACGCCATGGGCACGTTGGAGGGGGCAGCCGAGCGCTACCCCCTCCGAACCGAATGTTTGAATGGCGGGCTCGACGGGATTTGAACCCGCGACCTCTGGATTGACAGTCCAGTGTGCTAACCAGGCTGCACCACGAGCCCAAGCAGGAACGGACATTTATACCACGCAGTCCGCCCCGTGTATACCCGCGGGCGGCCGCTCAGCCGCCCGTCCGCCACCGGGCCGGCGCGCACTCGAGCGCGGCGGTCCA
>JBGPZD010000012.1:0-35250 GCA_041493605.1 Methylomirabilia bacterium
AAGGCCATCCGGCAGTCGCTGGCCTGGGAAGGCATCCGGGTCAATCTGGTCTACCGGCGCTTCTACACGAACTACGACCTGGGGCTGCTGCTCGAGGAGGTGCGCCGGCGGCGGCGGTCGTTCCAGGTCTGCTACATCGCCTCCCACGGCCAGCGGCGCAAGCTGATGGGCTTCGGCGACAAGGTGATCCACCTCGAGGCCCTGGTGGAGCACTGCCGGCCGGGCACGGGCATCGGCTACATCTTCGGCGCCTGCGACTTCGTCACGCCGGACACGGCCAAGAACTTCCTGCTGGCCACCGGCGCCAGGTTCGTGGCCGGCTATCAGAAGGCGATCCCGTGGACGGAGTCGATGCTGGTGGACTGCCTCTTCCTCTCCTACCTTCTCGGCGGCACGATGAAGTGGGTGCGGACCAAGCACGGCGAGCGCATTCCGCCGCTCCGGGCCCTGGAAGACTTCGAGATCACGCACACGGAGAACCCGCAAAAAGTCGCGGGCCAGCTCTACCGCGACTTCCCGCTGGCGCACGACATCACCTTCTCCTGCTTCACCCTGGACCGCGCGCAAGGCCGCAAGCCCAAGATGGTGAGCTCCTTCGACAGCTACCGGAAGAACGTGGACCGGGCGCGCCGCCTGGTCCGCGATATCTAATGACGGCGCCAACCCACCCACGCACACCGGGAGGATCCCATGAGCCAGATGAAGGAATTCGCCGGCCTCTTCTACCGTGAAGGCGCGCTCGACCCCAAGACCATGCAGCTGGTCGCGCTGGCCGCCATGGCCGCGGCCGGCTGCACCTCCTGAGTGCCCGGCCGCTTCGCGGCTGCGAAGCAAGCCGGCGCCACCGACGACGAGCTCAGCGAGACCCTGATGTACGCCATGCGCGGGGCCGCGCGCGCCGCCTGGAGCACCATCAAGTACATCCCGGGCGTCGAAGACCTGAACAAGGAATGGAAGACCAAGTTCGAGCGGGAAAGCGGCAAGCCGTGAGCGCCGGCGAGGCGCCCATCAAGCAGGCCGTGAGGTGGATCGACGAGCAGCTCGCCGACCGCCCGGGCGCCGACCGCATGAAGCTGGTGGATGACGCCAGCCGGCGGTTCGACCTCACGCCGCTGGACGCCGACTTCCTCGTGCGCTTTCTCGCCGACCGCCCGAGGGGCCCCGCGCCCGCGTGAGCGACGCGCACAAGGCCCGGGTCCAGGCCCAGTTCGGCGCCAGCGCCGAGGCCTACGTCCGGAGCACGGGGCACGCGGGCGGCGAAGACCTGGACCGGCTTCTGCTCTGGGGTCGCGCGCGCGGCGCCGACCGCGTGCTCGACATCGCCACGGGCGGCGGCCACACGGCGCTGGCCTTCGCCGGGTTCACCCCGACCGTGGTCGCCACCGACCTCACCCTGCCGATGCTCCAGGCCGCCCGGGGGTTCGCGCTGAGCCAGGGCGCGACCGGCGTGCGCTTCCTGGCCGCCGACGTCGAGGCGCTGCCCTTCAAGGATGCGAGCTTCGGCGTCGTCACCTGCCGCATCGCGGCCCACCATTTCCCGGAGCTGCTGCCGGCGGTGCGCCAAGTGGCCCGCGCCCTGCGGCCGGGCGGCTCATTCCTCATCCAGGACATCCTGGGCCACGATGATGACGACTGCGCGGCCTTCATCCTCGAAGTCGAGAAGCGGCGCGATCCCTCCCATGTCCGCTCCTTCCGCCAGCCCGAGTGGACGGCCTTCCTCCGCGCCGCCGGTCTCACCGTCATCGACGAGGCCGTCATGAGCAAGTTGCGCGTCTGGGACGAATGGACCGGGCGCACGCGGATGAGCCCCGAGGCCAAGGCCGATCTCGAGCGCTTCGTGCTTGAGGCGCCGGCGCGCTGCCGGGAGGCCTTCGATTTCCGCGTGGACGGCGGCCGCATCCTCTCGTTCAGCGACCGGATGCTGCTGCTGCGCGCCGACCGGGACTAGCGCTTCAGGATCACGACCGTCGCCCCCCACCCGCCCCGCTCCGGGGGCCCGTCGAAGTAGCGCCTCACCAGCGGATGGCCGTCGAGCAGCGTCTGGACCACGGTGCGCTGGACGCCCTTGCCTTTCCCATGGATCAGCCGGACTTCGGAAAAGCCGCGCGCCGCCGCCTGCCGGAGGTATTCCTCCACCACCGATGCGATGTCCCGAGGCGCGAAGGTGTGCAGATCGAGCGAGTCCTCGATGGGCAGGATGACCGGCTCGGGCTCGTTGTTTTCGGACATCGCCGCGCGGGGCCGACCGCTCAGGCGGCAGCGGGCGGGCGGCGGGTGTGCCAGTCCGTGACGCGCTGGTAGGCGTCGGCGGCGCGCAGCACCGTGGCCTCGTCGAAGGGGCGCCCGATGATCTGCAGCCCGACCGGCAGCCCGGCGGCGGTGAATCCGCACGGCACCGAGGCGGCGGGATGGCCCGTCAGATTGAACGGGCGCGTGAAGCGGATCAGGTTCGGCCGCACCGGCTGCGTCTCGGCGCCGATCGCCACCTCGTTCTGGCCCACGGCGGGAGCCGGCATGGGCGTCGTGGCGCAGACCAGCACGTCGAGCTTGCCGAGCGCCCGGTCCACCTCGTCGCGGATGAGCGCGCGCACGCGCTGGCCCTTGAGGTAATCGGCGCCGGACACGAAGGCGCCGACCAGCAGCCGCTGGCGCACGTCGGCGCCGTAGTCCCGCGGGCGCGTCTTGATCCAGCCTTCGTGATAGGCGTAGGCCTCGGGCGAGATCACGGCGTACGAAGCGGCCGCGGCGTGCTTGGGCAGCTCGAGGTTCACGTCCTGCACCGACGCCCCGAGGCCTTCGAGGGCCTTCACGGCCGCTTCAACCAGGGCGCGCGCGGCCGGGTCCGTGGACTCGAGGTAGAAGGCGCGGAGGACGCCGATGCGCAGGCCCTTGATCTGGCCGGTGAGCGCCGCGAGGTAGTCGGGCGCGGGCAAGACGCTCGTGGTGGGGTCGCGGGGATCGTAGCCGGCCATGGCGCCCAGCATGAGGGCGCAGTCCATGGCGGTGCGGCACATGGGGCCCACGTGATCGAGCGACCAGGCCAGCGGCAGCACCCCGGCCCGGCTCACCCGCCCATAGGTCGGCTTGATCCCGGTGATGCCGCAGAGCGAGGACGGGATTCGGATCGAGCCTCCGGTGTCCGAGCCCAGCGCTCCAGGGCAGAGGCCCGCGGCCACCGCGGCGCCCGAGCCGGACGAAGAGCCGCCGCAGATCCGGTGCGTCGCCGCGTCCCACGGATTCCACGGCGTGCCGTAGTGGGGGTTGAGCCCTTCGGGCCCGTACGCGAATTCGTGCATGTTGAGCTTGCCGAGCACGATGGCGCCGGCCGCGGTCAGCCGCGACACAACCGTCGCGTCCTCGGTCGGCACCCAGTCCCCCAGGATCTTCGAGCCGCCGGTGGTCTTGACGCCCTTGGTGCAGTAGAGATCCTTGAGCCCGATCGGCACGCCGTGGAGAGGGCCCACGCCGTTGCCGCTCATGACCGCGGCCTCCGCCGCCTTGGCCGCCTCGAGCGCCGAGTCGCCCAGCACGGTGATGTAGCACTTGAGCTTGCCGTCGAGCGCCGCGATCCGGTCAAGATGCGCCTGGACCACCTCGACCGGCGACGCCGCCTTCGAGGCGATCAGGCGCGCAAGCTCGGTCATGGATTTCCACACGAGGTCGCTCATGGGGCGCTTGGCTAGAGGATGCGGTACTGTGAGGTGGGCTCGATCTCGCCGAGCGGAATGGCGGCCAACGACTCCAGCATGGCGCGGCCCGCCTGGACCAGCGGGAGCACGGCGGCGAGATCTTCATCGCTCGGCTCGAGTCCCTGCGCCCGGGCCAGCGTCCGGAGCGTGTCGATCGTCAGCCCTTCCATGCGCGCAGGATAGCGGGTCGGCGCCTCATTGACAAGCGGTGAGCCCCGGCCATAATGCGAGCATGCCGGACGCGGAGCCCGACGTGATCGCCTGGCTGAGCGAGTTCGAGACCGCCTGCCGCTCCCGCGACTTCGCCGCCGGGCGCCGCATGTTCGCAGAGGACGCCGTGGCATTCGGCACGTGGGCGACGGCCGTGAGCGGACTCGACAACATCGAGCGGGAGCAATGGCGCCAGGTCTGGCCTCGCATCCGCGGCTTCCGTTTCGAGGCGCACCCCGTGGCTCGGGCATCGGGCGACTCGGCCTGGATTGCCGCGGTGTGGTCCTCGGAGGCGACGGCCCCGGACGGGACACCGTTCCCCCGATCGGGCCGCGCCACCTTCGTCCTCTCGCGCCGCGACGGGCGCTGGGAGGCGGTGCACAGTCACGTCTCGCTCCTGCCCACCCAGTCCGAGACCGTCCACGGCAGGATCTGAGAAGCCGATGAGCGCCCGTCCACCCATCCTTGCGGCGGCCGCCCTCGCGGGCGCGCTCCTGCTCGCCCCGGTCCCGGCACGCGCGCAGTCGTACGTGGCCGCCGGCGCCCCGGGGGCATGGTCCGACTTTACGACCATGACCATCCGGGTCGCCGACCGCGCAGGCGCGGGGACTCGGTCGGACTGGTCCTTCGAACGGCTGGGGCCCGGCGGCGACCTGAGCATCCTCGGCCGGACCTCGGATGGACGGACGAACGCCCGAGTCGAGATGCTGCTGGTCAACGAGCGGGCATGGCTCGTCAAAGGCGCCGCCCTGCCGCCGGACGGAGAGATCGACCTCCTGGATGGCGCCGCGCTGACCCTGCAGCTCGTCCTTCGGCTGCTCGAGCTCGCCCATCCGGGCGGCCCCGCGTCGCTGGGCGGAGAAGTGGCCGTGGAGCGCAAGACGAACCCGGAGGGCCTGCGCGTCGCCACGCCCAGCATGTCGGGAGCATTTGGTCCGCCCAGCACGCTGAGCGGCGTGCTCAAGCCGGCCGGCCCCGATGGCGTCGCCTACCGCCTCGCATTCGACCACGGCGTGGGCCCGGCGCGGCAGGCCGAGGCCTTCACGGGCACTTGGGGGAGGCTGTCTCGGCCGCGGACTCTGGAAGACCGGGCTGATGTCAGCACCTTCGCGCTCTACGAGCTCGGCCCGCGGGCCGTCCCGAGCGGGATCGTGACCATCATGGGCTACGGCGCCATCGAGCGCCCGAGCGCCCCAACGATCGCCGAGGTCAGGCGGCGTTATCCCCGGCTGCCGTAGGCTATCGGCGCCGCCGGAGCCGGCCGTAGCGGAAGCAGTCCACGGTGTGATCGTTGACCATCCCGGTGGCCTGCATGAAAGCGTAACAGATCGTCGAGCCCACGAACGTGAAGCCGCGCCGGCGCAAGTCGCGGCTCATGGCGTCCGATTCGGGCGTGCGCGCAGGGACTTGGCGGCGGCGGCGCCGGGTATTCTGGCGCGGCCGGCCGCCGACGAACCTCCAGACGTACGCGGAGAAGCGGCCGAACTCCTCCTGGACGGCCAGGAAGGCGCGCGCGTTCTGAATGGCGCCGGCGATCTTGAGCCGGTTGCGGACGATGCCCGCGTCGGCCAGCAGCGCCCGCACCTTGCGCGCGTCGTAACCGGCGACCACGCGCGGGTCGAATCCGTCGAAGGCCGCGCGGTAATTCTCGCGCTTCTTGAGAATGGTCTCCCAGCTGAGCCCCGCCTGGGCGCCCTCGAGAATCAGGAACTCGAACAGCCGCCGGTCGTCCCGGACCGGCACGCCCCACTCGGTGTCGTGATAGGTGAGGTTGGGCTCTCGCTCGGCCCACCCGCACCGCGTGGGCATCAGACCTTCACGGGGATGAACTCCGTCGTATAGGACTGGTCGAGCGGCAGGCGCTGCTTGAGCACGCCCAGATCGAGGAGGGTGTCCTGCATGTACTTCAGCGCGTCGAGATCCATCCGCCCGTCCACGGACAAGAGCGGCCGCACCAGCTCGTACGCGCGCCGCGTCGCCGGCTCAGGCCAGCCGATGCCCTTGGCGGCGATCCGGATGCTCTCGTCCGGGTTCTCGCGGCAGAACTTGTGGCCCTGGAAAATTGCGCGGAGCGTCTTCTGGAGCGTCTCCTTCTTGCTCTTGATCACCTCATCGGTCGAGTAGGCGACGAGACTGATCCACTTGGGCGTGACCTCGTCCAGGCGCATGATGACCTTGCCGATGCCCTGGTACTCCATCACCGCGCCGGCATCGCCGAAGATGATCCCCTGCATCTCGCCCCGCCGCATCGAGGCGGACAGCGAGTCGATCCCTCCGCCGCCCACGATCTTCACGTCCTTCTCCGGATCCCAGCCCATCTTCTTGGCGAGCATCCGGGCGAAGACCCAGGTGGTGGAGCCGACCACGGTGACCCCGATGGTCCCGCCCTTGAGGTCCTCCACCCGCTTGATCGAGGGCGCCACGGTCAGGGTGAAGTGGTTCTTCTCGAGAATGGTCGCCATGGCCCGGATCGTCGTGCCGCGCTCCCGGAACACCAGCGGGTCAGTGGCCCCCGACAGGCCGATATCGGCCGAGCCCGACAGCACGCCCTTGAGGAGGTCGGGGCCGCCCTTGAAGGGGATGAACTCGGCGTCGAGCCCGTTCTGCTTGAAGAAGCCCTTCTCGAGCGCCACCAGCGACGGCGCGGCGATCCCGAAGTCGCCCAGCACCACGCCGCCGACCTTGACCGGCGTCAGCGGCTGGGCCGCCGCAGGACGCAGCCCCATCGTGCCCGCCGCCACCGCCCCGCCCGCCACCGACTTCAGAAAACCCCGCCGCGTCGTTCCCGTCGTCTCCATGAACATGTCTCCTTTAGAAGATTCGCCGCAGGTCAGCGCCAGCGGCCCAGCCGCTGGTTGAGATGCTCCAGGGACAGCACCACCGCGATGGACAGCACCGACACGACGGCCGTGGCGGCGAAAAGCTCGGGGGCCTTGAAGGCCACAGCCAGCCGCTGCATGAAGAAGCCCATCCCGCGATTGCCCGCGAACATCTCAGCCAGCAGGACGCCCAGCATCGCGAACACCATACCGATCCGCATACCGGCCAGCACCGACGGCAGCACGGCCGGCAGCAGAACCTTGCGGCCGATCTGCCAGCGGGTAGCGCCCATCGAGGTCGCCACCGTGATTAGGGTCGGATCCACATCGCGCGTGCCGGCCGCGACCATCAGCACGACGGGGAAGAACGCGAAGAGCGCCGCGTTCAGCACCGCCGTCGACAAGCCCAGCCCGAAGATGAGCGCGATCCAGGGCAGGATGAGGATCTTCGGAATGCCGTAGAGCGCTACGACGTACGGCATCGCGACGTCGTGGAGCATCCGGCGCGAGCCGATGAGCAGGCCGGCGGTCACTCCCAGCGTGACCGCCAGCCCGTAGCCAATCACCGCCTTGAGCACGGTGTCGCCGAGCCGCGGCAGCGCCTCGCCCGCCGTCCCAACGAGCGCGCTGGCCACCTGAGCCGGCGTGGGGACGAAGAGCGGGTCGACCCAGCCCCAGCGTCCCGCGGCCTGCCAGATCAGGACGAGACCGGCCAGCGACAGCGCCTGCCAGCCGATGACCGCTAGCCGGCCCACCGTCTCACCCGGGCTTCGAGCAGGGCGCCCGCGCCGTCGATGGCCAGCACCGCCCCCGCCACGAGGACGACGAGTACGCCGTACTCGGCCGTCATCAAGAGGCCGTAGGCGTAGTTGATCACATAGCCCAGCCCCGAGCGGGCGCCGAGGACCTCGCCCACCAGCACGCCCACCACGCTCAGCGCCAGCCCGGCTCGCAGGCCCCCGACCATGGTCGAGGCCATTGCCGGCAGCATCACCTTGCGGAACACGGCGGCCGGCCGGGCGCCCATGGACACGGCCACCGTGACCAGCGGCGCCGGCACCTGGCGGATGCCCGCAAGCACCGCGAGCACGATCGGGAAAAAGCCGAGGAGGAAGCCGAACGCGATCTTCGAGGCCGGCCCGAGGCCGAAAAAGAGCATGAGCGAGGGATACCATACCACGCTTGGGATCGCGTAGAGCGCCGCCAGGAGCGGCTCGTAGATGCGCCCGATGCTCCGGCGCAGTCCGAGCAGAAAGCCGAGCCAGAGCCCCGCCGCGATGGCGAGACCGAAGGCGACGAGGATCTCCCGGAGGGTGAGCCAGAGATGCTCCGACAGGGGCGGCAGCTCCGGCACCCGCCACATGCGCACGAAGGCGCCGGGCAGGCTCGAGGGGCGTATATAAAGGATGGGGTTGAGCGGGGCGGCCGCGGCCTCCCAGATCAGGATCGCCGCCACGAGGACCGCCGCGCGCCAGAGGAAGACCTTCACGCCCCGCCCTCCATGGCCTTGAGCGACTCCTCCTTGACCTGGTCCCACAGCTTGGCGCGGAGGTCGACGACCTCGGGCGCGTTGAGGTCGCGCGGGTACGGCAGGGTCACGTCCACGATCTCCTTGACGCGGCCGGGGCGCGCCGTCATCACCACGATGCGGTCCGACAGCGCGATGGCCTCCTGGAGGCTGTGGGTGACGAAGACGATGGTCTTCCGTGTGCGCCGTCGCACGCCGACCAGCCACTCGCCCATGAGCAGCCGGGTCTGCTCGTCCAGCGCGCCGAACGGCTCGTCCATCAAGAGAATCGGCGTGTCGAGCGCCAACGCCCGGGCGATGGCCACGCGCTGGCGCATGCCGCCGGACAGCTCGCGCGGGTACTTTCGCTCGAAGCCGCGGAGCCCCATGGGCTCGAGCAGGCCGAGGGCGATCTCCCGCCGGCGCGCAGCCGCCACACCCTGCAGCTCGAGGCCGAAGCCCACGTTGTCGAGCGCCGACCGCCAGGGGAACAGCCCGGCATCCTGGAAGACAAGGGCGATCTGACGGGGATTCGGACCCACCACCGGCTCGCCCTCGATGAGGATGCGCCCGGCGTCGGGCTGGATGAGGCCGCCGATCATCCCCAGCACGGTGGACTTGCCGCAGCCGCTGGGGCCCAGGAGGGTGACGAACTCCTGGCTGCGAACCGCGACGCTCACCCGCTCCACCGCGAGGACGACCCCCGACGCGGTGTCGTAGCGCTTCGAGACGTCCTGGAGAACGATCTGCGGATCGGAGGCGCCGTTCAATTCAAGCGTTCCACGAGCCTGGCGGCCCGCTCCCTCGCCGCGGCGGCGTTGCGCAGCTTGATGTCCTCGTAGCCGCGGATCGCGTCGGGCAGCTGGGCGAGCTCCACCACCAGAGCCTGGGTGCGGGGTGCGAGCCGCGCGAGGGCCGCCGACACCAGCTCCTCGTACCACACGATGAGCCGCCGCTCCTCGCGCCGGACTCGGGCCCAGCCGAAGACGTCGAGCGCGGTGCCGCGCAGCCGCTTCAGACCGCGCAGAAGCCTGAGCGCCGGAGTGAACCACGGCCCCAGCTCGAGCTTGCGCTGGAGGCCCAGGGCCCGCAGCAGCGGCGGGTGGAAGTGGTAGGCGACCCGGCGAGGCTCGGTGAAGAGGCCCGTGACCTCCTCCCGGATCGACGGCTTCAGGTGGAGCCGCGCGACCTCGTACTCGTCCTTGTAGGCGAGCAGCTTGAAGTAGTGGCGGGCCACGGCCTGGGTGACCGGGCCTGGCCCGCCCAGGGCCTCTCGTTCCCGCGCCGCTGCCGCGAGGACAAAATCCACGTAGCGCGCGGCATAGTTCGAATCCTGATAGCCGATGAGGTCAGCGATGCGCACGGCCGCCAGGCGTCGCGATTCCTCGTCGAGGCCGGCGCAGCGGGCCACGAGGGCGGGGTGCTCGCGCCGCTCGGCCGGCGAGAGCGCGGCCAGCGAGCGGGCCAGCTCGTCTTCAACGCTCCGTCGCACGGGCGGCACGAGCGCCTCAACGCGCACCGGATCGTGCTGGTAAAGGCGCCCGTAGCGGAAAGCCTGGACATTGCCTTCGACCTGGACGGCATTGAGCCGGATTGCGCCCTCGATGCTGTCGGCCTCGAGCGGCAGCAGCCCCGCCTGGTAGGCCACGCCCACCGCGAAGAGGTTGGTCATCATGTGATCGCCGAAGAGGCCTTCGGCCAGCCGGCGCGCGTCCACGAAGAGCCGGCCCTCGCTCCGCGTGAAGCGTCCGATGGTCTCGCAGATCGGATCCACCGGGACGAGCAGCGACGAGTTGCGGATCATCTCGCCCGTCGGCATCAGGCTCGAGACCCCGAGGACGGCGGTGCGGCCGGGGTCGCAGCGGTCGAGGTTCACCGGCGTGGCGCTGGCCAGCGGGTCGAGCGCCAGGTAGAGATCGGCCTGTCCCGCGCCGACTTTGTTGGCGGCCACCAGTTCGGCATGGGGCGAGACCACCAGGCTCGACAGCACGGGCCCCCACTTCTGGGCCGCGCCCGTCTGGTCGTAGGAGAGCACGCGCTTGCCGTCGAGCAGGGCCGCGAAGCAGAGCAGGGCATTGACGGTGATGACGCCGGTGCCGCCCACGCCCGGGATATAGATGTGGTAGGGCCGATCCAGCCGAGCCTTGGCCGCCGGCTCCGGGACGGCGCCCGGCGCGAGCGGCGGCGCCGCCGGCCGCGCGTAGCCAGTCCCGGGCCGGGTGTCCACCGTCAGGAACGACGGGCAGTCGCCCTTGAGGCAGCTGTAGTCCTGATTGCAGGACGAGGCGTGGACCTGGGTCTTGGGGCCGTATTCGGTCTCGACCTTCTGGAGCGACATGCAGTTGGTCACCTCGCCGCAGTGGCCGCAGTTCTCGCACACCTCCTCGTTGATCACCACGAAGCGGTGCGGGAACGGCAGCGTGCCGCGCTTTTGCTTCCGGCGCCGCTCGTTCGCGCAGCTCTCGTCGTAGATCAGCACGGTGACGCCCGGCTCGGCCGCGAGCTCCCGCAGCACCCGCTCGTACTTCGCGACCGCGTGGACGCTCGCCGCCGCCCCCAGCCGCTCGCCCCGGTAACGGCGCGGCTCCTTGGTCACCACGGCGATGTGCCGCACGCCCTCGTCGGTCAGCAGCCGCGTCAGCGCCGGGATGGACTTCAAGCCGACCAACTCCTGCGCCCCCGTGTTGGCGATGGCGCCGTTGTAGAGCAGCTTGAAGGTGATGCGGGCGCCGGCCGCCACGCAGAAGCGGATATTGAGGTAGCTCGAGTGGAAGAGCGACCCGTCGCCCACGTTCTGGATGATGTGCGGCCGCTCGGTGAATGGCGCCAGCCCGATCCAGGGCAGCCCTTCGCCGCCGTACTGGGTCATGGACTCGATGTGCCGCGTGGGCTGCTCGATGATCGACGCGAAGGAGTGGCAGCCCGGGCTGCCCCAGGCGAGCTGGCCTTCGAGCAACACCGTCGAAGTATTGTGGGGGCAGCCCGAGCAGTAGTTGGGCGTGCGCAGCGGGTGCGCCGGGTACTGGCGCGAACGCACGGCCTCGAGCTCGGCCAGCCGCCGTGTCACCCCCGGCGAATCGCCGAGCGCGGCCAACAGCCGCGGGCCCAAATGCCGCACCACCACGTCGCTGTCCATTCCGCCGTGGAGCGGGAAGAGCGGGGCACCGTCGGCGTCGAGCTTGCCCAGCACGCGGATGGGGCGCGCGAGGCCGCAGAGCGCCGCCTTGACCTGGGCCTCGAGGAAGTCCCGCTTCTCCTCGATCACGATGACGTCTTCGAGGCCCTCGGCGAACTCCCTGATCATCCGCTCGTCGATCGGGTAGATCAGCCCCATCTTTAGCAGCCGCACTCCCGCCCGGCGCAGGGCCTCGTCGTCGAGCCCCATGTCGAGCAGCGCCTGGCGAGTGTCGGCGTAGCTCTTCCCCGCCGTCACGATGCCCAGACGATCGTGTCCGGTCCGCACCTCGATCCGGTCCAGGCCGTTGGCGCGCGCGTAGGCGAGGACGGCCACGTGGCGCTCCTGGTAGAGGTGGCGCTCGTGCTCGATGTTCTTGCCGGGAAAGAAGGTGAAATCGGTGCGCTTCTGGAACGGACGCCCGTTGACCGTGACCTCGGGCAGGACGATGGCGGGCCTGTCCGGGCTCACCTCCACCGTCTCGCCGCCGTCGCAGATCGCGCCCACCAGCTTCAGCGCGGCCCAGCACCCGCTGAAGCGCGAGAGCGCAACCGCGTGGAGCCCGAGCTCGAGAAACTCGGTCACCGAAGCCGGATAGAGGACCGGGATGCCGTGGGTCATGAAGGCGTAGTCGTCCTGGAAGGGCATCGTGGAGCTCTTGCTCTCGTGGTCTTCGCCGGCCAGGACCACCACGGCACCGTGCCGGCTCGTGCCAGCGAAGTTGCCGTGCTTGAGCGCGTCGCCCGACCGGTCGATGCCGGGCCCCTTGCCGTACCAGAACGCCGTCACCCCGTCGAAGCGGGCATGCGGGTAGTTGTCCAGCATCTGGGTGCCCGAGATGGCGCTGGCCGCCAGCTCCTCGTTGGCGCCCGGCACGTGGACGATGCCGTAGTCCTCGCGGAGCTTCGGCCCCAGCCGCTGGACCGACATGTCGTAGATGCCGAGGGGAGAGCCTGGGTAGCCGCTGATGAAGACTCCGGTGCGGAGGCCGGCCTTGCGGTCGCGCCGCTGCTGGTCCAGGGCGAGGCGCACCAAGGCCTGGACCCCCGTGAGGTAGACCAGCCCCTTCTCGCGGAGGTAACGATCCTCAAGCGTCATCTCGGATCTTGAGAGAGGCTCGGGCCCTTGCACCGACATGGGGCCTCCTGGGCGTGGTTCAGGCGTCACGCAGCTTTGGGCGGAGAATAGCACACTCCCCTCTCCCCGCCGGGGGGAGAGGGGAGCGCGGAATGGTGGTAAGTCTAGCCCTTATCCACGACTGAGTTTGTTCACTCCTTCTTCTCGAGTTTCAGTGTCCGCTCGGCTCCCCTCCCGCTCGAAGCAGCTCCAGCTACGGCCAGCGTACCGATCAGGTGCTTCGCGTCGAAGAGATCGAGACGGGCCACAGCGCCCGCTGAGCTTACAAATCGAATCCAAGGCATCTTCCCGCTGTTGTCAACCTCGATGGTGACGGGCCCAAGCCCCTTGCCCGTGATTCCCCACCGCCCCTGACCGACCCACTTCCCATCCTTCTGACTCACGGACTCAATGATGAGAGTGCGGTCGCGTTCACCACCTACGCCAAGGAATTGCACCTCCCCTTCCCACTTGCCGACGAGCGCCTTGGCGGGATCCATCTGACCTTCGGATGAGGCGACGAATAACGTCGCACATGCGAGAACAACCCATGGCATCCACGGCATCCGTCTCATTGAGGGCTCCTTCGAGGCCTCAGCCTCTCTCGACGATGTAGATGTGCTGGAGCATGTCCACGTATATATTGCCCTCGACGACGAGCTCCCCCCGCTTGTTCTTCTCGATCCCCTTGACCCAGGGCTTCGCCGCCGCGTACCGCACCAGCCACGCCACCGGCACATAGCCGACGTCCGTCTGCATGATCTCCTCGGCCTTCCTGTAATGCTCGAGGCGCTTTTTCTGGTCGCGCGTGTCGCGGCCCGCCTCCAGCTCCTTGTCGAAGGCGTCGTTGACCCAGGCCTGCCGCTTGCCGGTCGTCTTCTTGCCGTAGAAGGTGTCGAAGTACTCGTTGTGCGGGTCCGGGTAGTCCATGAACCAGCGGATCCACACGAACTGGAGGTCCTGCTTCCACAGCCGTTCGCGGAACACGTGCGGCTCCAGCACCTCGAGCTCGGTCTTCATGTTCAGATTCTCCAGCAGTACTGCCTGCACCGCCTCGGCCAGGGGCTTGGAGCTCCGGCCCTCGTCGCGCATCGAGAGCGTGATCCGAGGCCAGTTTTTGCCGCCCTCGTAGGGCGTGCCCTTGAGCGCCTCCATCGCCGCCTTCTTGTCGAACCGCTGGATGGCCTTGACCTTGGGATCGTCGAGCGCGCCAGGAAATCCGGGAGGGATCATGGACCAGGCCGGGATGGCCTGCCCCTGGCTGACCTTGACGACGTTCTCGCGGTCGATGGCATGGGAGACGGCCTTGCGGATCTTGAGGTTGTTGAAGGGGGGCTTGGTTACCTGCGGGATGAGATACCACGTTCCTGGAAACGGATAGCGGAAGACGTCCTTCTGCATCCGCGGATTAGACTGCAGCCGCTTGAGATCGCCCGCCTGGAGCGTCGTCATGTCGAGCTCGTTGTTCTCGTAGGGCAAGGTGCCCGAGGCGACCGGGATGATCGGAATGACGACCCGGCTCAGCTGCACGTCCTTCGCGCCGTAGTAGTACGGGTTCTTCTTGAGCACCATCTGCTTGTTGTGCTCCCACGTCTCCAGTGTGAAAGGGCCGTTGCAGACGATATTGGCCGCCTCCGTCCACTTGTCGCCGTGCTTCTCGACAGCCGGACGGTAGGCCGGCAGAGCGGCCAGATAAGCGGCCAGAACCGGGAAGTAGCCCCGCGGTCCCTCGAGCGTGACCTCGAGGGTCCAATCGTCCTTGGCGCGCACTCCGACCTCGTTCGGGTCGGTGATCTTTTTCTTGTTGAAGGCCTCGCCGTTCCTGATGTCGTAGAGGAAAGAGGCGTACGGCGCCGCCGTGGCCGGGTCCAGCTGGCGCTTCCACGACCACTCGAAGTCCCGGGCGCTCACGGGTGCGTTGTCGGACCAGCGGCTATCCTTGCGGATCGTGAAGGTCCAGACCGAGCCGTCCTTGTTGCCCTCGACCCTGGTCGCCATCCAGGGCACGGCGATGAAGTCGGAATTGAAGACCATTAGGCCGGCGAACAGCGTCTGCACACCATCACAGTAGAGGTCCTTGTTGAAGTCGTGACTGGCGGGATCGTTCGCGTACCACCCACCCCCGCCGTAGCGAAAGGTCTGATCCTTCGCCAGCTTCTCCCCCGGCGCCGACTTCGAAGCCTTGGCGGCCTCGGCCCGCGTGACGAAGCCCAGGCCGCCGAGGGCGGCCATGGCGCCCGTGACCTTGAGGAAGTCGCGCCGGCCCACGCCGATCGAGGCCAGGCGCTGCTCGAACAGGGCCATCTGGCCGTCGGGGATCCGCATGGTGAGTCTCTCTATCTCCTAGTTCATCTTCGGATCGAGGGCATCGCGCACGCCATCGCCGAAGAAGGTGAACGAGAGCATGGTCGCCGCGATGGCAATCGATGGAAACACGCAGAGGTGCCAGTAGGAGCGCAGGTACTGCTGGTTCTCCCCCACCATCTGGCCCCACGACGGCGTCGGCGGGTTGATGCCCACCCCGATGAAGGACAGCGCCGCCTCCGTGAAAATGGCCTCGGGGATCCCAAAGGTGACCGACACGACGATGGGTGTGAGCGCGCTCGGGAGGACGTGGCGCATCAGCACCCGCCAGGAGCGGGCGCCCAGGGCGCGGGCGCCCTCGACGAATTCCTTCTCTTTGATCGCCAGGACCTGCGCGCGCGTCTGGCGCGCGATGCCGACCCAGCCCGTCAACCCCAGGGCGATGAAGATGTTGATCAGCCCGGCCCCGAGCATGGACATGACGAGAATGACAAAGAGCAGCCGCGGGAAGGCGTACATGACGTCCACGAACCGCGTGAGCAGCAGATCCACGCGGCCGCCCACGTAGCCCGAAATGGCCCCGATGGGCACGCCGATCAGCACCACGATGACCTGCGCTCCCAATCCCACGAGCATCGACACCCGAGCGCCGTAAATCATGCGGGACAGCACGTCCCGCCCCAGCTGGTCGGTGCCAAGAGGATACTCGCGCGAGGGAGACTCGTAGAGCCGGCCGAAGTTGGGTTTGGTGTAGGACTGCGGCGCGATGACGTCGGCGAAGATGGCCACCAGACACAGAAGAATGATGGTGACACCCCCGGCCACGGCCAGCCGGTTTCGGAGGAGCCGCCGCCAGGCGTCCCGCCAGAGGGTCGAGCCCCGCGCGGCTTCGCGCGGCCATGTCAGCGCGCCGACCGGCGCCCCACCCGGCGCCGCCAGGTTAGTATCGGATGCGGGGGTCGAGAGCACCATAGAGAAGATCCACCACCAGGTTCATCATCGCGAGGAAGGCGCCGTAGATCAGCACGACACCCATGATCATCGGATAGTCGCGGCCGGTCATGGACAGGACGAAGAAGCGGCCCATGCCGGGCACGCGGAAGATCGATTCGACGAAGAACGAGCCGGTGCCCACCGCGGCGAACATGGGCCCGAGCAGGGTCACGATCGGGATGAACGCATTTTTGAGCACGTGCTTCAGGATCACGGGCCGCTCGGAGAGGCCCTTGGCGCGCGCGGTCAGGATGTAGTCGGAGCGGATGACCTCGATCATGCTCGAGCGCGTGAAGCGCGCGATGATGCCGAGCGGCGCCAGCGCCAGGGTCACCGTCGGCAGCACCCAGTCGCGCGGCGAGCCCCAGCCGCCGGTGGGAAAGATCGGCAGGATGAACGAAAAGAGCACGATCATGAACACCCCGAGCACGAAGTTGGGAACGCTCACCCCGATGGTGGCAACACTTACCGAGACGTAATCCCACGATTGGTTCTGATACACCGCCGCCAGGATGCCGAGCGTGATGCCGCCGACGACGGCGAGCGCCAGCGCCATGCTCCCGAGCAGGAGCGAGACCGGGAAGGTTTCGACGAAAATCTCGCGCACGGTGCGTGTCTTGTAGACGAACGACTGCCCGAAGTCCCCCCGGATCGCCTTGCCCAGGAAGATCGCGAACTGCTCGGGGAGCGGCTTGTCGAGGCCGTACTGCTCGGCCAAATTCCTCTGGGCTTCAGGCGAGAGCGGGTTGGCCCCTTCGGCGACGGGGTCCAGCGGGCTGCCCGGCGTCGCGTGCATCACGAGGAACGTGACGAGCGCCATGGCGAGGAGGGTCGGCACCAGCCATAGGAGGCGATACACCGCGTAGCGAAGCAACGCACCCCCCGGGAAAGGCCCGCCGGCTCGACGGGTGTCGTCACTATCGGCAAACGTCCAGGGGAAGTCAAGCGGGAAGTGGTATCCTGTCGCTCGCATGGCGATCGCGCTGACCATCCTGCCCGACCGGCGGGTGCTTCACGTCGAGCCGGGCGCGACCATCCTCAAGTCCGCCCACGCCGCCGGGGTGGAGATCACGGCCACCTGCGGCGGGCGGGGCCGCTGCACGTCCTGTCGGGTCAAGTTCGTGTCCGGCACCACCCCGCCCCCGACCATCATGGACGAGCTCCAGCTGGGCGACGCCCTCATTCGCGAAGGCTACCGCCTCTCCTGTCAGTGCCGAGTGACCGAGCCCACCACCGTGCAGGTGGCGCCGGCGCTCGACGAGCGGACCTTCCAAATCCTGGGCGGTGAGCGTCCCGCCGGGGCGCCGGCGCCCATGACGATCGACGCGGGGGTGCGGAAGCAGGTCGTCACCGTCGCGCTTCCGAAGGAAGAGCACCATCAGACCTCGGACCTCGAGGAGCTGCTGGCGGCGGTGGGTCGGACGCCGGAGGATGTGTCGCCCGAGCTCCTCAAGACCCTGCCCGCCGCCCTGCGGGCCCGGCAGGGCGAGGTCACCGTGACCACGTTCGGCTCCCGCCTGCTCGCCGTCGAGGCGGGGGACACCGCGCTCCACAAGTTCGGGTTGGCCATCGACATCGGCACCACCAGCGTGGTGACCACCCTCATGGAGCTCGAGTCGGGCGAGCAGATGGCCTCCGTCTCGAGCCTCAACCCGCAGGCGGTGTTCGGCGGCGACCTCATGTCGCGCATCGCCTTCGCCCAGTTCGACGCCGGCAACCTGCGCAAGCTCCAGACGCGCATCATCGGCCTGCTCAACCAGCACATCGAACAGCTCGTCCGGGAGTCGGGCGTGCCGGCGAAGTGGATCTACAAGGTGGTGATCGTGGGCAACACCTGCATGCACCATTTGCTGCTCGGCATCGACCCGTCATACGTGGGGCTGGCCCCCTATGCCCCCGTGATGCGCCACCCCCTCGCGCTCCCCGCGCGCGAGCTCTTCCTCAAGGTCAATCCCGAGGCCCGCGTGTGCCTGCTGCCGCTCGTCGCCGGCTTCGTCGGCGCCGACGCGGTCGCGGTCGTGCTGGCGACCCGGCTCGACGAGACATCGGAGGTCCGATTCGCCGTGGACATCGGGACCAACGGCGAGGTGCTGCTGGGCTCCCGCGACCGCCTCTGGGCCTGCTCGGCTCCCGCCGGGCCGGCGCTCGAGGGCGCGCAGATTCGCCACGGCATGCGTGCGGCGCTGGGCGCCATCGATCGCGTGGGCCTCGCGGACGCAGAGCTCCAGCTGCACACCATCGGCGAGGCGGCGGCCCAGGGTATTTGCGGCTCGGGCCTGATCGACGCCATCGCCGTGCTGCTGGACGCCCGCGTCATCGACTCCACAGGGCTGATCGACGTGGACGGCCGCGACCGGCTGCCGCGCGGACTCCGGGACCGGGTCATGATGCGCGGCGAGGAGCGCGTGGTGATCCTCGCGCGTCCGGGCGAGGCAGGCGCCGCGCAGGAGATTCTTCTGACCCAGGACGACATCCGCCAGGTGCAGCTCTGCAAGGGGGCCATCGCGTCGGGCGTCGCCATGCTCCAGCGCATCGCGGGTGTCTCCGACGAGCAGATCAGCGAGCTGATGCTGGCGGGCGGCTTCGGCAACTACCTCTCGATCAGGAGCGCGCTGCGGATCGGCATCATCCCTTCGGCCCTGCCGGAGAGCAAGGTCCGCTATGTGGGCAATGCCGCGGCCCTCGGCGCCCAGCTCGCCCTCGTGTCCGAGGCCGAGCGGCAGCGCGCCGAGCAGATCGCGCGGCGCATCGAGCACGTCTCGCTGGCGGCGCACCCGGACTTCCAGGACATTTTCGTCGAGTGCATGAATTTCCCGCGGGCATGAACATCTCCACCGGCATCGTCGGCACCACCGTGGGCCCCCGGGTCCACGCGATCGACGCGCGATGGCTCATGGCCTACGCGGCGGCGCTCGGAGACACCGACCCCGATTTCGTCGACACCGCGCGGCCGGACGGCGTCGTCGCCCACCCGCTCTTTCCGGTCTGCTACGAGTGGCCGCTAGCCCTCGACCTGCGGGCCAAGACGCTGTCCGACGACATCGCCGCCCGCGGGGTCCACGCCACCCACGACCTGACGATCCACCGGCGGCCGCGACCGGGAGACCGCCTGAGCACCACCGCGGCGATCACCGCCGTCGAGGCCCGATCACCCGGCGCCTATGTCGCGATGCGCTTCGAGACCGTGGACGCGGCCGGCCGGCCGGTGACCACGACCGACTACGGCTCGCTCTACCTCGGCGTGGCATGCGAACACCACCCTCACCCTGACCCTCTCCCTTCAAGGGAGAGGGAATTGGATTCACTCTTCCCTCTGGGGAGAGGGGAGGGTGAGGGGCTGCCGCCGGCGTGGTCCGCCGACGTGGCCGTCCCGGCGAACCTGGCCCACGTCTACACCGAGTGCGCGCGAATCTGGAACCCCATCCACACCGACCGGGCGGTGGCGCTGGCCGCCGGACTTCCTGATATCATTCTCCACGGCACCGCCACCCTCGCGCTGGCGGTGTCCGCGGTGCTGCGCCACGAGCGCGGGGGCCCGGCCCTGCCCGTGGCCCGGATCAGCGGCCGCTTCGCCGGCATGGTGCGCCTGCCCTCGACGCTGCGCGTCGAGGGATGGGCCGAGGCCGCGAGCTCGGAGGGCCGGGTGATCCGCTTTCAAGCCCTGGCGGCGGACGGCCGCCCGGTCGTGCGCGACGGGCGGATGGCCGTCGCATCGTGACGATACGCTGAGGACGACCATGACCAAGCTCGAACGCATCCAGGCGGCGATCAGGCGCCGATCCCCCGACCGGCCGCCCTACGCCTTCTGGCGCCACTTCCCCGACGTGGATCGCTCGGCGGCCGCGCTGGCCCAGGCGACGCTGCGCTTCCACGACCGCTATGGCTCGGACTTCCTCAAGGTGACGCCCACCGGCGGCTACGCCGTCGAGGACTGGGGCTGCGTGGAAGGCGACGAGGTGATGCCCGACGGCCATCGTCCCTGCGCGCGCCACGCCGTCAATACACCGGAGGACTGGAAGAAGATCCGCCGCGTGACCATGGAGTCCACAGCCTGGGCCAGCCACGTCGAGACCATCATCCGCTGCGTGGTGGACAAGCGCGCCGACTGTCCGACCCTGCCCACCGTGTTCAGTCCGCTGTCGCTGGCGCGCAAGCTCTCGGGCGACCGGCTCAACTACGATCTCAAGGAGAACCCGCAGGCCGTGACCGATGCCCTCGAGGCCATCACCGAGACCATTCTGGCGTTCATGGAGGCCTGCTTCCGCGAGGGCGCGCAGGGCATCTTCTACTCGGTCCAGGCCGCCAGCACCAGCTTCCACACCGAGGAGGACTACCGGCGCTTCGGCGAGCCCTACGACCGCCGCATTCTCGAGGCGGTACGGCCGCGCTCGCTCCTGACCATCCTGCACTGCCACGGCGAGAAACTGATGTTCGACCGCCTGGCCGCGCTCCCCGCCGACGCCTGGAACTGGGACGACCGCCGCTCCGGGCCGTCCCTCAATGAGGGAAAGACACGGGTGCCCGGCGCCGTCATCGGCGGGCTCAATCAGTGGGCGACCCTCAAAGATGGCAGCGTGGAGGACGCCAAAGCCGAAGCCGAGGACGCGCTGGCCCAGACGGGTCAGGTCGGGCTCATCCTTGGGACCGGATGCGTGCTGCCGCCCGGCCATTCTGACGCGACGCTCGTCGGGCTCATCAAGTCGCTTGGGGGCACGGTGAAGCTTGGCTTCGTCAAACCCCAGTAGCCGATGGCGGCGCGCCGGCTCGTTGGGGTCCTCGCGGTGCTGCTGTCGGCGGTGGCGCCCGCCCGGGCCTATGACTTCCCGGAGCCCATCATCCTGTCGCCCTACAAATCCATGATGGGCGCCAACCAGCTGCCCCGGCCCCGGCCCCACGCCGGCGTCGACTTCGCCGGCAAGATCGGCTCGCCGGTGCTGGCGGCCGCGGACGGCGCCGTGGTCCGCCTCATCAGCTACTGGGACGGGTGCGGCACCGGCGTCATCCTCGTCCATTCCGGCTTCAAGCGCTGGACCGCCTACTGCCACTTGCAGGAGTCGCTGGTCCAGCCCGGCCAGGCGGTGGCGCGGGGCCAGGCCATCGGCCGCATCGGCATCTCCGGGAACGCGGTGCAGATCCCCCATGTCCACTGGGAGCTCTGCACGTCGGATTGCAGATCCCACCGGGACGGGGATCTCTGGGGAACGGCCGACCCGATGTCCTTGGCCGCCGGCTGCTTCGACGCCGCCAGCGCCTACTCGACCGATCGCCTGGTGCTCACCTTCCCGGTGGAATGTCTATACTGGGCCAAGGAGCGTCATCGATGAGGCGCGTGCTCGAGCCCGAGCTGATGACCGATGAGGAGCAGGCCCAGGCCTACGCCCAGGCGGACTTCGCCGACGTCAACCAGGGCTTCGTGGAGCGCTTCTGCGCGGCCTTCCCCGACCTGACGGGCGGCTCCCTCCTGGACCTGGGCTGCGGGCCCGCCGACATCCCCCTTCGCTTCGCGCGGGCCATTCCGGGGCTCACCATCACCGGCGCGGACGGCTCCGAGGCCATGATCGCCCTCGGCCGTCAGGCGGTGAAGGATGCCGAGCAGGGGGGCCGCGTGCTCCTGCTCTGCGCCCGTCTCCCCGGGCTCAACCTCCGGCCGCAGAGCTTCAACGCGGTGGTGTCCAACAGCCTCCTCCATCACCTGCCCAAGCCCGCGGTCTTCTGGCAGGAGGTGCTCAGGCTCGGCCGGCCGGGCGCGGCCCTGCTGATCATGGATCTCCACCGCCCCGATTCCGAGGAGCGGGCACACGTGATCGTCGAAGCGAATGCGGCCGACGAAGCGCCCGTCCTCAAGCAAGACTTCTTCAACTCGCTGTGCGCGGCGTTTACGCTCTATGAGGTCCGCGAGCAGCTGCGCGCGGCCCGGCTCCAGGAGTTCAGGTGCGAAATGGCGAGCGACCGGCACTGGGCGGCGTGGGGCCGCCTGCCGAAAGGAGGGGCATGATGCGACGCGCGGTGGCGAAACGGAACGCGAGCACTGGCGAGTGGAAGCCGGTCAAGAGCCTGCCCGGCGTGTCCTACTTCACGCTGAACACGGACGACGAGACCCACGGTGTCACCCGCCTCACAAAGTTCAGCAAGGGCTACGAGGTCGAGAGGAGTCTCCACGACGGCCTGGTGGAGCTGTTCGTGTTGGAGGGACAGTTTCAGGTGGGGCCCATCACCTACGGCCCCGGCGACTACTTCTGCGTGCCCGGGGGCGTCGCACACGGGCCCGAGCGGGCGCTCACCGACGTCACCATCCTGGTCGTCGCCCACGGACCGCTGACGCCTGGGCCGTAAAGCTCTTTACTCAGCCCTCGCCTCGCGGCTGCGCCTCTCGGCTCGAATTGCGGGCCGCGCCGCGGCTCGAACTACTTTGCGACGTTGAAGCGGAAGTGGCAGATCTCTCCGTCCTCGACCACGTACTCCTTGCCCTCGAGCCTGAACTGTCCCTTCTCGCGGACCGCCGCCATCGAGCCGTCGGCGGCGACCAGCTCGTCGTAGCCCACCACTTCGGCGCGGATGAAGCCACGAGCGATGTCCGAATGGATGACGCCGGCCGCATCCAGGGCATGCGTGCCGTGCGGGATCGACCACGCCCGCACCTCGTCGTCGCCCACGGTGAAGAACGAGATCAGCCCCAGCAGCGCGTAGCAGTCGCGCAGGACACGCCTGATCGCGGGCTCGGCCAGGCCCAGGTCGGCGAGGAAGGCCGCCTGCTCCTCTCCGGCGAGCTGCGCGACTTCAGCCTCGATCACCACCGACACCCACCCCAGGCGCGTGCGCCGCTGCCCGGCGACCTCGGCCAGGCCGAAGCTCTCGACCAGGGTCTTGCCGTGTCCCAGCTCCTTCTCGGCGAGGTTCAGGCAGTGGAGAATCGGCTTCTGGGACAGGAAGGTGAAGCCCCGGATGGCCTTGGCCTCGTCGTCCAAGAGCTCCATCGCCCGGATCGGCGTCTCGGACTCGAACGCGGGCTTGAGCTTGAGGAGAATCGCCTGCTCCTTCACCTCGACGTCGGTCCGCTTCTTCTTGATGGAGGCTTCGAGCCGCTCCAGGCGCCGCTCCACCACCTCGAGATCAGCCAGGATGAGCTCGGTCTCGAGATCGGCGATGTCGCTCTTGGGGTTGGACGCCGCGCCCGCGGCGTCGGGAAATGCCCGGACCACGTGGAGCAGGGCGTCGGCGCTGCGGAACTCCTTGGTCTCGAGCCCCTGACGCTCGCCTTTGGCGATGCCCGCCAGGTCCACGACCTCGAAGGTGGCGTAGGTCGTCTTCTTCGGCTTGAAGAGCGCGCTGAGACGATCCACGCGTTCGTCGGGCACCCGCGCGATGCCCGTGTGCAGCTCTCCGCGCGAGGCGCCAAAGGATGAAGTGGCGACGCTGGATCCAGTCAGCAGGTTGAACAGCGACGTTTTGCCGCTCTTGGGTAACCCGATCAGTCCGATCTTCATGGGGCCTCATGCTAACATGACGTCCCGTGCGTCCGCTTCGCTCCCTCGATCTCAAGGGCGCGGCCATCGCCCTGATGCTGGCCGCCCTCTGGGGCGGCAATCCCGTTGCGGTCAAGATGGGGCTGGCCGACGTCCCGCCGCTGCGCCTGGCCTGGATGCGTTTCGTGCTGGGCGGGCTCACCGTCCTGCTCTACGCCTGGTGGACGCGCCGGCTCGGCGCGCTGCGTGTCCGCCGGAGCGAGGTCTGGCCCCTCCTCTCGCTGGGCCTTCTCTTCGCCGTCCAGATCGGTCTCATGAACATCGGCATCAGCCGCACGACCGCCGCTCACGGGTCGGTCCTGGTCAATTCGTACGCCGTCCACACCGTCGTGCTCGCCCACTTCATGATCCCGGGCGACCGGATGACGCCCGCCAAGCTTGGCGGGATTCTTGTCGCCTATGCCGGCATCGTGCTCCTCTTCGCCCGCGAGTTCTCCTTCCAGGGCGGCACCCTGGCCGGAGATCTCATCGTGTCGGCGAGCGCCCTGCTCCTGGGCGAGCGCATCGTCTACATGGCCAAGACCGTGCAGAGGCTCGACGCCATCCAGATGCTCGTCTATCAGTCCGCGATCGGGAGCGCCTGCTTCTTCCTGGTGAGCGTCTGGTGGGAGGCCGGTGTCCCGACCCGGTATACGCAATCGCTGGCGCTCTCACTCCTCTACCAGGGGTGCGTGGTGGCAGGATTCAACTTCGTGGTGAACATGTACCTGCTGAAGATCTACCGCCCGAGCGCACTGGCGGCCGCCGCGCTGACGACCCCGCTCTTCGGTGTCCTCTTCTCGGCGGCCATCGCGGGCGACCGGCTCACGCCCGCGCTCCTCCTGTCGAGCGTCATGGTGGCGGCCGGTATCGGCCTCACCAGCCGCCGATGAGGCCCGTCCGCCCCGCTGGGGTATAGTCGCTTTATGCGCCTGGCGCGAGTTCTGTTCGCAATCCTGGCGGTCGGCGCGCTCCTGCCCGGCGCCAGCCGCGCCGAGCCCCAGGCGCAGACCCGGCCGGCGCTCGAAGCGCTCGCCGCTCCGCTGTACGCTCAGCTGGCGGCGCTCAAGGGCATCGCATCGCCGGGCGCACCGCCTCCCCTTCAGATTCGGACCCGCGAGGAGAACCGCCGCTTCATCGAGCAGGAGCTCGACCGCCGCTACTCCCCCGCGCGGGTCGAGGCCGAGCGCAAGGGCATGGTGGCCTGGGGGCTGATCCCGCGGGACTACGACTTGCGCCGCCTCTTCCTCGATCTCATGGCCGAGCAGGTGTCGGCCTACTATGACCCGCGCGCGAAGATCATGGTGTTGGGCGACTGGCTGCCGCTCGAGCAGCAGCAATCGGCGCTGACGCACGAGCTGGTCCATGCCCTCCAGGATCGGGAGATCCCGCTCGACGCCTTCATCATGCCGGAGCCCGGACGTGGCGATCAGGTGCTCGCGCGCCAGTCCCTGCTCGAAGGCGAGGCCGTGGCTCTGACCTTCGAACTCCTGCTCAAGGCCCAGGGGGGCGACTTTGTCTCGCTTCCCGACCTGGTGCCGCTGCGGGACATGATCACCTCGGGCGTGTCCGGTCCTACCGTGAGCACGGCGCCCAAGTTTCTGAAGGAGCTGCTGCTCTTCCCCTACGTCGAGGGCCTGCGCTTCGTCCACGAGTTCCGCAAGCGCCAGCCCTGGGCCGGGATGTCCGCCCTCTACCGAGACCCGCCGCGCTCGACCACCCAGATCCTGCACCCGGAGAAACGCCTCGCGAGGCGTGAGGACCCCATCCCCATCGCCCTGCCCGATCTCAAAGGGCTGCTGCCCGGGACCATGGCGGTGGCGGAGGACGAGCTCGGGGAGTTTGGGCTGGGCTCGATCGTGGGACTGCACCTGGGTGAGGCGGCGGGGCGCGCGGCCGCCGCGGGCTGGCGCGGTGACCACTTTCGCGTCTGGGAAGACAAGGCCGGGCGCTTCATCATCGTTTATCTGGTGGCACTTGAGAGTGACCGCGTCGCCAACGCGTTCGCCCTGACGTACACCACGGTGCTCGAGAAGCGCCATCCCGTGCTGACGCGCAAGGGAGTGCCGGGCAAGGTTGGGGCCATTGTGACCTGGCGGGACGGTGACCGCGCCTTTGTCGTGGAGAAGATCGGCGCAGAGGTGCTGATTCTCGAGCGGGTACCGGCGGCCACCGCCGACCGGGTGCGCGACGCCGTGTGGCGGGCACGGGCGGCCGCCACGCCGAAGCGCTGAGACCAGACTCGCCCGTGAGGTAGAATCGGGCCATGGCGACGCGGCCGTCGAAGCAGCTCGAGATCGTGCCCAACCCACACCCGGACCGGGACTACGAGGTGAAGCTCGAGATCCCCGAGTTCACCTGCCTCTGCCCCAAAACCGGCCAGCCCGATTTCGCGACCATCCGCATCGCCTACGTCCCCGACCAGCACTTGGTCGAGCTCAAATCGATCAAGCTCTACATCTGGTCCTACCGGGACGAGGGCATTTTCCACGAGGACGTCACGAACCGTATTCTGAACGACTTCGTTGCGGTCGCCGCTCCGCGCTGGATCGAAGTCGTGGGCGATTTCGCCGTGCGCGGGGGCATCAAAACCGTCGTCCACGCCACCCACGGAAAGCGCCCGGAAATCTAGGCTCACGGCCGGCCCTGGCCTCAGCCCAGCAGGCCATCCAGGAGGATTAACCCGAAGAGCATTCGCCACAGCACTCTCAGCAAGGTTTCAAGACTCACGTTCCTGAATCTGTCCGCCCTCTCCCACTTCCCCGCCTGTTCCGCCATATCCATGGTCCCTCCGGGAGGTTGGTCGCGGCCTTGCAGTATCAAAGGCAGTGCAAACTGATTTCCAAGGCGAACTCCCTAGAGAAACAGCCGCTTGGCCAGAGAATCGTCAGGGTGGTGGTGGTGGAAACCTGAGCAGTAAGCCTCAAGTGGCATTAAAATCGGGGGACACCATGGACCTCATAGAAGGGCTCCTGGGAGACAGTCCCGAGATCCACGCAGTCAGGGAGAAGGTGGCAAGGCTGCTGCAGCGGCAGGCCGGTGCGCGCCGGCTGCCCCCGATTCTCATCCATGGCGAGACCGGCACCGGCAAGGGATTGCTGGCCCAGGCGATCCACCGCGCCGGCCCGCGCGCCAATGGGCCGTTCGTCGACGTCAACTGCGCGGCCATCCCCGACACGCTGCTCGAATCCGAGATGTTCGGCTTCGAGCGTGGCGCGTTCACGGACGCCCGCCAGGCCAAGGCCGGGTACTTCCAGGCCGCCCACGGCGGCATCATCTTCCTGGATGAAGTGGGGCTCCTGCCGGAAGCGCTCCAGGCCAAGCTCCTCAAGGTGATCGAAGAGCGTTCGGTGCGCCGGCTCGGCAGCACTCGGAGCGAGCCGGTGGACGCCTGGATCCTCACCGCGACCAACGAGGACCTGGCGGTCGCCATCCGGAAGCGCCGTTTCCGTGAGGACCTCTACCACCGCCTGGCCGTGCTGACGCTCTGGCTGCCGCCGCTTCGGGAGCGGGGCCAGGACGTGCTCAAACTGGCGGACCATTTCCTCAGCCGCGCCTGCGCCGATTACGACCTGCCGCCCAAGGCATTCGCGCCGGACGCCCGGGCCGCTCTCCTCGCCTACCGCTGGCCCGGCAACGTGCGCGAGCTCAGCAATGTGATCGAGCGCGTCGCGCTGCTGGCCGAGGCGCCCCTCGTCACCGCCGGGATGCTGGCGCTGCCCGAGGCGCCAGCCCGACCCGCGCCGCCACCGCCGCCCTCCGGGCGGCCCGTCCCGCTGGAGGAAGCCCTGGGCAGCGTGGAGCGCGAGCACCTGCGACAGGCGCTCGAGGCGAACCGCTGGAACGTGTCACGCTCTGCGGCCCAGCTCGGCATCTCGCGCAACACGATCCGGTACCGGATCGAGAAACACGGCCTTCGCCCCGGAACGTCCGTGCCGCCCGTGCGTCGCCGCCCGAGTCCCGAGCGGCCGACGGCCCCCACCGGCGGCGCGCTACCGTCCTCGGAGACGGCCGCCGCCGCGACATCCCCGGCCCCCTCGTCCGCCCCCCCTGCTCCGCTCCCGTCGGCGGTGCGCTGGGAGCGCCGACGTGTCACCTTGCTCCGCGCGGCCCTGGTATCGCCGGCCACGGACAGCGGCCCCGCCTACGGCAGCCGCGGCCCCGAAGTGCTGGTCGAAAAGGTGAAGAGCTTCGGGGGTCGCGTCGAGGAACTGAGCCCGACGGGCGTCGTGGCCGCCTTCGGCCTCGAGCCGGTCGAAGACGCGCCGAGGCACGCGGCGCACGCGGCGATGGCGATCCAGAAGGCGGCGGAGCGGGCGCGCCGCGGGGAGATCGATTACCTGGCCACCCGGATCGGCATTCACGTCGGCCAGTTTCTCGTCGGACAGGTCGGCGGCGCCGCCCAGATCGACCTGGAAGCCAAGCGGGAGGCCTGGAGCGTCCTCGAGGCCCTCGTGGCAAGCGGCGAACCCAATACGATCGTCGTCAGCGAAGCGGCGCATCCTTTTCTGGAGCGGCGTTTCGAGTTGGCGCCGATGGAGGCACGCGTGCGGCTCCCCGGCCTCGTGTACCGCCTGGGCGGGCGCGAGCGGCCCGGGCCCGGGCTCGGTCGCCGCGCGGCGCGCTTCGTCGGGCGCCGCGAGGACATGGATCTCCTCCAGAATCGCCTGGCGTCCGCCATGGCGGGGCACGGCCAGGTCGTCGGCATCGTCGGCGAGGCCGGGATCGGAAAATCCCGGCTGATCTTCGAGTTCCGGCAGAGCCTCCGGCAGAAACCGGTGACCTATCTCGAGGGACGGTGCGTCTCCTACGGCAGCGCCGTGCCCTACCTGCCCGTGCTCCAAATACTCCGGCAGAACTTCGGGATCACAGGCGCGCACAGTCCTGATGCGGCGGCCGAACGGGTCCGCGCGGGGCTCGAGGCCGTGGGGATGGACGCGAGCGAGTGGACTCCGTACTTCCTCCAGCTCTTCGGCATCAAGGGCGGTGAGGACAAGCTCGGCGGGCTGAGCCCCGAGGCCGTCAGATCCCGCACCCTCGAGGCGCTCCGGCAGCTTTCCCTCCGAGGCAGCCGGCAGCGTCCCATCATCTTCGTGCTGGAGGACCTCCACTGGATCGACAAGACGTCGGAGGAATGCGTGGCGACTCTGGTGGAGAGTCTGGCCGGAACCCCGCTGCTGTTTCTGGCGACCTACCGGCCGGGATACCGGCCGGCATGGATGGACAAGTCCTACGCCACCCAGATGGCCGTGCAGCCTCTGTCCACCGAGGACAGCTTGAGCGTGGTGCACTCGGTCCTCCAGACCGACCAGGTCCCCGATTCTCTCGCCCGGCTCATCCTTGATAAGGCCGAGGGCAACCCCTTCTTTCTCGAAGAGCTGTCGCGCGCCGTCGGAGAACAGGGCAGCCTGCATCCGACGCTCCCCGTCCCGGACACCATCCAGGAAGTGCTGCTTGCGCGCATCCACCGGCTGCCGGACGCCCCCAAGGAGCTGCTGCAGACGGCCTCCGTGCTCGGCCGGGAATTTCCGCTCCGCCTGCTCGAGGCCATCTGGGACGGGCCGGGACGTCCCGAACCCCACCTCCGCGATCTCATGCAGCTCGAGTTCCTGCACGAGCAGACGGAGGGCGCCGAGCCGGTCTATGTTTTCAAGCACGCGCTCACCCAGGAGGTGGCCTACGAGAGCCTCTCCGTGGCCCGACGCCATGCGCTGCACGCCGCCGCCGGCCGGGCGCTGGAGACCTTCTACGCCGACCGGCTCGAGGACGCCTACGAGCGACTGGCCTACCACTACGCCCGGACCGATCAGGCGGACATGGCGGTCGAGTACCTGACGCGCTTCGCCCGCCGGGCGGCGGCGCTGGATGCCCACGAGGAAGCCGTGCGGGCGCTGGTCGAAGCCCGCGGTCATGTCAAGCGGCTGCCCGCCGAGGAGCGGGACCGGAGGCGCCTCGATCTCATCCTGCGCCAAGCGTCGTCGCTGATCCCGCTGGGGCGCATGCAGGAGATCGTGGACCTGCTCCTCCCGGATCGCGGAAATCTCGAACTTCTGAACAACCCTGCCCTCGCGGGCCATTACCACTTCCTGCTCGGGCGGACCTACAGTTTCCTCGCCGACCGGGATCGTGCGGCCCAGGCGGCTCAGCGTGCCATCGAGGAGGCTGACCGCTGCGGCGATGAAGCCACCAAGGGCAAGGCCTACTGCCTCCTGGCCCAGGACGGGCCGCTGTCGGGGCAGGCCGTCAAGGGTATCGAGCAGGGGCAGCAGGCAGTCGCACTGCTCGAGCGAACCAATGAGCGCTGGTGGTTGGGCTATGCGCACTGGGTGGTGGCGCTCAACTACAGCCAAATCGGCTCCTTCGAGCCCGCCCTCGAGGCCCTGGCCCGCGCCGGCGCTATTGCCGACGCCATGGGGGATCCGCGGCTGCAGAGCTTTGCCGCGTGGGCCAGCGGCACCATCTACGCGGCGATGGCTGAGGCCGATCCTGCGATCGAGGCCTGCCAGCGGGCTCTCGAGCGCGCGCCTGACCCGCTCAACCGTGCCATTACCACCGGCTGGCTGGGCTTCGCCTACGTCGAGAAGGGCGACGCCAGCCGCGCCATTCCGCTCCTCGAGCAGGCGACCAATCAGTTCGCCCGCTTCGGCTATCGGCCTTTCCAGGCGTGGTTCTCGGTCTTCCTCGCGGAGGCCTACCGAATCAACGGTGAGGTCGACCGGGCGCTCGAGCTAGCCAGCAAGGCGCTCGACATCGCCGAGCAGGCGCGCGTCTGGGTCGCCGTGGGCTGGGCGCGCCACTGCCTCGGCAAGATCGCCCGGATGCGCGGCGAGCTGGCCGAAGCCGAGGCCCATCTGGAGGAGGCGCACCGGACGTTCGGCTCGATCCAGTCTCGTTACGAGATGGGCCGTACGGAAATGGACCTCGCCGCCGTCGCCCACGCGATGGGCCAGCCCAAGCCGGCCCTGAAGCATCTCGGAGAGGCGCACCGCATCTTCAAGACGTTGCGCGTCCCAAGGTACGTGCAGCGCGTGGAATCGCTTGCGCGAGAGCTCGACCTGTCACTGCCGGCAGACGCCGCACCGACCGCCACCGCCTGAACGTCGCCTCTTCACGTCGCAATATCGCTCGCTCAGGCCGCAGTCTGCCGACGCGACTTTCGCGATCTGACGGGGGCGGTCAGGCGGCGAGCGACAGGAGGACCACACCCGCCAGCATGACGAGGGCGCCGGGAACGATGTCGCGCACCTTCTGCCGCTCGCCGAACATCACGACGCCGATTCCCATCGCGAACAGGATCTCGACCTGCTTGACCGCCTCCACGTACGAGGAGAGCGTTAACAAATACGCCGTGCCCTGGCTGATCGTCGTGAGCGCCGCGAAGAGTCCGAAGCTCACGAAGGCCTTCCAGTAACGCGGCACGTCGGCGAAATGCCGGCGCGAGGTGACAAGCACGATCGGCGTCACGATGAGGCTGGCGGCGATGTAGCCGCCCAGAGTCCCCATGTACGGGTCCGAGAGCGTCATCGCCCACTTGATCGTGACGACGGAGGGCGCAAAAAAGCACGCCGCCAGCAGCGTGTAGCGGAGCCCGCGGTCGGTGAAGAGGATCGCCAGCGGCGCCCACCAGGCGATGTGGGCGCGGTTGACGTTGAGGAGATACACGCCAGTCATGCTGATCAGGATGCCGAGCACCCCGAGCGCGCTCGGCGTCTCCTTGAGCGTGAAGTAGCCCAGCACCACCAGGATCAGCAGGCTCACCTTCCAGAGCGCCGTCACCATGGAGATCTCCCCCAGCTTGAGCGCCTTGGAGAGCGCCATGGTGGAGATGGTCTGGCAGACGCCGAACGTCACGCAGGCCAGGACAAATCCCGGCTTGATGGGCGGCACGCCCTTCCAGAGCACGAAGAGCGCGGCGAAGGGCAGGAGGAAGGTGAAGCGGCCCCACACGTTGATGTACTCGTCGAGCGAATGGCCCAGTCGCTTCATCACCGTGTTCCGCAGCACTTGGCAGAGCGCGGCGACGAGCGCCAGGGCGAACCACATGCAGCGGATTCTACACGAGCACTCCAGGATACCTGGACGAATTCGTGGGGAAGCCAGGGAAGAGTGGCGCCGCAGGCGGAACACCCAGGTGCCGAATGGCGACCTCGGCGAACAAGTCCCGGAAGTCGGTGGTCACCGCGAGGTCGCGCCCCTCGAAGAGCTGGTCGTGGCGAAGCCCGGGCCAGCGGCCGTAGACCTTTCCGCCCTTGACCGGGCCGCCCAGCGCCAGCATGGCCGTGGCGTGACCGTGGTCGGTGCCGCGATTGCCGTTCTCGCGCACGGTCCGCCCGAACTCCGACATGGTGAGCACGACCACATCGTCCATCCGGGCGCCCAGGTCCTGGTGGAGCGCGGCCAGTCCTTCGGCGAACTCCCGGAATCGTACTGCCAGCTGGCCCTTCTCATTTCCCTGGGCGGCGTGGGTGTCCCAGCCGCCCACGTCGGCGAACGCCACCTCGAGGCCGATCTCCGCCTTGATGAGCTGGGCGATCTGCTTGAGGCTCTCCCCGAACCGGCCCCGCGGGTACTGGGCGCCGTTGTCGGGCTGGAAGCGCTGGGGGTCGGCCGCCTTGAGCAGCTTCACCGCCTCGAACGTCTCTCGCCCCGTACCGTAGAGAAGGTCACGCACACCCGCATCGTACATGGACTCGAAGCCCCGCTTGGCGTTGACCCCACGCATCCCCTGGGACATGTCCTGGCGGACATCGAACGCCGCCACGCTGCTCATCGCGATGGCGCCGGCATTACCGCGCAGGACTCGCGGCAGCTGGGCGCCCATCGCCACGGCTCGAAACGCCGAGGTGTCCCGCGACGGCATCGCCTCCAGGCCCCGCGCCAGCCAGCCGTCGGTGGTGCTCTTGACGCCCGGCGTTCCCGACTCCATGTAGTCCTGGGCGTCGAAGTGCGAGCGCGTCGTGTCCGGGGAGCCGCAGGCATGGACCACGGCGAGCCGGCGGCCAGCCCAGAGGGCCTTGAGCGGCTCCAGCGCTGGATGGAACCCGAAAAAGCCGTCGAGGTCGACGGTCGTGTCAGCGCTCCCGCGGGCGGGACGGGCGACCGCGATACCGCCGCGGGCCGTGTAGTACGCCGCGTCGCCGTGGGGCACCACCATGCTCAGCCCGTCTACCGCGCCACGCTGGAACACCGCGATGAGGATCTTGGGCCGGGCCGCGCGCCCTTCGGCGTAGGCTGTCCTGACGAGGAAGCGCGGGATGGAGCCCAGCCCGACCATGGCGAGGGCTCCGCCCTTCATGAACGACCGGCGCGTGCACTCGTGCATGGCGCTACCTCCGCTGAAACTCGGGTGAGCCCAATACCAAGGCCGCGAGTTTTTCGACGTCGGTGTTCTTCGGACCCATGTCGTAGGCCGTGGAGCGGGTGATCTCGGGGCTGTCGAGCTGCGCGGCGAGCACCGTCCGCGTCTCCGGCGAGGCCTGGCCGTGGAGGAGCACGGTCAGGAGCCGGTCCAGAACCCGGTCGGGCCGGCTCCGGTCCACGCCGGTCAGGAGCTTTGGAAGTTCCACACGCGCGCCCGGGAGCCGGTTGTGGGCCAGGGCCAACGCGAAATTCATCCGGGCCAGTAGCGCTCCGGTATTGACCCAGGCCTCGGCGATGTCCGCGTAGCCGGTCGGCGGCTGCATCTCGTAGAGCGGCTCGCCGAGGGCGGCCACCTGCCGGGCCAGGACGAAGCCACCGCCGACGTTGAAGCCACCGCGCTCAACCGCGCGCTCGCCCACATTGAGCCGCGGGGCCATGGTGAGATCCTGATCGGGGTAGGCGCTCGCCGCGCCGGGCGGCGCGATCTTGGTGTCCAACGCCCGCGCCGCGCTCACCACCACGTCGAAGGGCGTCTTGACCTTCGCGCGATACGCCTCGGCGGACCAGAACTCGGGCGAGGAAAAGATGGTCGCCAGGACCGCGCGGATGTCGCCGTCCGTCCGCCGGAACGTCCCGGCTGCGCGCTCCACCAGTGCCGGCGGCGGCTCGTCGCTGACGAAGCGCCGGACCAGCTTGGTGGAGATGAACGTGGCGGTGGAGGGATGCCGCGCCAGGATGTCGATGACCTGCATGCCGTCCAGCTCTCCACCGCCGGCCCGGATGACATGCCCGAGAATGCGCTTCTCGCCCCGGTCGTGCGCAATAGGGCGGAAGACGAACTCGCCGCCCTTCTCCGGCCGCTCGATCGTCCAGCCCGTGAAGGCACGCGCCACCTCGATCACGTCCTGCTGGCTGTAGCCGCCATCCACCCCGAGGGTGTGCAGCTCCATCAGCTCCCGCGCGTAGTTCTCGTTGAGACCCATCTTCTTGCCCCGGTTCGGACCCGCCGGCATCGTCAGGTCGGCGCGCGTGCTCATCCAGTTGTCGAGATAGAAGAGCATGGCCGGGTGGTGGGCCGTGGCGTTGACGATGTCGCGGAACTTGCCCAGCGCATGGGGCCGAATGGCGTCGCGCTCGTAGGACGGGAGCATCCAGCGGACCTGGCCTTTTTGCGCGAAGACGTTGAAGTGGTTGAACCAGAAGTCCACCATGACTTCCTGGAGCTGGCGCTCGCTCATCACGGCGCGGGCGACCTTGGCGCCCTGCATCTCACCGGTGATCCGGAACGGACGCTTCTCAGGCGGGAACATCTGCTGCATCTCCTGGCGCGTCATCTGGCCCGAGGCGAGCTTCTCCTGCGCCTGTTTCGAGGGCCTCGGGTATTCGCGCGCCAGCTCCGCGGTGGTCATGCCGAGCGTCGGGTAGCCCGCCAGCATCTGGTCGACCGCCGGATCCGGGATCTTCCGGGGATCGAGCTGACGCTCGATCCAGGCGTGAAGCCCCATCTGCCCGACCCGCTCGATGTCGCCGGGCCGGGGTCCGTAGCCGAGACGGCTGAGCGCGTGGAGAATCTTCTGTTCTTCGCTGAGGGGAGAAGCCGGGAGGGCGATGCCGGGCGCGGGGCTCGGGCGAGCGGGAGATGCGACGGGTGCCGGCGCAGGGCCCGCCGCTGCGGCCGAACATGCTCCGACGCCCACCGCCACGAGGACGGGCCAGCAGGCCCTACGGAGTCGTCTCATCGTCTCCCCTCCTGGGGTGTAAGACGCCTCCCTCTATCCTATTGTTTACGGACCGTCAGAGGTAACCGTAGGAGGACCAGCCCCCGTCTATGGTGAGGACCTCCCCGGTGATGAAGGACGCCCCCGGGGAGGCCAGGAAGACGGCCGCCTCGGCGATCTCCTCCGGGGTCCCGATGCGCCCCATGGGGGTGCGCCGGGCAAGCTTGTCGAGGTCCAGAATGCCCTTCTGTGCCAGCGTCTTGACGAACTCAGTCTCGACATAGCCGGGGGCGATGGCATTGACCCGCACGCCGCGAGCCGCCCACTCGATGGCCATGACCTTGGTCATCATGTTGAGCCCGGCCTTGGAGACGCAGTATGCCAACCGGTGCGGAAAGGGCACGCTGCCGTTCATGGAACTAATGTTAATGATGGTGCCGCTCTTCCGCGCCAACATGCCGCGGGCGATCTCCTGGCTCAGGATGAAGTAACCGGTCAGGTTGAGGTCGAGGGTATAGCGGTAGTCGGTCTCGGCCAGCTCCTCGGACGGCGCCACGCGCGGCTGCCCCGCATTGTTGACCAGGATGTCAACGCGCCCGCCCAAGGCCGACTGCCCCTCCCGGGCCAGCCGGCGGACCTCGCCCGAGCGCGACAGATCGGCCGCCACCGGAACCGCCGACTCGCCCAGGGTCTGGGCCACCCTCGCGCAGTCGTTAGCGTCGCGCGAGTTGATCACCACTCGCGCGCCCTCGCTCACATACGCGCGGGCGATGGCGAGCCCGATGCCCTTGGTCGAGCCGGTGACGATGGCCGTTCTGCCTTCCAGTCGGCGGCCGGTCACCGCTTCACCCCCTTCA
>JBGPZD010000016.1:0-31602 GCA_041493605.1 Methylomirabilia bacterium
CCAGCGCGATCCGCAGGCGCACCTGCAGCCCGAAGCCCAGGGCCAGGCGCTCGTACATGAGCGTGGCCAGGCCCACCGCCCAGCCGTTGTTGAGGCCGCCGAGGATCTCCGACTCGTGCACGCGCACGTTGTCGAAGTACACCTCGTTGAACTCGGGGTCCCCGGTGATCTGCTTGAGCGGCTTCACCGTGATACCCGGCAGCTTCATATCCAGCAGGAAGTAGGTGATGCCCTTGTGCTTGGGGGCGTCGGGATCGGTGCGGGCCAGCAGCATCATCCAGTCGGACACGTGGGCCAGCGAGGTCCAGACCTTCTGGCCATTGACGACGTAGTACTCGCCGTCCTTCACCGCCCGGGTCTGCAGCGACGCCAAGTCCGAGCCCGCGTTGGGCTCCGAATACCCCTGGCACCAGATCTCCTCGCAGGAGAGCATCTTGGCCGGGTAGCGCTTCTTCTGCTCCTCGGTGCCGTAGGCGATGATCGTCGGGCCCGCCATGCCGATGGCCAGGATGTTGAGCACGGGCGGGGCCTTCGCGAGCGCCATCTCCTCGGCGAGGATCAGCTCCTCCATGAAGGTGAGCCCGCGGCCGCCGTACTCCTTGGGCCAGGTCAGGCCCACGAAGCCGGCGTCGTACATCTTCCGCTGCCAGCCCCTGAGGAACTCGTAGGCCTCGGGACGGGGTACGTCCGAGCCTTGCCGCAGCCGCTCGACCCAGCCCCGCGGCAGGTTCTTCTTGAGCCAGTCGCGGACCTCGTCCCGGAAGGACTGCTGCTCTGGGGTCAGCGTGAAATCCATACGCCCTCCAAGTACTTATAGGCGCTGCGAGGACCCGCACTGGATCGACTGAACGGCTATTCATTGGCATCATACGGGTCGCCGCGAGAGGGTGTCAAGGGCTTCCGCTGGCGCGGTTTTCGGCACGGGCCCCTAGGGTATACTTGCCGGGCGCCCATGGGCCCCGCCATCTCGCTCCCCCGGCTCCGCTCGCGCATCGAAGCGCTCTCCCGCTTCGGCTGCAATCCCGACGGGCAAGGCATCAGCCGGTCCTGCTGGAGCCCGGCCCACGAGGAGGCGCGGGCCTGGCTCCTCGCGCAGATGAAAGACGCCGGGCTCGAGACCCGGGTGGACCCAGCGGGCAATGTCTTCGGGTGCCTCGGCGGCCCCGGCCCGACGGTGCTGACGGGCTCCCACATCGACACGGTGCCCCAAGGAGGCCCGCTCGACGGCGCGCTCGGCGTCCTGGCCGGGCTCGAGTGCCTCGAGACCATCCGCGAAGCCGGCGCGCGCAGAGGCCGGCCGCTGGCGGTGGCGGCATGGAGCGACGAGGAAGGGCGCTACGGCAGCCTCTTCGGCTCAAGCTGCTTCACGGGCCGCATCGATCCGGGGACCATCGCCACGCTCAGCTCCGCCGACGGCGAGCGGCTGGCGGACGCCATGGCGCGGGCCGGCTTCAGCGCGCACGAGGCGCCCAGGGCCCAGGGCGACCCCCGCGAGCTCTCGGCCTATCTCGAGCTGCACATCGAGCAGGGGCCGCACTTGGAGGCGGCGCGCATCCCGATCGGAGTGGTGGAAGGGATCGTGGGAATCCGCCGCAACCGGCTCACCTTCGTGGGCGAACCCGATCATGCGGGCACGACGCCCATGGCGCGGCGCAAGGACGCCTTCCTGGGCGCCGCCGAGTACGCGCTCAAGGCCCGGGAGCACATCGTGAAGAAGGGCAGCGGCCGCAGCGTCACCAACTTCGGCCGCGTCGAGCTCGCGCCCGGCGTCTCCAATATCGTGCCGGCGCGGGCGGCGCTGCTCCAGGAGATGCGCGAGCTCGACCCGAAGATCCTGGCGCGGCTGGACCGCGAGTGCCTGGCGCTCGCCCGGGCCGTCGCCCGGCGCCGCGGCCTGCGGGTGGAGGTCGAGGCCCAGTCGCGCACCGAACCCGCCCGCTGCGCCCCGCGCGTGATGGGCGCGGTGGAGGCGGCCTGCCGCGCCCTCGGGCTCCGGTTCAAGCGCATGCCCTCGGGCGCGGGCCACGACGCCCAGAACCTCGCCGCCGTCACCGAGGCCGGGATGCTCTTCATCCCCTCCAAGGGCGGCCGCAGTCACCGGCCGGACGAGATGAGCGACTGGAAGGCCATCGAGCGGGGCGGCAACGTCTTGCTAGGCGCCCTGCTCCACCTGGCGGCCTGAGGAGTTTAGCGATGGCCGAAGACTTCATCGAAGTGCTCTGCACCACGCTCTGCCCCACCCTCTCCCACGCGCAGGCGGGCGCTCTGCTGGCGGCGACGGAGCCGGTCGGCGTGCCCGCGGGCGAGGTCGCCTTCCGGGAGGGCGAGGTGGGCAAGGGGCTGTTCTTCTTCGTCGCCGGCCATGTAGAGATCGTCCAGCAGCGGCGCGACGGCGCGGCCCAGTCGGTGGGCGTGGTCAAGGCGCCGTCCATGCTGGGCGAGATCTCCCTGATCATGGATGGCCCGCACACGGCGACGGCGCGGGCGCTGTCGCACTGCGAGTTCCGCTTCCTCGCCAAGGAGCAGTTCCGCCGCCGCATCGACGCCGGGGACATGGCCGCCCACCGGCTGGCGCTGGGCATCGCGGCGGTCATCGCGCGGCGGCTGCTGCGCCTGAACGAAACGCTGCTGGACATGGCGGCCGGCGGCGACCTGCCGGCCCGCGTCGAGGAGCTGGACCGTCTGAAGCAGAAGCTCTTCTCGGAGTGGTCGTTCTAGCCCCGATCTGGCCAGGAGCGCCGATTCTCGCCAAAAATGACGCATGTGAATCATTCCACTTGGCTTTTCTGCATCAATAAAGTACACTTCCGCGGGAGTTCAGCTATTACCTCAATGAGGGTCTCGTGCCGACGATAGTCCACCTGCTCCTGGCCGTGGTGCTGACGCTATTCCTGGCCTTCCAGGCGAGCTCCCTCGTGTTCGTGCTGCGCTCCCGGCGCGTGTCGGCGGCCGGACGCGCGCCCAGGCGCACCGATCTGCTGTGGACCTGCATCCCCGTCGTGCTCGTGCTCTTCCTGGCCGCCCGCAGCTGGGTGGCGGTGTTCGACATCGAGCGGCCGGCCGTGGCCTCCGCCGTGAGCTCGGCGGAGACGCCCGGCGCCCCCTTCGCCGCCCCTCCACGGTAACGGAACTCCAAGCGAGACCATGACAACGCGCGTGCCGAGCCGCCCCCGGGTCACGACCGTGCTCCTCCTCCTCACCGTCCTGGCGCTGGCGTCCGCCTGCAGCTGGGTGGGCTGGGACTGGGACACGCCCATGAGCACGGTCATGCCGAAGTCGGACTTCGGGAAGATGACCCACGAGATCTTCATGCTGATCTCCTGGTGGACGCTCGGGATCTTCATCCTCGTGGAGGGCGCCCTCCTCTACTGCTGCTGGCGCTTCCGGGACCGGCCGGGCGCGCCCATCCCGAAGCAGATCCACGGCAACACGCCGCTGGAGGTGTCCTGGACCATCGCGTTCGCCGTGATCCTATTAATCTTCGTCATCCCGACGATCCGGGTGATCTTCAAGACCCAGGAGGCGCCGGCCGCGACGGCGCTGCGGGTGGACGTGGTCGGGCACCAGTGGTGGTGGGAGTTCCGCTACCCCGGGCTCAGGATCACGACGGCCAACGAGCTGCACCTGCCGGTGGGCCAGACGGTGGCCTTCTACCTCAACGCGCCCGACGTCATCCACTCCTTCTGGATCCCCCAGCTCGGCGGCAAGCGCGACGTCGTCCCGCACCGGGTCAACCAGCTCGTGATGACGCCCGATACGCCCGGCGAGTACCCGGGGCAGTGCGCCGAGTACTGCGGCATGTCCCACGCCAACATGCGCTTCCGGGCCATCGTGCACCCGAAGGGCGAGTTCGAGCAGTGGGTCAAGGCGCAGCAGGCGCCGCCCGTGGAGCCCACCGACGCGCTGGCCCAGCAGGGCAAAGCCCTGTTCGCCCAGTCGGCCTGCGTGGGCTGCCACGTGATCAGCGGCGTGTCGGCCGGCGTGCTCGGCCCGAACCTGAACCACTTCGGGAGCCGCAAGATGTTCGCGGCGGGGCTGTTGGCCACCACGGCCGAGAACCTGACGAAGTGGATCGAGAATCCCGCGCACATGAAGCCCGGCGCGCTGATGCCGAACCTGGGCATGAAGGGCGAGCAGAGCAAGGCCCTCGCCGCCTACCTTCTCAGCCTGAAATAACAAGGATCCCACATGGCGACTCACGCGGCGTTCATGCCCGGCACCCAGGCGAAGAGCCACGGCGTGCTCTGGTCCTGGCTCACGACCGTGGACCACAAGCGGATCGGGATCCTCTACGGCACCTCGGCCTTCATCTTCTTCCTCGTGGGCGGCGTCGAGGCGCTCATCATGCGCCTGCAGCTCGCGCGGCCGGACAACACCCTGGTGGGCCCCCAGGCCTTCAACGAGCTGTTCACCATGCACGGCACGACCATGGTGTTCCTGGCGATCATGCCGCTGTCGGCCTCGTTCTTTAACTACATGATCCCGCTGATGATCGGGGCGCGGGACGTGGCCTTCCCGCGGCTGAACGCGCTCTCGTACTGGATCTTCCTGGCGGGCGCCCTGTTCCTCAACGCCAGCTGGCTCTTCGGAGTGGCGCCGGATGCCGGCTGGTTCGGCTACGCCAACCTGACCAGCAGGCAGTTCTCCCCGACCGCCAGCATCGACTTCTGGGTGCTGGGCCTGCAGATCCTCGGCATCTCGTCCCTGATGGCCGGCTTCAACTTCGTCGTCACCATCATCAACCTGCGCGCCCCGGGCATGACGCTCATGCGGATGCCGCTGTTCGTGTGGATGAGCTTCGTGACGCAGTTCCTGCTGGTGCTGGCCTTCCCGGCCATCACCGTGGGGCTGATCCTCCTGATGTTCGACCGCTTCTTCGGCACGCTCTTCTACGCGCCGGCGGGGGGCGGCGACCCCCTGCTCTGGCAGCACCTGTTCTGGATCTTCGGCCACCCGGAGGTGTACATCCTGATCCTGCCCGCCATGGGCATCGTGTCCGAGGTGCTGCCGACCTTCGCCCGGAAGCCGCTCTTCGGCGCCCCGGTGGTCATCTATTCCGGCATCATGATCGGCTTCTTCGGCTTCGGCGTCTGGAGCCACCACATGTTCTCGGTGGGCCTGGGCCCGGTGGCGGACTCGGCCTTCTCCATCGCCACCATGCTGATCGCCGTCCCGACGGGCGTGAAGATCTTCAACTGGAT
Source organism: Methylomirabilia bacterium (assembly GCA_041493605.1). Classification (GTDB taxonomy): domain Bacteria; phylum Methylomirabilota; class Methylomirabilia; order Rokubacteriales; family CSP1-6; genus DASSSH01. The sequence continues at coordinate 5,202 of JBGPZD010000016.1, forward strand.
CGGGACGCTCTGGGGCGGGACCGTGCGCTTCAAGACCCCGCTCTTCTTCGCGCTGGGGTTCATCGCCATGTTCACGATGGGCGGACTCAGCGGCATCATGCACGCCTCGCCGCCGGTGGATCTCCAGCAGACCGACACCTACTTCGTCGTCGCCCACTTCCACTACGTGCTCTTCGGCGGCTCGATCTTCGGCCTCTTCGCCGGCATCTACTACTGGTGGCCGAAGATCACGGGCCGCCTGCTCGACGAGCGCCTGGGCAAGTGGCACTTCTGGCTCATGATGCTCGGCTTCAACACGACGTTCTTCCCCCAGCACTACCTCGGCCTGATCGGCATGCCGCGCAGGATCTATACCTACGCGCCCGACCTGGGCTGGTACTTCTGGAACCTGGTGTCCACCATCGGGGCGTTCGTGATCGCGGTGTCGATCCTGGTCTTCATCGTCAACGTCGTCAGGACGCAGCGCTCGGCACCGACGGCGGGCGACGACCCGTGGGATGCCCGCACGCTGGAGTGGTCCATCCCCTCGCCGCCGCCGGTCTACAACTTCGCCCGCGTGCCGACCGTGCGCGACCGGGATCCGTTCTGGCTCCAGAAGCACGGCGACGGCCACGGCGGCAAGCCCACCGGGCGCCCCGCGCCTGTGAGCGCGGCCGAGATCAAGGCCATCCACATGCCTCCGCCGTCCTACTGGCCGATCCTCCTGGGGGCCGCCTTCCTGTTCATGATGTCGGGCGCCCTGATCAGCATCTACCAGGTCGTCCTGGGCGGCCTGCTCACCCTCTACTGCATGTTCCGGTTCGCGCTCGAATACCACCGCCCCGCGTCCGGCGGCGGCCACTAGGAGCGGTCCCATGACCAGCCAGGCCGCGTCGCACGCCGAGCACGACCCGAACATCGGGATCACCGGGCTCGATCATCGCAAGATGGGCATGTGGGCCTTCCTCGGCTCGGAGTGCATGTTCTTCGGCTCGCTCATCGGCACCTACCTCTCCTACAAGGGCAAGAGCCTCTCGGGGCCCACGCCCCACGAGATTCTGAACATCCCCCTGACCTCGGTCAGCGCCTTCGTCCTGCTGATGTCCTCGGTGCTCATGGTGCTGGCCCTGGCTGCCGTGCAGCGGAACGACATGAAGTGGGCCAAGATCTGGCTGTTCTCGACGGCGACGCTCGGCGCGGGCTTCGTGGGCTTCCAGATCTTCGAGTTCACCCACTTCGTCCACTTGGGGCTCACGCTGCAGACCAACCTCTTCGGCTCCACCTTCTTCACGCTCACGGGCTTCCACGGCGCCCACGTCACCGGCGGCGTGATCTGGCTGCTGGCGCTCTGGGCGCTGGCAATGCGGGGCAAGCTCGGGCCCGAGGACGCGCTCAAGGTGGAGATCTGCGGGCTGTACTGGCACTTCGTCGACATCGTCTGGATCGCCATCTTCACCCTGGTCTATCTGATCCCGTAGGAGACGCCATGGCTCAATCGCACGCGACCGCTCAGGCGCACGGAGGGGGTGGAGGGCACGCCACCGTCGCGACCTACCTCCGCATCGCCGTCGTCCTGGCCATCGTGACGGCGCTGGAGATCTCGCTGATCTACATCCCCGGGCTGCCCAGCCACGTGCTGGTGGCGTCGCTCATCGTCATGTCCATCGTCAAGTTCGCGCTGGTCGTGGGCTTCTACATGCACCTGCGCTACGACGCCAAGCTGCTCACCGCGCTCTTCGTCGGGCCGCTCACCATCGCCTGCGCCATCATCCTGGCGCTGATGGCGCTGTTCGGCGCGTTCCTGCTCCTGCCGCGCTCCTGACCATGGCGCACGCAGGACCCGGGCCCGCGGGGCCGCCGCCCCTCGGTCCCGAGGGCTTCGACTGGACCGCCTGGCCCGCCGACCCCTCCATCCTGGCCGGGGTGGCGCTGCTGGGCGGCGCCTACGCGGCCGCGATCCTGTGGCGGCGCCGCGCGGCCCCCGGCGCCCGGCTCGAGGTGCTCAAGGCCCTCTCGTTCGGCGGCTTCCTCGCCGTCCTGCTGGGCGCCCTCACGGGCCCGGTGCACGAGCTGTCGGACTATTATCTGTTCAGCGCGCACATGATCCAGCACATGCTGCTGGTCTTCGCCATGCCGCCGCTCCTGCTCTACGGCACGCCGGGCTGGATGCTCCGCCCGCTCTTGCGCGACCCGCGGCTCCTCCGGCTCGGCCGCCTCGTCACGCGCCCCGCGGGGGCCTTTACCGCCTTCAACCTGGTCCTGGTGGCCTGGCACCTGCCGCCGCTCTACAATCTGGCCATGGAGCACCACGGCGTCCACATCGTCGAGCACCTGCTGTTCATGGCCGCCTCGGTGATCCTCTGGTGGCCGGTGCTCTCGCCCCTGCCCGAGCTGCCGCGCGCGGCCTACCCGGTACAGCTCCTCTACCTCTTCGTGGTCGGCCTGCCCATGGTGATGGTGGCGATCTTCATCTCCATGGCCGAGAGCGTGCTCTACCCGTACTACGAGGCGGCGCCGCGGATCTGGGCGCAGCTCACGCCGCGCGCCGACCAGCATCTGGGCGGGCTCATCATGTGGATCCCCGGCGGGCTGATCTTCGTGGCCGCCATCTCCGTCGTGTTCTTCCGCTGGCAGGCCGCCGGGGGCGAGGACACCGCGGCGCCGGCAGCCGAGATGGAGGCCCGCCATGGCCGCTAGCGCGTCGCGGGCGCTCCCCTGGCTGGCCGTCGGCGCCGTCTTCGCGCTCATGACCCTCGGCAATCTCGTGAGCGCCACGGGCTCGGGCCTGGCCTGCCCCGACTGGCCGCTCTGCCACGGCAGCCTGATTCCGCCGCTCCGGCCCGATGTGCTGATCGAGTACGGCCACCGGGTGGCCGCCCTGGCGGCCTCGCTCCTCGTCGTGGCGGCGATCGCCGCCACGCTCTGGCGCTCCGGCCCGCGCGGAGCGGGACGGGTGGGCATCGTGCTGCTCGTGCTGCTGGGCGTGCAGATCGCGCTGGGCGGGATCACCGTGCTGTTGAGACTGCCCTATCTCGTCAGCACGGCCCACCTCGTGAACGCCCTGCTCATCTTTGGCGGGCTGCTGCTGCTGGCCTCGGGCGACCGGGCGGAGCGCGCCGCGCCGCCGGCCGGCGCCGCCAAAGTCGCCGCGCTCGCCCGCGTCGGGCTGGCGGTGCTGCTGCTCCAGATGGCGCTGGGCGGCTACGTCCGGCATACGGGCGCGGGGCTCGCCTGCCCCGACTTCCCGTCGTGCAGCGGCGAGCTCCTGCCTGGCCACTGGCTGGCCCTCGTCCACTGGGTGCACCGCTGGCTCGGCGTCACCTTGCTCGGCCTCTTCGCCCACCTGGCGATGGCCGGCCGGCGCACGGCGCTCGCCCGCGTGACCGCCGCCACCGCCGCCCTGGCCCTGCTCCAGGTCGCCCTCGGCATCGGGGCCGTGTGGCTCCAGCTCACGCCGCCCATCCGCGCGGCCCACGCGGCCGTCGGCTACGCCCTCTGGGGCGCGCTCGTGTGGACCAGCATCCGGGCCGGGAGTTGGCAGGGCCTGCTGGCGGCGGCTCCGCGCCCGGCGGCGGAGCGGCTGGGGGAGGCCGTCAATGCCTCCTAGGGCCGCCGCGGCGGCGGCGCGCGGCATCCCGGCCCTCACCGTCACCGATCGGATCGGAGCCTACGCCGAGCTCAGCAAGTTCGGCATCGTGCTGCTGGTGCTGGTGTCGGCCGGCGCGGGCTTCATGCTCCGCGCGCCGCTCGGCGCCGATTTCCCGTGGGCCCACGGGCTCCTCGTGCTGGCCGGCGTCCTGCTGCTCTCCTCGGGCGCCTCGGCCCTCAACCAGGTGCAGGAGCGCCGGCCCGACGCGCTGATGGGGCGCACCGCCGGGCGGCCGCTGCCCTCCGGGCGCCTGTCCACGTCCCAGGGCACACGCTTCGCCGCCGTCGCCATCGTGTCCGGCGCGCTGCTGCTCTGGCTCGGGATCGGATGGGTCGCGGGGCTGCTGGGCGTCGTCGCCGCGGCGTTTTACAACGGCGTCTATACACCCTGGCTCAAGCCCACGTCGCCCTTCGCGGCCGTGCCCGGCGCCGTGCCCGGCGCGATCCCGCCCGTGATCGGCTGGGTGGCCGGCGGCGGCAGCCTCACCGACGCGGGCGCGGTGATTCTCTTCGGGATCCTCTTCCTCTGGCAGATGCCCCATTTCTGGGCCCTGGCCCTGCGCTACCGCGCGGACTACGCCGCGGGCGGCTTCCCCATGGTCTCGGAAACGGTGGGCGTCGAGGGCACGGCTCGGCTGATCCTGCTCTACGCCCTGGGCCTCACGGCCTGGTCGCTGGCCGCGCCCACCTTCGGCGTGGGCGGGCCCGCCGCCCTCGTGGCGGCCGCGGCCCTGGGCGGGCGGCTCATCTGGCTGGCCAACAAGTTCGCGCACCACCCCGAGGACCAGCGCGGCTGGCTGTCGCTCTTCCTCTTCTCGAACTTCTACCTCCTGCTGCTCTTCATCGTGCTGGTCGCCGAACGCCTGGTTCGCTTCGCCTTCTCTTGATCCGCGCGGGGAGATTCGCCGGGCGGGGCGATCGTTTGGTATCCTGAGTGTCTGTGTGAGCACTGAGCCATGAACATCTGCGTCGTCGGAACCGGCTACGTCGGACTGGTCACCGGGGCGGTCTTCGCCGACCTGGGCAACGACGTGGTCTGCGTGGACAACGACCGCGCCAAGATCGATGGCCTGCGCGCCGGGCAGATGCCCATCTATGAGCCGGGGCTCGAGGAGATGGTCACGCGCAACGTGGGCGACGGCCGCCTGGCCTTCGGCACCGACCTGGCCGCGGCCGTGCGCCAGTCCGACGTCATCTTCATCGCGGTGGGCACCCCGTCCAAGGACAGCGGCGAGACCGACCTCTCCCAGGTCGAGGCCGTGGCGGCCGGGATCGGCCGCGCCATGGACCGCTACAAGGTGGTCGTCAACAAGTCCACCGTGCCGGTGGGCACCGGCGAGCTCGTCCGCGAGGTCATCGCCCGCCAGCAGCCCCGGCCCGTCGAGTTCGACGTGGTCTCCAATCCCGAGTTCCTGCGTGAGGGCTCGGCCATCGAGGACACGCTCCGCCCCGACCGCATCGTGATCGGCGCCCAGACCCAGCAGGTGGCCATGACTCTGGTGGAGCTCTACGCCCCGCTCGAGCGCCCGATGATCATCACCGACCTGCCCTCGGCCGAAGTGATCAAGTACGCCTCCAACGCCTTCCTGGCCGCCAAGATCTCCTTCATCAACGCCATCGCCAACATCTGCGAGGCGGCCGGCGCCGACGTGAGCCAGGTCATGAAGGGCATGGGACTCGACCCCCGCATCGGCGCGCAGTTTCTCCAGGCCGGGCTGGGCTACGGCGGGTCCTGCTTCCCCAAGGACGTGGACTCGCTGATCCACACGGCGGCGCGGCTCGGGTACGACTTCAAGCTGCTCCGCTCCGTGGCCGAGATCAACCGGGAGCGGGCCGCGCACCTGGTCGAGATGATGCGCAAGGCCCTGGGCCCGCTGGACGACAAGACGGTGGCCGTGCTGGGGCTGGCCTTCAAACCCAACACCGACGACATGCGCGAGGCCAGGAGCCTGGAGGTGATCCGTCTGCTGCACGGGGCGGGCGCCGCCATCCGCGCCTACGACCCTGTCGCCAATGGCAACGCGCGCCGGCTGCTGCCGGACACGGTCGTTTTCGGCGAGTCGGCCTACGAGGCCGCCCGGGGCGCCGACGCCATCGCGCTGGTCACCGAGTGGAACGAATTCAGGTTCCTCAACCTGGAGCGCCTGCGCGGCCTCATGCGGCGGCCCGTGATCTTCGACGGCCGCAACCTCTACGAGCCCGAGCGCATGCGCCGCCTGGGTTTCGAGTACTACTCCATCGGGCGGAAGCCCGTCCTGCCGGCCTGAGGGGCGCGCCGTGCGGGTGCTCGTCACGGGCGGCGCCGGTTTCATCGGCTCCCACATCTGCGATGACCTGCTCGCGCGCGGCTGGGATGTCGTCTGCATGGACAACCTCCTGACCGGCTCCCTGACGAATGTCGCCCATATCCGGGAGCCGCGCTTCACCTTCGTCAAGCACGACGTCACGAACTTCATCGAGGTCGAGGGGCCGCTCGACTACGTGCTGCACTTCGCGAGCCCCGCCTCGCCCATCGACTACCTCGAGCTGCCCATCCAGACGCTCAAGGTGGGCTCCCTCGGCACCCACCGGGCGCTGGGCCTCGCCAAGGCGAAGCGGGCCAAGTTCCTCCTGGCCTCGACGTCCGAGGTGTACGGCGACCCGCTGGTCCACCCGCAGCGCGAGGACTACTGGGGCAACGTCAACCCCGTGGGGCCGCGCGGCGTCTACGACGAGGCCAAGCGCTTCGCCGAGGCCATCACCATGGCCTACCACCGCTTTCACGGCCTGGACACGCGCATCGTCCGCATCTTCAACACCTACGGCAGCCGCATGCGGCTCACCGACGGCCGCGCGGTGCCCACCTTCATCCGCCAGGCGCTGACCGGCGAGCCGCTCACCGTCTACGGCGACGGCTCGCAAACCCGTTCCTTCATCTACGTCTCCGATCTCGTGGAGGGCATCTGGCGGCTGATGAACGCGGCGTTCAACAACCCGGTCAACCTGGGCAACCCGCGGGAGATGACCCTGCTCGAGCTGGCGAAGCAGGTGCTGCGGCTCTCGGGCGCCCGGAGCGAGATCGTCTTCCGCCCCCTGCCCACCGACGACCCAAAGGTGCGGCAGCCCGACATCTCGCGGGCGCGCGAACTGCTCGGCTGGGAGCCCCGGGTGGAGCTGGACGAGGGGCTCCGGCAGACCATCGAGTGGTACCGGCAGGGCGGCGCGCGGGCGTGAAAATTCTGGTCACGGGCGGCGCGGGGTTCATCGGCTCCCACGTGGTGGACGCCTTCGTCGCCGCGGGCCACGCGGTCGCCGTCGCCGACAACCTGTCCACCGGCAACCCGGCCTGGGTCGACCCCGCCGCGCGCCTGCGCGTGGTGGACGTGCGCAGCACGCGGCTCGCTGAAGTTTTCGCCGCCGAGCGGCCCGAGGTGGTCGCCCACCTGGCCGCCCAGGCCGCGGTCGGCCGCTCCGTCAGCGACCCGGCCTTCGACGCCTCGGTCAACATCCTGGGCGGCCTCAACCTGCTCGACTGCTGCCGCCGCTTCGGCGTCCGGCGTCTTCTCTATTCCTCGACCGGCGGCGCCGCCTACGGCGACACCGACCTCCTGCCGACGCCCGAGGACCACCCCATGCTGCCCGTGTCGCCCTACGGCATCAGCAAGATCGCCATGGAGCACTACGTGAGCGCCTGGGGCGGGCTGTTCGGCCTGAGCGGCATCGCGCTCCGTTACGCCAACGTGTACGGCCCGCGGCAGAGCCCGCACGGCGAGGCCGGCGTCGTCGCCATCTTCTGCCACCGGCTCCTCACGGGGCAGCCCCCGGTCATCAACGGCGACGGCGAGCAGACGCGCGACTACGTCTACGTGGAGGACGTGGCGGCGGCCAACCTGCGCGCGCTGGAGCACCCGGAGGTCACGGGCGGCGTGAACATCGGCACGGGGATCGAGACCTCGGTGAACGAGATCTACCGCGGCCTGGCGGCGGTCGCGGGCCCCGGCGCGGCCGCGCAGCACGGTCCCGCGCGGCCGGGCGAGCAGCGGCGCAGCTGCTTGAGCCCCGCGCTCGCCAAGCGCGCGCTCGGCTGGGCCCCGACGGTGGCGCTCGGCGAGGGCCTGGCCCGGACCTTCGAGTCCTTCACGCGGCAGGTCACCCGAAAGGAGTCCACGACATGATCGACGAAGAGCTCCGTGCCATCCTGGCGTGCCCGGCGTGCAAGGGCGAGCTGATCTTCGAGGAGACCCGCATCATCTGCCCGGCCTGCAAGAAGGCCTATCCCGTGCGTGACGGCATCCCCGTCATGCTCATCAGCGAGGCGGCTCCCTGGACCCCAGGCAGCTGACCGCCGTCATCCTGGCCGGGGGACAGGGGATGCGGCTGCGGCCGCTGACCCTGACCAAGCCCAAGCCCATTGTCCCGCTGCTGAACGTCCCCTTCCTCGCCTACCAGCTCGACCTGCTGCAGCGGCACGGCGTCACCGACGTGGTCCTGTCGTGCTCCTACATGGTGGAGGAGGTGCGGCACACCATGGGTGACGGCGCCGCCCACGGCGTGCACCTGCGCTACGCGGTCGAGACCGAGCCGCTGGGCACGGCGGGCGGCGTGCGGAACGCCCTGGACGTGCTCGGCCCGGGCCCCGTCGTCGTCCTCAACGGCGACATCCTCACCGACGCGGACCTGGGCCTCCTGCTGGACTTCCACGCCGAGCGGCGGTCCCAGGCCACGCTCTACCTCACCCGCGTGCCCGACCCGACCCACTACGGGCTGGTCGAGCTGGAGGAGAACGGCCGCGTTCGCAACTTCGTCGAGAAGCCGGACCCGACGCGGGTGAGCACGGACACCGTCAACGCCGGCATCTACGTGCTCGACTCCGCCCTCATCCCGCGTATCCCGGCCGGCCGCGCGGTGTCCATCGAGCGCGAGTTCTTCCCCGGGCTCGTGGCCGACGGCGTGCCCTGCTACGGCTGGGTCGGCAGCCACTACTGGATCGACATCGGCAGCCCGGAGAAGTACCGCGAGGCCCACCTCGACTTGCTGGCCGGCCGGGTGCTGACGCGCGTGATCCCGGCGGGGCCGTGGATGGGCGGGCGCTGGATCGCCGACGGTGTCAGGCTCGGGCCGACGGTGACCCTCGTCAGCCCGTGCGTCATCGGGGCCGGCAGCCGGCTCGACCCGGACTGCCGCGTGGGCCCCAACGTGGTGCTGGGCGAGGACTGCACGGTGGGACGCGGCGCGACGATCGAGGGCTCGGTGCTCTGGGAGCAGGTGGACGTGGGCGAGAGCGCTCTGCTGCGCGACTGCATCGTCGGTTCGGGCGCGCGCGTCGGCGCCGGCGCCCAGATCGGCCCCGGCGTCGTCCTCCGGTCCGACGTCGCGGTCCCGGACCACGCGCGGCTCTGGCCCTAGCGCGCGCCTGCCGCTCACGCGGGACGTCCGGTCGTGTTATTCTGGCCTGGATGGCCATCGAGCGAATCCGCAACTTCTCCATCGTCGCCCACATCGACCACGGCAAGTCCACGCTCGCCGACCGCCTGCTGTCGCTCACGGGCACCATGGACGCCAAGAAAGCGGTGGGGCAGGTCCTGGACTCCATGGACCTCGAGAAGGAGCGCGGCATCACCATCAAGGCCCACGCGGTGCGCCTCCTCTACACCGCGCGGGACGGGCACGAGTACACGCTCAACCTGATCGACACGCCCGGCCACGTGGACTTCTCCTACGAGGTCTCGCGCTCCCTGGCCGCCTGCGAGGGCGCGCTGCTCATCGTCGACGCCGCACAGGGCGTTGAGGCGCAGACCCTGGCCAACTTCTACCTGGCGCTGGACAACGGGCTCGAGATCGTCCCGGTCATCAACAAGATCGACCTGCCGGCGGCCGACGTGGAGGGCACGCGCGCCCAGATTTCGGAGACGCTGGGGCTGGACGGCGACGAGGCGCTGACCATGTCGGCGAAGTACGGCACCGGCGTCCCCGAGGTGCTCGAAGCCATCGTGCGGCGCATCCCGCCCCCCACGGGAGACCCCGAGGCTCCGCTCAAGGCCCTGGTCTTCGACTCCTTCTACGACTCCTACCAGGGCGTGGTCGCCTACATCCGCGTGATCGACGGCCGCGTTCGGGCCGGCGCCCGCATTCTTCTGATGTCCAACGGCAAGATCTACGAGGTGCAGCAGATCGGGGTGTTCGCCCCCGACATGCGGCCGGTCGAGGAGCTGGAGGCGGGCCAGGTGGGCTACCTCACGGCCTCCATCAAGCGCGTGGCGGACGCCAAAATGGGCGAGACCATCACCGAGGTCGCGCGGCCGACGGCCGAGCCCTGTCCCGGCTACCGCGACGCCAAGCCCATGGTCTTCGCGGGGCTCTACCCCATCGAGGACACCGACTACGAAGGCCTGCGCGACGCGCTGGAGAAGTTGAGGCTCAACGACTCGGCGTTCAACTTCGAGCCCGAGACCTCGCTCGCGCTGGGGTACGGGTTCCGCTGCGGCTTCCTGGGGATGCTGCACCTCGAGATCGTCCAGGAGCGGCTCGAGCGCGAGTTCAACCTCTCGCTGATCGTCACGGCGCCGAGCGTGCGCTTCCGGGTGATCACCACCCAGGGCGAAGTGATCGAGGTGGAGAACCCGTCCAAGCTGCCGCCGGCCGACAAGATCGAGCGCGTCGAGGAGCCCTACGTCCGCGGCTCCGTCTTCGTGCCCACCGAATTCATGAGCGAGATCTACAAGCTCGCCCAGGAGAAGCGGGGCGAGCACAAGTCGCTCGAGTACATGGGCAAGCGCGTCCACATCCAGTTCGACTTCCCGTTGAGCGAGATCGTGGTGGACTTCTACGACAAGCTCAAGTCCATCTCCAAGGGCTACGCCTCTTTCGACTACGACTTCCTGGAGTTCCGCGAGTCGGACATGGTGAAGCTCGACATTCTGCTCAACGGCGATCCCGTGGACGCGCTGAGCGTCATCGTCCACCACGAGAAGGCCTACGAGAAGGGCAAGGCGCTCGCGGAAAAGCTGCGCAAGGTCATCCCGCGGCAGCTCTACGAGGTCGCCATCCAGGCCGCGATCGGCAGCCGGGTCATCGCCCGCGAGACCGTCAAGGCCATGGGCAAGAACGTCACCGCCAAGTGCTACGGCGGCGATATCACCCGCAAGCGCAAGCTGCTCGAGAAGCAGAAGGAAGGCAAGAAGCGCATGAAACAGGTCGGAAAGGTCGAGGTGCCGCAGGAGGCCTTCCTCGTGGTCCTCAAGAGCTAGGCCCCATGAACGAACTGCAGACGCGTCCCGAGAACGAGCCGGCCACCGCGCCGGCCGTGACGCGCCCGCACCGGAAGTCGGCCCTCCGCGAGTACGCGGAGGCGATCTTCATCGCCGTGCTGCTGGCCCTCCTGATCCGCCAGTTCGCCGTCCAAGCGTTCACCATCCCCTCCGGCTCGATGATGGACACCCTGCTCGTCGGGGACTACATCCTGGTGAACAAGTTCCTCTACGGCGCCGAGATCCCGTTCACGGACCGGCACCTGCCGGGCCTCCGCGACCCCGCGCGCGGGGACATCATCGTGTTCAAGTACCCCAAGGACGAGACCCGCGACTTCATCAAGCGCATCGTCGCCATGGGCGGCGACTCCGTGCAGGTGCGGGACAATCGCGTCTGGGTCAACGGCGTGCTCCAGGACGAGCCCTACGTGCGCGGCGGGCCCTACCCCGCCAACCTCAACGCCCACTGCAGCTATCTCTACGCCTGCGACCAGCTGCGCGTGCCCCAGAACTCGTACTTCGTGATGGGCGACAACCGCGACAACTCCCAGGACAGCCGCTACTGGGGCTTCGTCGAGCGCGAGAAGATCCGCGGCAAGTCGTTTCTGATCTACTGGTCGTGGAACGGAGAGCGGCATTGGCTGCGCTGGCAGAGGCTGGGCCACTACCTGCCGTAGCCGGCTGGACGCCCCGCAGCGCCCGGCTCGCGGTCTACCTGCACCTGCCGTTCTGCGCCGAGCGCTGCGGCTACTGCTCGTTCAACACCGCGCCCTACTCCCCCGGGGGCATGGACCGCTTCCTCGGGGCCCTGCTCGCCGAGATCGACCTGGCCGCCGCCTCGCCCTGGCGCGCCGGGACCACGCTCACCTCGCTCTTCTTCGGGGGCGGCACGCCGTCGCTGGCCGCGCCCGATCAGCTCGGCGCCGTGCTCGATCGCCTGCGGACGCGCTTCGCCGTGGAGGCGGGGGCCGAGGTCACCGTCGAGTGCAATCCCGACGACATCACCATCGAGCGGCTCGAGGGCTACCGCGCCGCGGGCGTCGGCCGGATCAGCCTCGGGGTCCAGAGCCTGGACGACCGCGTGCTCGAAACGCTCGACCGGCGCCACTCGGCCGCCCAGGCGCGGCAGGCCTTCGACGCCGCCCGCGCCGCCGGGTTCGACAACGTGAGCGTGGACCTGATCTACGGCCTCCCAGGCCTCGACCTCGACACCTGGGAGCGCACGGTTCGCGAAACGCTCGCCTGGCGGCCCGACCACCTCTCGGCCTACGGGCTGACCCTCGACGAGGGCAGCCTCTGGCACGCCGCGGGGGTGAGCGGCCTGCCGCCCGAGGACGCGGTGACGGCCCAGTACTGGCAGCTGGCGCGCCGGGCGGCCGAGGAGGGTTTCGAGCATTACGAAATCTCGAATTACGCGCGGCCCGGCCGCCGATCGGCGCACAACCAGGTCTACTGGCGCGCCGAGGAGTATCTGGGCTTCGGGCCCGGGGCCTGCGGTTTCCTGGGCGACGTGCGGTACGGCAACGCCAAGCCCGTCGAGCGCTACTGCGCGCTGATCGAGGCCGGCGCGCTGCCCGTGGCGACCCACGAGACGCTCACGCCGCGCCTGCGCCTGGGCGAGCGGCTCATTCTGGGGCTCCGCACCCGCGACGGCGTCCCCGCCGCCTGGCTCGCCGAGCGCGCCGGGAGGGACACCGGACGCCTGGCGGGGCTGCTGGACGCCTGGACAGCGCGCGGGCTCCTCGTCGAAGAGGCCAGCCGCGCCCATCTCACCGAGGCCGGCTTCCTCCTCTCCGACGCGCTCTTTCTCGAGCTTCTCTAATCCTGTAGGCTAGCCTGCGACGGCCATGGCTTCCGACACACTGGATCAGCGCAGCCGCCAAGTGCTGCTGGCGGTCATCACCGAATACGTCGAGACGGGCGAGCCCGTCGGCTCCCGCGCCGTCGCGCGGCGCCACGTCCGCGGCCTCTCGCCCGCCACGATCCGCAACGCCATGGCCGATCTCGAGGAGATGGGCTATCTCAGCCAGCCCCACACCTCGGCCGGCCGGGTGCCCACCGACAAGTCCTACCGCTTCTACGTCGAGCACCTGGGCCGGGTGCCGTGGATGGGCGCCGAGCCGACGGTGGTGGGCCGCGAGAGCGTGCTGCCCCACGCCGACGCGGCGGAGAAGCTCATGGCGGAGACCCCCGCGCGGCTGTCGGCCGGCACCCACATGACCGGCATGCTGCTCGCGCCGCCGCTCAAGCACACGGCGCTCGACCGCATCGAGCTCGTGGCGCTGGACGAAGACCGGGCGCTGGTCGTGATCGTCACCGACACGGGCTGGGTCACGGCGCGGAGCATCACGCCCACGCCGCGTCTCGGGGCCGAAGAGCTGCGCGAGACCGGGCGGGGGCTCACGCGCCGCTACCGGGGCAAGACCTTCCAGGAGATCGTGGACGACATGGCCGCCCCGGCGGACCCGCTGGACCCGCTCTGGACCCGCAGCCGCGCCCTGCTCGACGAGATCGTGACGCTGCTGCGCGACCGCACGCTCTACATCAGCGGCGCCACCAATATCCTCGACCACCCGGACTTCGCCGACGTGGGCACCGTCCGCACCCTCCTCCGCGCCTTCGAGGACAAGGCGCGCATCATCGACCTGCTCTCGCGCATCGCCGAGGAGCGCGGCGTCCAGGTCATGATCGGCGGCGAGAACCCGGTGGAGGAGATGCGCGAGTGCAGCCTGATCACCTCCACCTACACCTACCGCGACCAGGTGCTGGGCATCCTGGGCGTGGTGGGGCCGCGCCGCATGGCGTACTCCGAGGTGATCTCGCTCGTGGAGGAGACGGCGCGCCTCGTCTCGAGCTCGCTGTCGCGCGTCAAGCACCAGCTCTACCTCCCCTCTTAGGGGTCAGGTCTTGAAATACGACATCGGCCCCGAGCTCTGGGGGTGAGTCGCCCGTTGAAATGCTGGATTTCAAGACCTGACCCCCCTGCTACACTATTGCCATGAGTGACGACTTCGACGTCCCCGGGCATCCCCAAGACCCCAGCGACCCGACCGACGATCCGGCGCGGGAGATCGAGCAGCTGCGCGTTGCGCAGGAGGCCAAGACCCGCGAGCTCGAGGGTCTCCGGGATAGCTACCTGCGCGCCGTGGCCGAGTTCGACAACGCGCGCAAGCGCGCGGCGCGCGACCGCGACGAATACACCCGCTTCGCCAACGAGTCGCTGCTGCGCGAGCTGCTGCCCGTGCTCGACAATTTCGATCGCGCGCTGCAGGCGGCCCGCAGCGAGCCGGCGGCCGCCGTCACCGCGGGAGTGGAGCTGATCCAGCGCGAGCTGCTGCGCGTGCTCGAGAAGTTCGGGGTGACGCCGTTTTCGTCCGTGGGCCAGCCCTTCGACCCCGAGCGCCACGAGGCCGTGGCGCGAGTGCACACCGCGGCGCAGCCCGAGATGACGGTGGTCCAGGAGACGGCGCGCGGCTACCTGCTCAACGGCCGCGTGCTGCGGCCGGCCATGGTCACCGTCAACATGGCGCCCGAGCCGGCGTCCGGCGGCGGGGACGGAGCCGGCGCCTAGCGTGGCCGCCAAGGACTACTACACGGCCCTCGGCGTCCCGCGCAACGCCGACGACGCCGCCCTCAAGAAGGCCTACCGCCACCTGGCGCGCGCCTGCCACCCCGACCGGAATCCCGGCGACAAGGCCGCCGAAGAGCGCTTCAAGGAAATCAGCGAGGCGTACGCCGTCCTCTCCGACCCCGACAAGCGGGCCCAGTACGACCGCTTCGGCACCGTCGCGGGGCCGGGCGGCGTGGGCGATGTCGGCTTCGGCAGCATCTTCGAGGACCTCTTCGAGGGCTTCTTCGGCGGCGAGCGCGGCCGCCGCACGCGCGCGCGCCGCGGCGAGGACCTGCGCTACGACCTCGAGATCTCCCTCGAGGAAACGGCCGAGGGGCTCGAGACCAAGCTGCAGATCCCCCGGCTCGAGAGTTGCGACGCCTGCCGCGGATCGGGGCAGGAGCCGGGCACCCAACCCGAGACCTGCGGCACCTGCCGCGGCCAGGGGCAGGTGCGGCGCAACCAGGGCTTCCTCACCGTGGCCATGCCGTGCCCGACCTGCCGGGGAGAGGGCCAGATCAACCGCCATCCGTGCAAGGCCTGCCGCGGCCAGGGCCGGCAGCCCAGGGAGCGCCTGCTCAAGGTCACGATCCCCCCGGGCGTGGAGGACGGCAACCAGCTCCGGCTCTCGGGCGAGGGCGAGAGCGGCCTCCTGGGCGGGCCGGCGGGGGATCTCTACGTCGTGCTCCACGTCCGCCCGCACGAGATCTTCGTCCGCCAGGGGGCGCATCTGCTCTGCGAGCTGCCGCTGACCTTCCCCCAGGCCGCCCTCGGCGACGAGGTCGAGGTGCCGGTGCTCAAGGGCAAGGCCCGGCTCACGGTGCCGCCGGGCACCCAGCCCGGCCAGCGGCTCGTGCTCCGCGGCAAGGGCATGCCCCAGCTGCGCGGCCGCGGCCGCGGCGACGCGGTCTACGAGGTGGTCGTCGAGGTCCCGACGCGGCTCACGGCGCGCCAGCGCGAGCTGCTCGAGGAGCTCCAGCGCGCGTCCCAGGACCAGACCGGACCGCGGCTGGCGAGCTTCATCGAGCGGATGAAGAAGCTCTTCGGCACTTGATGGCGTTCTGGCAGCTCTCGGTCCCGACCGTCCCCGAAACCTCCGACGGACTCACCAACTTCCTCTGGGAGCAGGGCGCCCTCGGCGTGGTGGAGGAGGAGTCGCCGGGCGAGCCGCCGCGGCTGCGCGCCTTCTTCGCCGACACCGCGTCGTCCACCGGCCTGCTCCGGGCCGTGGTCGCCTATCGAGCCTCGCTCAGCCGGATGGGCCTGCCCGTCGCCCCGGCCGAGCCCGAGATCGCGCCGCTGCTCGAGGAGGCCTGGGCCAGCGCCTGGCAGCAGTCCTTCCCCCCGCGCGAGGTGGGGCGGCGATTGCGCGTGACGCCGCCCTGGGACAACACGGTCGCGGGCCCAGGGCGCGTGAGCGTCATCGTCGAGCCCGGGCGCGCCTTCGGCACCGGGCATCACGGCAGCACCGAGGGCTGCCTGGCCCTGCTCGACCTGGCGCTCGCGGAGCAGCCGGACGCGCGCATCCTCGACATCGGCACGGGCACCGGGATCCTGGCCATCGCGGCCGTGATGCTCGGGGCGCCCGCCGTGCTCGCCATCGACGTCGACCCCGACGCGATCGCCGCGGCGCGGAAGAACGCCGAGGCCAACGGCTGCGCCGAGCGCATCGCGCTGGCGATGCACGGTCCCGAAGACCTGCCCGAGGGCGGCCGCTTCCCGCTGGTGCTGGCAAATCTACTGATCCACACCCACCTCGCGCTGGTGCCGCAGTACGCGCGGCTCGTCGCGCCGCGCGGCCGGCTGATCCTGGGCGGTATCCTGGCGGACGAAGACGGCCGGGTGGTCGCCGCCCTCGCGCCGGCCGGCTTCACGCTGCGTCGCCGTGTCGTGCTGGAGGGCTGGTCGTCCCTGCTCCTGGGCGCGGGCCGGTCGTGAGCCGCTTCCACATCCGCCCCGAGGCGGTGCGCGGCGACCGCGTCGCCTTCGACGCCCAAGAGACGCATCACCTGGCGCGCGTGCTGCGCCTGCGCGCCGGCGACCTCGTCCAGGCCGTGGACGGCGCCGGCCACGAGCTGACGGTGCGGCTCACGCGGGTCGGCGCGCGGGAGGCCGAGGGCGCCGTCCTGGCACGGGTCGCGCGCGCCACCGAATCGCGCCTCCATCTCACCCTCGCCCAGGGCATCGCCAAGGGCGACAAGCTGGAGGGCGTCATCCGCATGGCGACCGAGCTAGGCGCCGCGCGCATCGTCCCGCTCATCACCGAGCGCACCGTGGTCAGTCCCGAGGCCGCCGCCCGGCGCCTCCTCAGGTGGCGGCGGGTGGCGAAGGAAGCGGCCAAGCAGAGCGGGCGCGCCGTGATCCCCGAGGTGGCCGCGGCCGGAACGCTGGACGCCTGGCTCGCCGCCCGCGCCAAAGACGGGCTCCTGCTCTGCCTCTGGGAGAGCGAGCCCGTGGGCCTCGACGAGCGGCTGCCGGCCGGGCCCGTCACGCGCGCCACCGTCGTGGTCGGGCCCGAGGGCGGGTGGAGCCTGGCCGAAGTCGAGCGCCTGCGGGCCGCGGGCGCCGTGGTGGCCGGCTTGGGCCCGCGCATTCTCCGCACCGAGACGGCCGGGCCCGTGGCCG
This sequence comes from Methylomirabilia bacterium, assembly GCA_041493605.1. Classification (GTDB taxonomy): domain Bacteria; phylum Methylomirabilota; class Methylomirabilia; order Rokubacteriales; family CSP1-6; genus DASSSH01. Next base: position 22,290 of record JBGPZD010000016.1, read on the forward strand.
TGGCCTTGCTCCAGTCGCGCTACGGCGATCTGGGCGCGCGAGCCTGAGATGGAGGTGTTCGCCGCGGGCGCCACCCTGGAGGAGGTCTTCGTGCGGGCGGCCGAGGGCGTGCTCGCGCTGGCGGTGGACCCCGAGAGCGTCGAGGGGCGCGACGTGCGAGAGGTCCGGGCTCACGGCCGGACGCCCGAGGCCCTGCTGGCCCACTGGATCAGCGAGTGCCTCTACCTTCAGGAGGTCGAGGGCTTCGTCTGCCGGCGCCTCGAGCTGGCGGTCTTCGACACCAAGCCCAGGCCGGGCGGCGAGCCGCTCAGGCTGCACTCCATCGTCCACGGCGAAGAGCTCGACCCGGCCCGTCACCACCCCAAGACCTCGATCAAGGCCGCCCCGCCCGGAGGTGTCTCCATCCGGGCCATCGAAGGGGGCTATGAGGCCAGGATTATGGTCGAAACCTAGTGTCTCAGATACGTGACACAGGGCCTTCCGGGGCGTGTCTTTCGCGCAACCAAAGGGTCCAGCCTCAGCCGGCCAGCCGCAGCCAGACGGCTTAAGAATCAAGAGCTTGTGGCGATGTCCAGGGTATGGCACCCGCGTTGCTACTCTCCTCCTCGGCCATGGACCTTCAGCAGACCATCCGGAAGCAGGTCAGCATGGAAGGTATCGGGCTGCATTCGGGCGAGCCGGTGCGTCTCACGCTTTCCCCCGCCGCGGCCGACACCGGGATCCTTTTCCGCGCCGCCGACGGCACCTTCATCCCCGCCAACGTGGACCACGTGGTGGATTCCAACTCGGCGACCTCGGTGGGCGCCTTCGGAGTCCGGGTCCGCACCATCGAGCATTTGATGGCGGCGGTGGCGGGGCTCGGCATCGACAACCTGCTGGCGGAGGTGGACGCCGACGAGGTGCCCGCCGCCGACGGCAGCGCCAAGCCCTTCGTCGAGCTGCTCAACGCGGCCGGCCGGGCGACCCAGCCCGCCCCGCGCAAGCCGGTGGTGATCACCGAGCCCATCCGTGTCGGCGACGAGACGCGCTGGCTCGAGTTCCTGCCGGCGGACGACTTGCGGATCAGCTACACCCTGGACAGCAACCATCCGGCGATCGGCCTGCAGGTCGGCACCTTCGCCGTGAGCGAGCAGGTGTTCGTCGACGAACTGGCCCCGGCCCGCACCTACGGCTTCCTCAAGGACGTCGCGGCCCGCCGACAGGTCGGGCTGGCCCGCGGCGGCTCCCTGGACAACGCGGTGGTCATCGGCAAGCGCACCGTGCTCAACGACAGCCTGCGGTTCGTCGACGAGTTCGTCCGCCACAAGGTCCTGGACCTGGTGGGCGACCTCTTCCTCCTGGGCGGGCGGGTGGTCGGGCACGTGGTCGGCCGCAACGCGGGCCACGCCCTCAACTACGAGCTGGTGGCGTCCGTGCAGCGCGCGCTGGCGGCCGAGCGCCGGCGCACCAGGGCTCGCGCCCTGGCGGAAACGGCCTTCCGCGGCGGGCAATTTGCCGGAGGAGAAGGCTTCGCCCCCGGCGTGGCCGCCCTCTAGGGTTCCCGCCGCTTCACCCCCGGCCGGGTCCGCCCGCCGGGGACTTCTTCAACGCCCTCCCCCAGCCGGACGCTATAATGTTCTGTCTGGCTTATGCGCACGCGCCGCCCTGCCTTCCCCCGCGTCACCCTGCTGGCCCTAGCCGTCTTCGGCCTCCTCGTCACCGCCGCGCCCGCCCCGGGCGAGGTCCGGATCGGCAACCTCTCCGTCTTCTTCAATGATTACGACGTCACCGTCCAGGTCGTCCTGCTGGGCGCCGTCCCCGATTCCATGCACGAGAGCATCCAGACGGGCTTCGCCACCCACGTGCGCTTCTACGTGGAGCTCTGGCAGTACATCCCCTGGGGCGTGGATCGGCGCCTGCAGGCGCGCACCATCGAGCGCCAGCTCACGTACAACGTGCTGACCAAGGAATACAAGGTCGTGTCGCTCGGCGGCGAGCAGCGCGAGCCCTTCGTCACCAAGGACCTGCGGGAAGCGCAGCGTGTCGTCTCCGAGCTCCGCGCGGACAAGCTGGCCCCCGCCACCTCGCTCGACCCCAAGGCCCTATTCTACGTGCGGGTGCGGTCCGACGTGTCCCTCGGCGGCGTCAACACCTGGCTCGCCCGCACGACGGGCGACGCCGAGGAGACGCCGTGGGTGCAGTCGAGCTTCCTCACCCCCACGCGGAGCCAGTGATGCCCCTGACCGCCCAGCCCGACAAGACGGACGAGCGGGAGCGGCGCAAGCGCAACCTGCGCATTATCGTTGGGATCCTGATCCTGCTGGTGATCGCCACAGTCTTCGAGTGGAGCATCAGCGGGCGGGATATCCCATTTGCCTCAAATCTGTTAATCCTGGCCCTCTTCAACCTCAACCTGATCGTCTTCCTGCTGCTGCTGGTCCTGCTTTTCCGCAACCTCGTCAAGCTCTACTTCGAGCGGCGGCAGGGGCTCATCGGCGCGCGCTTCAAGACGAAGCTGGTGCTGACCTTCCTCGCGCTGGCCCTCATCCCGGGCATCCTGATCTTCTTCACGGCCCAGTTCCTGATCCGGACCTCCCTCGAGGGCTGGTTCAAGCCCCAAGTCGAGCGGCCGCTGGACCTGGCCATGGAGGTGGCGCAAACCTACTACCAGGGCCTCGAGGCCACGGCCCTCCGCCACGGCCGCTACACGGCGCGCGTGATCGAGCGGGGCGGGCTGCTGGCCGAGAACCGCCGCGAGGCGCTGGCCAGCTACCTGGCCGAGCAGCAGGACCGGCTGGGCGTGGCGGCCATCACCGTCTACAACCGCAAAGGCCAGGAGCTGGTCCACGTCAAGAATCCCGTGCTCGCCTCCATCCCCACCCGGGAGACGAACCGCGACCACGTGCGCCAAGCGCTCGAGGGGCAGGAAATCACCACGGTCTACGAGCTGGACAACGGCGACATGATCCAGGCCATCGTGCCCGTGCGCGACCCCGAGCAGGGCGTGGTCGCCGCCATCCTGATCGGCATCCACGTGCCGCAGCGACTCGAGGCGCGGCTCAGGGGCATCAGCCAGGCCTTCCAGGAGTACAAGCAGCTCCGGCTGCTCAAGAACTGGATCAAGGGCATTTACATCCTGCCGTTCCTGCTCATGACCCTGATCATCGTCTTCTCGGCCACCTGGTTCGGCCTCTATCTGGCCCGCGGCATCACCGAGCCCATCCAGATGCTGGCCGAGGGCACGCGGGAGGTGGCCGCGGGCAACCTCGCCTACAAGGTCAACGTGCGCGCCGACGACGAGATCGGCATCCTGGTGGACTCCTTCAACCGGATGACCGGGGATCTCTCCTCCTCGCAGGCCAAGCTCGAGCAGACCTACCGGGACCTCCAAGCCAAGCACACCGAGGTCGAGCAGCGGCGGCGCTACACCGAGACCGTGCTCGAGGCCGTGGCCACGGGCGTGGTGTCGCTGGACGCCGGCGGCCGGGTGACCACCATCAACGGCGCCGCCGAGCGGATGCTGGGGCTTCCCGGCGCGACCATCGAGGGCCAGGCCGCCCCGGCGGTGTTCCGCGCCCCCGAGTATTCGGAGATCGCCGGGCTCATCCAGCGCATGGGGCGGCTGCGCGACGGCATGCTGGACCGCGAGGTGCACCTCAGGCGCGACGGGCATCACGTGGCCCTGCTGGCCTCGGCCACGGCGCTCAAGGGGCCGGACGGCGACTACATGGGCATGGTCCTGGCCTTCGACGACCTGACCGAGCTCCTGAAGGCCCAGCGGCTGGCCGCCTGGCGCGAGGTCGCCCAGCGCATCGCCCACGAGATCAAGAACCCGCTCACGCCGATCCAGCTCTCGGCTCAGCGGCTACGCCGCCGCCTGTCGGGCGATCGCAGTCCCGAGGAAAAGAAGTTGCTCGAAGAAGCCACCGCGACCATCATCCACGAGGTCGAGGGGCTCAAGCAGCTCGTGGACGAGTTCTCGCGCTTCGCGCGGATGCCGGCGCTGGCGCCCAAGCCCACCGACCTCGGTCGGCTGCTGGAGGGCGTGGTGGTGCTCTACCGGGAGTCGCACCCGGCCCTGGCCATCAGGGCCGAATTCTCCGCCGAGCTGCCGACGCTCGAGGTGGACCCCGACCAGATCAAGCGCGCCGTGCTGAACCTGGTGGACAACGCCGTGGAGGCCGTGGGCGGCTCGGGCGAGGTCGTCGTGCAGACCCTGTGGCTGCCCGAGGTCCGGCGGGTCCGCATCGTCGTGGCCGACAACGGCCCCGGCATCACGCCGGAGGACCGGGAGCGCCTCTTCGTGCCCTACTTCTCGACCAAGGCCACGGGCATGGGGCTCGGGCTGCCCATCGTCAACCAGATCGTCACCGACCACGGCGGCACCATGTGGGTCGAGGACAACCCGCCGCGCGGCACCCGCTTCGTGATCGAGCTGCCCGCCCAGCGGCTGGCGGCGGCGCCGGTCCAGGCGTAGCGCGCCCCATGCCCGGCGAGCACATCCTGATCGTGGACGACGAGCGGGCCATCCAGACCACCCTGCGGGGCGTGCTGGAGGACGAGGGCTACCGCGTCTCGGCCGTGGGCTCGGGCACGGAGGCCGTCGCCCAGATCCAGGACGAAGCCCCCGATCTGGTCTTCCTCGACATCTGGATGCCCGGCATGGACGGCCTGGAGGCGCTGGCCGAGATCAAGCGGCTGCGGCCCGAATCGGCGGTCGTGATGATCTCAGGCCACGGCACCATCGAGACCGCCGTCAAGGCCACCAAGCTCGGCGCCTACGACTTCATCGAGAAGCCGCTCTCGCTGGAGAAGACCCTCCTCACCGCGGCCCGCGCGCTTGACCATTCGCGACTCGAGCGGGAGAACCGCGCCCTGCGCGAGCGGCTCGAGCGCGGCCAGGAGATCATCGGCAAGAGCCCGCTGATCGACGAGCTACGCGCGCAGATCGCCACGGCGGCGCCCACCAACGGGCGCGTGCTCATCCACGGCGAGAACGGCTCGGGCAAGGAGCTGGTGGCGCGCGCCATCCACGTGCTATCGGCCCGCCGGGACGGGCCCTTCGTCGAGGTCAACTGCGCGGCCATCCCCGAAGAGCTGATCGAGTCCGAGCTGTTCGGCCACGAGCGCGGGGCCTTCACCGGCGCCGTGGCCCGCCGCCGGGGCAAGTTCGAGCTGGCCGACCAGGGCACGATCTTCCTGGACGAGGTCGGCGACATGAGCCTGAAGACCCAGGCCAAGGTGCTGCGCGTCCTGGAGGAGCAGGCCTTCGAGCGCGTGGGCGGCAAGGAAACGATCCGCGTGGACGTGCGCGTGCTGACCGCGTCCAACCAGAATCTCCCGGATTTGATCGCCCAGGGCCGCTTCCGCGAGGACCTCTTCTACCGGCTCGCCGTCATCCCCATCGAGGTGCCGCCGCTGCGCCAGCGGAAGGAAGACATCCCGCCGCTGGTCGAGCACTTCATCGCGCTCTTCTCGGGGGAGAACGGCAAGCGGCCGAAAACCGTGTCGGTCGAGGCGCTGGCCTACTTCCTCTCCTACGACTGGCCGGGCAACGTGCGGGAGCTGCGCAACATGGTGGAGCGGCTCGTCATCATGGCGCCCCGGGACGTCATCGGGCCCGAGGACCTGCCGCCGCCGCTCCGGCCGCGCGAGGCGGGCGCCGGGGAGACGCAGAAGGACAAAACGCTCAAGGTCGCGCGGGAAGCCTTCGAACGCGCCTACATCCTGAGCGAGCTCAACGCCCACGAGTGGAACATGACCCGCACGGCCGAGAAGCTCGGCATCGAGCGCAGCCACCTCTACCGCAAGCTCAAGGCCTACGGCCTCACCGCGCCGAAGTGAGCTGTGCCGCTCTGGGGAATCACGTACATGGACCTCGACGAGCGCTGGTGGATTGACTTGGCACTGCGCCGGGAGGCGCCACCGGTGCGCTATGCCGTCATCGGTTCCCAACAGTACTGCGACGGCTTTGACCTCCCCGACGGGGCCCTGCTCGCGCGCAAGGCCGCCGTGGGCCCGGAGGACTTCCCCGACTGGCCCACTGACGAGCCGACGCGCCTGGGTCCAGCTTGACAGGACGGGGCGCCACGGGGTAGAGTAGTCGAGCATCCTGAAACCTCCTTTAAGCAGGCCCGAGAGGCCGGCAAGGAGCACGCGATGAAGGACCCGAAGATGAGTCGCAACGCCCCACCGCCCCCTCCGGGCGATTTTTTTTGTCCGCCGGAGGGGTGCGAATGACCTACCGCGAGAAGGCCCAGGTGCTGGACGAGGCGGCGCTGGATCGCGCGCTCACCCGCATCGCGCATGAGATCGTCGAGCAGGCCGGCGGCGTGGAGCGCCTGGCGCTGGTCGGCATCAAGACCCGCGGGGTCACCCTGGCCCACCGCATCGCCGAGAAGATCGCGGCCATCGAAGGCGCCAAGCCCCTGGTGGGCGCGCTCGACATCACGCTGTACCGGGACGACCTCGCGCTCAAGGCGGAGCAGCCCATCGTGCGCGGCACCGAGATCGGCTTCCCGCTCAAGGGCCGTACCGTGGTACTGGTGGACGACGTCCTCTTCACGGGGCGGACCATCCGGGCCGCCATGGACGCGCTGATGGACCTGGGCCGGCCGCTCGCCATCCGGCTGGCCGTCCTGGTGGACCGCGGCCACCGCGAGCTGCCCGTCCGCCCCGACTATATCGGCAAGAACCTGCCCACGAGCCGCCGGGAAGCCGTGGCCGTCATGCTGAAAGAGCACGACGGCATCGACCGCGTCATCATCCAAGAACCCGTCGAGCAGAGCGAGCCGGAGGAGTAACGCCATGGCATGGAAGCGCAAGGACCTGCTCAGCCTGCAGGAGCTGGACGCCGCGGAGATCACCGAGGTGCTCGACGCGTCGGAGTCCATGCGGGAGATCGCCACCCGCGAGATCAAGAAGGTGCCGACGCTCCGGGGAAAGACGGTGGTGAATCTCTTCTACGAGGCCTCCACGCGCACGCGCACCTCCTTCGAGATCGCGGGCAAGTGGCTCTCGGCCGACGTCATCAACTTCTCGTCCTCGGGCTCGAGCGCCGAGAAGGGCGAGAGCCTGCTCGACACGGCCAAGAACATCGAGGCCATGAGCCCCGACGTGGTGGTGGTGCGGCACAAGGCCTCGGGCGCCCCCGCCCTGCTGGCGCGGCACCTGGCCTGCGCCGTGGTCAACGCCGGCGACGGCGCCCACGAGCACCCGACCCAGGGCCTCCTCGACCTGCTGACCATTCGTCAGAAGAAAGGTCATTTGGACGGCCTCAACGTGACCATCGTGGGCGACGTGGCCCACAGCCGCGTCGCGCGCTCGGACATCCACGGCATGCGGAAGATGGGCATGACGGTCACGGTGGCCGGACCGCCGACCCTGATCCCGCCCGCGTGCCAGGAGCTGGGCGTCAAGGTCAGCCACCGGCTCGAGGAGGCCATCGCGCACGCCGACGTGATCATGATGCTGAGGCTCCAGCACGAGCGGATGGAGGGCGGCCTGATCCCCTCCCTGCGCGAATACTCGCGGGTCTGGGGGCTGTCGCTGGCCAAGCTCCAGCCCTGCCGCCCCGACGTGCTCATCATGCATCCGGGCCCGGTCAACCGCGGCGTCGAGCTGGCGCCCGAGGTGGCCGACAGCCGGTACTCGGTGATCCTCAACCAGGTCGCCAACGGGGTGGCGGTGCGCATGGCGGTCCTCTTCCTGCTGACCGGGAGCAAGGCGGCATGAGCCTCCTCATCAAGAACGGGCGCGTGATCGACCCCGCCAGCGGCGTGGACGGGATGCAGGATGTCCTGGTCAGCGACGGCCGGATCGCCAAGGTCGGCAAGGGCCTCAAGGCGCCGAACGGGAGCGAGACGGTGGACGCCACCGGGAAGGTCGTCTGCCCGGGCTTCATCGACATCCACGTCCACCTCCGCGAGCCCGGCTACGAGTACAAGGAGACCGTCGCCACGGGGACGCGGGCGGCGGCGGCGGGCGGCTTCACGGCCGTGTGCTGCATGGCCAACACCTTCCCGGTCAACGACAACCGGGCCGTCACCGACTACATCCTCGCCAAGGCCAAGGTCGAGGGCGTCGTGCGCGTCTATCCCATCGGCGCGGTCACGCGCAACCTCGAAGGCACCCAGCTGGCGGAGATGGCCGAGCAGGCCGAGGCGGGCTGCGTCGCCTTCTCCGACGACGGCCGGTGCGTGATGAACGCGGAGATCTACCGCCGGGCCATGGAGTACGCCCTGCCCTTCGGCACGCCCATCATCAGCCACGCCGAGGACTGCCACCTCGCCCGCGGCGGGGTGATGAACGAGGGGCTGGTCTCCACCGAGCTGGGGCTCACCGGCCAGCCGGCGGCGGCCGAGGACGCGATGGTGGCGCGCGACATCGTGCTGGCCGAGCTGACCGGGGCCCACGTCCACATCGCCCACATTTCGACGGCGGGCGCGGTGCGGCTCGTCCGCGACGCCAAAGCCCGCGGCGTCCGCGTCACGGCCGAGGTCACGCCGCACCACCTGCTGCTCACCGACGAGGCCGTGCGCGGCTACGACCCCAACGTCAAGATGCAGCCGCCGCTCCGGACCAAGCGCGATGTCGAGGCCCTGCTCGAAGCGCTCGCCGACGGCACCATCGACTGCGTGGCCACCGACCACGCGCCGCACGCCGTGTCGGACAAGGAAGGCGAATTCGCCGGCGCAGCCAATGGGATTGTCGGGCTCGAGACGGCCGTGCCGCTCCTGCTCGACCGGCTCGTCGGCGCGGGGCGCCTCGCCCTCTCGACCCTGGTGGCGCGTCTCACCGCCGGCCCGGCCCGGCTGTTGAGCCTGCCGGGCGGCAGCCTGGCGCCGGGGGCCAACGCCGACATCACCATCCTCGACCTCGAGCGGAAGTGGACCGTGGACCCGGCCGCCTTCCGCTCGCGCAGCCGGAACACGCCCTTCGGCGGCTGGACGGGCACCGGGGCGCCGTGGATGACCGTGGTGGGCGGCGCGCGGGTCGGGCCGTGACGGCGCCGGCGCTGCTCGCGCTCGCCGACGGGCGCGTCTTCAAGGGCGAAGCGTGCGGCGCCCCGGGCGAGGGCGCGGGCGAGGTGGTCTTCAACACCTCGATGACCGGCTACCAGGAGATCCTCACGGACCCGTCCTACCGCGGGCAGATCGTTTGCATGACCTACCCGCTCATCGGCAACTACGGGATCAACCCGGAAGACGTCGAGTCGCGCCGGCCCTGGGTCAGCGGCTTCATCGTCAAGGAGGCCTGCGCCTTCCCGTCCAACTGGCGCGGGCGCACGACGCTCGACGACTACATGAAGGAGCACGGCATCGTGGGCATCCAG
>JBGPZD010000006.1:0-42116 GCA_041493605.1 Methylomirabilia bacterium
GGAAGGTAGGGACCATGTCCGGACACTCACGGTGGTCGCAGATCAAGCGGAAGAAGGGCAAGACGGACGTCCAGCGGGGGAAGCTCTTCTCCAAGATCCTCCGCGAGATCACGGTGGCGGCCAGGAACGGGGGCGGCGACCCCAAGGGCAACCTCCGGCTCAAGGCGGCCATGGAAGCGGCCCGGGCGGCCAACATGCCCGCCGACAACGTCAAGCGCGCCGTCCAGAAGGGCACCGGCGAGCTGCCCGGCGAGCAGTACGAGGAGATCACCTACGAGGGCTATGGCCCGGGCGGGGTGGCCCTGCTCGTGCGCACCCTGACCGACAACAAGAACCGGACCGGCCCCGAGATCCGCCGCGTCTTCGAGAAGAACGAGGGCCGCATGGGCACGGCCGGCTGCGTGGCCTGGATGTTCGAGCGCCGCGGCATGATCCTGGTGGACGCCGACAAGGTCAAGGAGGACGACCTGCTGGAGAAGGCCCTCGACGCGGGGGCGGCGGACGTCAAGCCGGTGGAAAAAGTTTTCGAGATCACCACCACTCCTGATGAAATGGAGACGGTCCGCCAGGCGCTCGAGCGCCAGGGCATGCCGGTGCTCGAGGCCAAGGTGGACATGGTTCCCCAGTCCACGGTGCGCGTGGAGGGCAAGGACGCCGCGGCGGTCCTGCGGCTGATCGAGGCCCTCGAGGAGCAGGACGACGTCCAGTCCGTCTACGCCAACTACGACATCGCCGACGAGGTCCTCGACGCCATCACCGCGGCCTAGCGCGCTCCGGGTGATGGGTGTGGATCCGGGGCTCGTCGCCACCGGTTTCGGCGTGCTCGAGGCCGGCCCGGGCGGCGTGACGGTCACGGACGCCGGCGTCATCAGCACCCTGCCCACCCAGTCCCTCGAGGCCCGGCTCAACGCCATCCACCGGGCCGTCCACCGCCTCATCGAGGCCCACGCCCCGGGGCTGCTGGTCGTCGAGGACCTATACACCGAGTACAAGTTTCCCCGCACGGCCATCCTGATGGGCCATGCCCGGGGGGTGATCTATCTGGCCGCGCGCCAGCTGGGCGTGTCGGTGCTGGCCCTCTCACCCTCGGAGGTCAAGCGGGCGGTGACCGGCAACGGCGCGGCCGGCAAGGCCCAGGTCCAGCGCGCCGTCCAGACGGTCCTCGGGCTCAAGGACCTGCCGCGCCCCTCCCACGTGGCCGACGCCCTCGGGCTGGCGGTGACCGGCATGTCGCGCGTCACCGGGCGGCTGCCCACCCGCCGGCCCGTACCGCGGCGGGTGGCCCCGTGATCGCCTCCCTCCGCGGCCGGCTCAGGCGAAAGTTCGAGGATCGCGTGGTGGTCGAGGCCGCCGGAGTCGGCTACGAGGTGTTCGTGCCCCCGGTGGTTCAGCGCGATCTGGCCGACGCCAAGCCCAGCGAAGGGGATGCGGCGGACGAAATCGCCCTGGCCATCCACTACCACGCCACCCAGAACCAGCCTCGCCCGGTGCTCATCGGGTTCACGTCGGAGCTCGACAAGGAGTTCTTCGAGAAACTCATCACGGTCAAGGACGTGGGGCCGATGGTCGCGGCGCGGGCGCTCGCCGCCCCGGTCGCCGAGATCGCCGCAGCCATCGCGCGTCAGGACGAAGGCTATCTGCGCCGGCTGCCCGGGATCGGACCCCAGAAGGCCAAGAATATCGTCGCGCAGCTCCAGGCCAAGGTGGCGAAGTTCGCGCTGGCCCAGGCGGCCCCGGCGGCCCAGGAGGCGGGGCCGGCGCCGCCGCCGGGGATCGCCGAGGACGAAGGGCTGCGCGGGATGGTCTTCGAGGTCCTGGTCAAGCAGCTCGGGCATCGGCCGAGCGAGGCCGCCCAGTTGATCGGCGCGGCGCTCAGCCGCAAGCCCGGCATCAGCACGCCCGAGGAGCTGTTCGACGAGATCTACCGTGGCCGTCAGCAGACCTAAATCATGACGGACGAAGCCCGCGTCATGAGCCGGCTCGCCCTGCCCGAAGAGGTGCAGGTCGAGCGCCAGCTCCGGCCGCAGCGGCTCGACGAGTATGTGGGGCAGCGGGCGGCCGTCGAGAGCCTCCGCGTCTCAGTGGAGGCCGCGCGCCAGCGCGGTGAACCGCTGGACCACGTGCTGCTCTCGGGACCGCCCGGACTGGGCAAGACCACGCTGGCGACCATCGTGGCCAACGAGATGTCCGCGGCCATCGTGACCACCGCGGGCCCCTCCCTCGAGCGCGGCGCCGACCTCATGGGCATCCTGACGAACCTGAGCGAGCGGGACGTGCTCTTCATTGACGAGATCCACCGGCTGCCGCGGATCGTCGAGGAGCTGCTCTACCCGGCCATGGAGGACTTCGCGGTCAACTTCGTGATGGACAAGGGCCTCAACGCCCGCACCATGCGTATCCCGCTCCGGCCGTTCACGCTGGTGGGGGCGACCACGCGGCCCGGCATGCTGTCGTCCCCCCTGCGGGAGCGATTCGGGATCTTCCACCACCTGGACTTCTACTCATTCGAGGAGCTCGCCGCCATCATCCGGCGCTCGGCTTCCATTCTCGGGGCCGCGGTCGAGCCGGCGGGGGCCGAGGCGATCGCCCGCCGCGCCCGGGGCACACCGCGGATCGCCAACCGGCTGCTGCGGCGCGTGCGCGACTACGCCCAAGTCAAGGGCGACGGCACGGTCACGGCCGAAGTGGCCGTGCGCGCGCTGGACCAGGAGGGGGTGGACAGCGCCGGCCTCGACCGGCTCGACCGCCGCTTCCTCGCGGCCATCATCGAGCAGTACAACGGCGGCCCCGTGGGCCTCGAGGCCATCGCCGCCACCATCAACGATGAGGCCGAGACCCTGGCCGAAGTGGTCGAGCCCTTCCTGCTCAAGATCGGCTACGTGCTCCGCGCCCCCAACGGCCGCAAGGCGACGTCGGCCGCCTACGCGCACCTCGGCTACGCCCTGCCCCCGTCCCCCGGCGGACAGTCCCAGCTGCCCCTCGCATGAGCTCGCCCATGTCCGAGCTGGGGAAAATCCTTCTGGGTTTCGGGGTCGTGATGGTAGTTCTGGGAGTGATCCTGTTCGTTGCGGGAAATCTCTCTGGAAAGGTGCCATGGCTCGGACGACTGCCGGGCGACGTGTACATCGACCGCGGCACCTGGAAGATCTACTTTCCCCTGACCACCTCCATCCTCATTTCCGTCCTCTTGAGCCTGCTCGTCTTCGTCTTCGGCCGGCGCTAGCCCGCGGCCTCGCCCTCACGGTTTCCCTCCTGGCCCTCGGGTGGCCGGCGCCTGTCCTGGCGGCCGGCGACATCCGCGTCGCCCTGGTCGAGGGAGTCCGCAGCGCCGAGATCGGCGGCGGGCCCATCATGGTCAGCGACCTGGGCGGGCAGGTCGTCCTCGCCGAGACCCCGATCGTGTTGCGGGCCGTCCAGCGGAACGGGGGCGTGGAGGTCCGGGGGCGGCGCGTCTCCGGCCTGAGGCTCGTGCCGGCCGACGCGGGTTTCCTCCGCTTCAACGGCCGCGAGTACCCCGGCGCCATCGAGATCGTCTCCAACGGCGACGGGCTGGTGGTCATCAACGAGCTGCCGTTCGAGGAGTATCTGGCGGGCGCGGTCAAGGCCGAGGCCGGGGACAAGATGCCGCTCGAGATGCTCAAGGCGCAGGCCATCGTCGCCCGCACCTATGGCGCCTACCATCGCCAGCTCAACACGGGGCGGCCCTATCACATCGTGGCCTCCAACCTGAACCAGCAGTACGCCGGGCGCGTCCCCGCCGATTCGCCGGTGTGGACGGCGGTGCGGGACACCGAAGACCAGGTGCTCCTCTGGGACGGCGGACTCTTCCCGGCCTTTTACCACACCGACAGCGGCGGCCACACGGAAGACCCCCGGGTGGTGTTCGCGGCCTCGAACATGCCGGCGCTCAAGCCCGTTCGGGTCGAGTTCCCGTCGGCTTCGCCGCATCACCAGTGGCGGCTCGACCTGCCGCTGGCCGAGCTGGGGGCCCAGCTGCAGAAGGGCGGCATTCTGGTCGGTCGCGTCGTCGGGCTCGACATCGTCGAGCGGAGCGCCTCGCTCCGCGTCTCGCGCATCGCAGTCCGCGGCACGGCCGCTTCCGTGATCCTTCGCGGCAACGAGCTCAGGCGGCTGGTCGGCTACGACACGCTCAAGAGCACGCTGTTCGCGGTGGCGATCGTCGACTCCGTGGCCCGCTTCGCCGGTCGCGGCTACGGTCACGGGGTAGGGCTCGACCAGTGGAGCAGCAAGACCATGGCCGACCTGGGCTACAGCGCCCGTCAGATCGTCGAGTACTACTACCCGGGCGCCGTCCTGGCCACGCTGCCGGCCTTCGCCGCCTCGCGGTAGCCGCCGGGCTGCCGCGGTGGCGATCTCCTGGGCCGACTTCGAACGCGTCGACATGCGCGTCGGCGTGGCCGTGGACGCCCAGCCGTTCCCTGAGGCGCGCCGCCCGGCGGTCAAGCTCTGGGTCGACTTCGGCCCGCTGGGTGTCAAGCGCTCGAACGCCCAGCTCACGGATCGCTACGGGCCGGCGGAGCTGATGGGCCGCCCGGTGGTCGCGGTGGTGAACTTCCCGCCCAAGCAGATCGGTCCGTTCGTTTCGGAGGTGCTGGTGCTGGGGGCGTACAACGAGGCCGGGGAGGTGATCCTGTTGCGCCCGGACTTCGAAGTCACGGCCGGCTCCAAGATCGGGTAGCGCGGCTGGCTCGGGGATTTTCAGATCCGCTCGCCTCGCCATCGGCTGCGGCTCGCCGTGCGGGTCCCCACACGCTACACTGCGCCAGTCATGGATCTGGCGCTCTTCGACTACGATCTCCCGTCCGAGCTCGTCGCCCAGGAGCCGGCGGAGCCGCGGGACGCCTCGCGCCTGCTCGTGCTGGACCGGCAGCGCGGAAGCCTGGAGGACCGCCGATTCGGCGAGCTGGCCGCTCTGCTGCGCCCCGGGGACTGCCTGGTGGCCAACCGGAGCCGGGTCATCCCGGCGCGGCTGCTCGGCGCGCTCGAGCCGGACGGCCAGCCCGTCGAGTTGCTGCTGCTTCGCCCGGTCGCCCCCACGCGCTGGGAAGCCCTGGCGCGCCCCGGCCGCCGCTGCCGCATGGGCGCCCGCGTGACTCTGGCCGCGGGGGCCGCGCGGGCCACCGTCGTGGAACGGGGAGACGAAGGCGTTCGCGTCATCGAGATCGAGGCGCCGTGGCCGGTGCGCGAGCTGCTCGAGCGCCACGGCCTACCGCCCCTGCCGCCCTACATCGCGCGCCACGACGCGCCCAAGCCTGAAGACCGCGACCGCTATCAGACCGTCTACGCCCGTGACGAAGGCTCCGTGGCGGCGCCGACCGCGGGGATGCACTTCACACCCGAGCTGATGGCACGGGTGGCCGCGGCGGGCGTGGAGCTCCACTACCTGACCCTTCACGTGGGGCTGGGGACCTTCCGCCCGCTCCGCAGCGGGCGCGTGGAGGAGCACCGGATGGAGCCCGAGGCCGCGGAGATCCCCGGCGAAACCGCGGAGGCGGTCAATCGCGCCAAGGCCGAAGGCCGGCGGGTCGTGGCCGTCGGGACCACGACGACGCGCGCGCTGGAGTGGGCCGTGGACGGCGGCGGCCGGGTGGGGAAGGGGACCGGCGCGGCCGACCTGTTCATCTATCCGGGCCACCGGTTCCGCGCCGTCGACGCGCTCGTCACGAACTTCCACCTGCCCCGCTCGACCCTGCTGCTGCTCGTGGCGGCGTTCTGCGGCCGGGATCCGGTCCTGGCCGCGTACCGCCACGCGGTCGCCGCCCGCTACCGCTTCTATTCCTACGGCGACGCGATGCTCATTGTCTGAGCCGTGAGCCCCTTCGGCTTCGAGCTGGTCCGGACTGACGGGCGCGCGCGGTTGGGGCGCATGCGCACGGCCCACGGCGCCGTGGACACGCCGGCCTTCATGCCCGTGGCCACCCAGGGCACGGTGAAGAGCCTTACGCCCGGCGAGCTCCGCGCCGCCGGCGCCCAGATCGTCCTCGCCAACACCTACCACCTCTTCCTCCGCCCCGGCCACGAGTTGGTCCGCGACCTGGGCGGCCTCCACCGCTTCATGGGATGGGACGGCCCGATCCTCACCGACTCGGGGGGCTTCCAGGTCTTCAGCCTGTCGCGGCTCCGGAAGGTCGGCGAGGAGGGCGTGGAGTTCCGCTCCCACGTCGACGGCTCGCTGCGGCTGCTGTCCCCCGAGTCCTGCGTGGAGATCCAGCACGCGCTCGGCGTGGACATCCTGCACCCGCTCGACGAGTGCCTGGCGCATCCCGCGACCGCGGCCGAGACGGAGCGCTCGCTCGCGCTCACCCTGCGCTGGCTTGGGCGCTCGGTGGCCGCGCACGCCAAGGCCGACCGCCCGGCCGCGCTCTTCGGCATCGTCCAGGGAGGCGTCCACGAGGCCCTGCGGCGCCGCGCCGTGGAGGAGACCTGCGCGCTGGGGCTCGACGGCTACGCCATCGGCGGCCTCGCCGTCGGCGAGTCCAAGCCCGTGATGTACGCGATCGCCGAGCTCGTGGCCGGGCTGCTGCCGGCCGACCGGCCGCGCTACCTCATGGGCGTGGGCAAGCCGCCCGACCTCGTGGAGGCCGTGGCCCGCGGCGTGGACCTGTTCGACTGCGTGCTGCCGACCCGCAACGCGCGGAACGGGCAGGCCTTCACCGCCGGCGGGCCCGTGACGATCAGCAACGCCGCCTACACGCGCGATCCCGCACCGCTGGACCCGGACTGCCCGTGCGAGGCCTGCCGCCGCTTCTCGCGCGCGTACGTCCGCCACCTGTTCGTCACGCGCGAGCTGCTGGCCTACCGGCTGCTGTCCCTGCACAACGTGACCTTTTACCTCGGGCTCATGGCCGGCATGCGGCGGGCCGTCGCCGAGGGACGCTTTGAGGCATTCCGCTCTGGGTTCCTTGGCCGTTATGGGGTAGAATCCCTGGGCGACTCGCCGGACACTCTCGCAGACACGGAGGTTTGATCCCCATGGTGGACTTCGCATACGCTGCGGCCCTAGCTCCAAACGGCGGCGGCTCGGGCTCGGTGATGACCCAGCTGCTCTTCTTCGCGGCGATTTTCGCCATCTTCTACTTCCTGCTGATCCGGCCCCAACAGAAGCAGAAAAAGGAGCGCGAGGCCCTGCTGACCAGCGTCAAGAAGGGCGACCGCGTGGTCACCACCAGCGGGCTGCACGGCACCGTGGTGGGACTGAGCGACACCACCGTGACGCTCAAGGTCACCGAGCAGGTCCGGCTCGACTTCGACCGGTCCGCCATCGGGCGCGTGGTCCCAGCGGCGGGTGAGAAGGAGTCCGCCTCCTGATGCGCAAGCGCGTCGGCCTGCGCATCGGCATCGTCGCGGCCGTGATCGTCGCGTCCCTGGGCTACCTGGACGCGCACCTCATGGTGGCCCGGCTCCTCGGCTACGGCGTCGCCGCGCCCAAGCCCATCAACCTGGGGCTGGACCTGCAGGGGGGCATCCACCTGGTGCTGGGCGTGGAGGTCGACAAGGCGATCGAGGCCCAGGTTGAGCGGGCGGGGGACGCCCTGCGCGCCGACCTGGAGAAGAAGGGCATCGGCGTCGCCAAGATCGAGCGCCGGGGCACCACCGATCTGGTCGTGCAGCTCGCCTCACCCCAGACCTGGAACGACGCCCAGGCCGTATTCCGCGACATGGTCATCTTCGAGACCAAGGAGGCCGACCAAGCCTCGGGCCGGGCGGTCCTGGCGCTGCGGCCACGGGAGGCCGCGACACTCCGTGAGTTGGCGGTGAGGCAGGGGCTCGAGACCATCCGCAATCGCGTGGACCAGTTCGGGGTGGCCGAGCCCTCGATCCAGCAGCAGGGGGAGAACCGCATCCTCATCCAGCTGCCGGGCGTCCAGGATCCGGAGCGCGCCAAGGCGCTCATCGGCAAGACCGCGCTGCTCGAGTTCAAGCTCCTCGACGACCGCATGGACGCCGAGGCCGCGCTCCGGAGCGCGGTGCCCGAGGGCGACGAGATCCTCTACCAGCGTCGCGTGGACAAGGAGACCAAGCAGGAGCGCAAGATCCCCTACCTGGTCCAGAAGAAGGTCCTGCTCACGGGCCGCGACCTGGCGACCGCCCGGGTCTCCATCGACCAGAACACCAGCGAGCCCTACGTCTCGGTGGACTTCAACGCGGCCGGCGCCAAGGCCTTCGGCGACCTGACCGAGGCTAGCGTGGGCCGGCGCCTGGCCATTGTCCTCGACGGCAACATCCACTCGGCTCCCCAGATCCGGGAGCGGATCCCGTCGGGGCGCGCCCAGATCACGGGCGGCTTCACCACCGAGGAGGCCACCGACCTGGCCATCGTGCTCCGCGCGGGCGCGCTGCCCGCGCCGGTGCAGGTCCTGGAGGAGCGCACCGTGGGCCCGTCGCTCGGCGCCGACTCGATCCGCAAGGGTCTGCGCTCTACCATGGCGGCCGCGCTGGCGGTGGTGCTCTTCATGCTGGTCTACTACCGGCTCTCGGGGCTGATCGCCGACTTCGCCCTCGGCCTCAACCTCATGATTCTCATGGCCGCCATGGCCGGCTTCCACGCCACGCTGACCCTGCCGGGCATCGCCGGGGTCGTGCTGACCATCGGCATGGCGGTGGACACCAACATCCTGATCTTCGAGCGCATCCGTGAGGAGCTCCGATCGGGCAAGACCGTGCGCGCCGCCATCGAAGCGGGCTTCGCGCGGGCCTTCCGCACCGTCATCGACACTCACGTCACCGTGCTGGTGTCGGCCACCATCCTCTATCAGTTCGGCACCGGGCCGGTGAAGGGCTTCGCCGTGTCCCTCGCCATCGGCATCCTGGCCAGCCTGTTCACCGCGGTCTTCTTCACCCGGCTCGTCTTCGACCTCATCTACATGGGGCCGCGGCGCGTCGAGTCCATCTCCATCTAGACCCCGCCATGCTTCAGATCTTCGTCAACGCGAACTACGACTTCGTGGGCAAGCGCCGGTGGTTCTACGGCGCCTCCCTGACCCTGGTGGCGCTGGGGCTGGTGTCCATCGTGCTGCACGGCGGGCTGAACTACGGCATCGACTTCACCGGCGGCGCCTTGATCCAGGTGCGGTACGACAAGCCCGCCTCGGTGGACGAGGTCCGCCGGGGGCTCGACGAGATCAAACTGGGCAGCTCGGTCATCCAGCAGTTCGGCGACAACCGCGAGTACCTGATCCGCCTGCCCCAGAGCGAGGGCAAGGCCGAGGAGCTGAGCAAGCGGGTCCAGGGGGCGCTGGAACAGGTGGCCCGGGCCAAGGTCGAGATGCGCCGCGTTGAATTCGTCGGGCCCCAGGTCGGCCGCGATCTCCAGCTGCAGGCCCTCTACGCGGTGCTGGCCGGGATGGCCGGCATCCTGATCTATGTCGCCATCCGCTTCGACTTCCGCGGCGGCGTTATCTCGATCGTGGCCCTGGCCCACGACGTGCTCGTCACCCTGGGCGCGATTTCGGTGAGCAACCGGGAGATGTCCCTGCCCGTGCTGGCGGCGCTGCTGACCATCGTGGGCTACTCGATCAACGACACCATCGTGGTCTTCGACCGGATCCGGGAGAGCCGCGGCAAGGGCCTGCGCAAGAAGGGGCAGGGCCTGGCCGAGCTGGTCAACGGGGCCATCAACCAGACCCTTTCCCGGACCATCCTGACCTCGTTCACCACCTTCATCTCGGCCCTCGTGCTGTTCCTGTTCGGCGGCGAGGTCCTCGTGGACTTCGCCTTCGCCCTGGTCGTAGGCGTGGTCACGGGCACCTACTCCTCAGTGGCCGCCGCCTCTCTGGTCATGGACTGGGAGTCCTGGAGCCGCGGCCCGACGGGGACTCCGAGCAAGGTGCCGGCCAAGGCCTAGAGGCCGGGCGAAAAACACCTAGCAAAACGCTAGGTTCGGTGGCAAAATAGCTGGTCAACCTGAGGAGGGCGCGGTTGACCCAGCTCGAGACCCTGATCGAGGAGATCCCGAAGTACCAACCGGGGGCGGACCTGGACCTGCTCCAGCGCGCCTATCGGTTCTCGGAATTGTCCCATCACGGCCAGCAGCGCGCCTCCGGCGAGCCCTACCTCTCCCACCCCCTCGAAGTGGCTGGCCTGCTCGTGAACTTCAAGATGGACGTGATCACGGTCACGGCGGGCCTGCTCCACGACGTCCTCGAGGATACCGAGACCACCAAGGCCGAGCTCCAGCGGGAGTTCGGCCCCGAAATCGCCGAGCTGGTCGACGGGGTCACCAAGATCGGCAAACTGGCCTTCTCCTCCCGGGAGGAGCGCCAGGCCGAGAATTTCCGCAAGATGCTGGTGGCCATGGCGCGCGACCTCCGCGTGCTGATGATCAAGCTGGCCGACCGGCTGCACAACATGCGCACGCTCGACTACCTGCCGCCGGAGAAGGCCCGGAAAATCGCCCAGGAGACCCTGGACATCTACGCCCCGCTGGCCCACCGGCTCGGCATGGCCAAGGTCAAGGCCGAGCTCGAGGACCTGGCGCTGCGGGTGCTCCATTCCGAAGACTACGCCGACCTGATGCGGCGGGTGGCCAAGCGCCGGCTCGAGCGCGAGGCCGAGATCAACCAGCTCATCGTCATCCTTCAGGAGAAGCTGAGCGAGGTCGGGATCGAGTCCAAGATCGGCGGCCGGCCCAAGCACTTCTACTCGATCTGGAAGAAGATGCACGAGGGCGGGCGCGAGTTCGACGAGATCTACGACCTCACCGCGGTGCGCGTGCTGACCAACACGGTGCGCGACTGCTACGGCGCCCTGGGCGTCATCCATTCCCTCTGGAAGCCCGTCCCTGGCCGCTTCAAAGACTTCATCGCCATGCCCAAGGTCAACATGTACCAGTCGCTGCACACGACGGTCATCGGGCCCAAGGGCGACCCGGTGGAGATCCAGATCCGCACCTGGGAGATGCACCGCATCGCGGAGGAGGGCATCGCGGCCCACTGGCTCTACAAAGAGAAGAAGAGCGAGCGGGACAAATTCGACGACGCCTTCGCCTGGCTGCGCCAGCTGCTGGAGTCGCAGAACGACACCGGCGACCCAAAGGAGTTCCTCGACACGGTCCGACTGGACCTTTTCCCGGATGAGGTTTACGTCTTCACCCCGAAGGGGGATGTCAAAGCGCTCCCGGAGGGCGCGACCCCGATCGATTTCGCCTACGCGGTGCATACCGACGTGGGGCACCACTGCGTCGGCGCGAAGGTGAACGGCAAGCTCGTGCCGCTCCGCTATACCCTGAGGCAGGGGGATATCGTCGAGGTCGTCACCTCGCCGACCCAGCATCCGAGCCGGGACTGGCTCAAGATCGTCAAGGGCACCCGGTCGCGGGCCAAGATCAACCAGTGGCTCAAGGTGGAAGAGCGCGCCCGCTCGCTGGCGCTGGGACGCGAGCTCTTCGAGCGCGAGGCGAAGAAGTATCGCCTCTCGCCGGCCACGCTGCTGGCTTCCGAGGAGCTGAAGAAACTGCTCGTGGAGCTGGGCTTCCCCTCGGCCGACGATCTGCTGGCTTCGGTGGGCTACGGCAAGACCTCGGTCCAGCAAATGCTGGGAAAGCTGGCGCCCGCGGCCGTCCACGACATCGAACCGATCGAGCCGAAGACGCAGAAGGCCACGCGCAAGAGCGAGGGGGCGGTCCGGATCAGCGGCGTCGAGGACCTGCTCGTCCGCTTCGGAAAGTGCTGCTCCCCGGTGCCGGGCGACGGCATTGTCGGCTTCATCACCCGCGGCCGCGGGCTCACGGTCCATGCCCGGGACTGCCTCACCGTCGTCAAGAACGTGCTGGACAAGGAGCGGCTGGTGGCGGTCGAGTGGGAGGGCGGGGAGCCGGCCAAGCGCCCGGTCCGGATCGCCGTCTACATCGGAGCCGACCGCCCCGGTCTCCTCTCCGAGATCACCGGCGCCATCTCCTCGCTGCAGGGGAACATCACCAAGGCCGAGGTCACCGTGACGGAGGACCGCAAGGGGCTCAACCGCTTCGTGGTGGAAGTGGAGGATCTCAAGCAGCTGCAGGAGATCATGCAGGCCATCCGCGAGGTCAAGGACGTCATCAACGTCGAACGCGTTCGCGGCCTGTAGCGCCGCCCGCGAAGCAGCATGACGCGAGCCGAATTCGAAGCCCTGGTTGAATCCGCCCTCAAGAAGCTGCCGCGCCCGTTCCGGGAAAAACTGGCCAATATCGTCGTCGTGGTCGAGGACTGGGCGGACGAGGAGACTCTGCGCGAGATGGAGATCGAGCCCCCGGACACGCTCTACGGCCTCTACCGGGGCGTGGACCTGACCCGCCGCGATTCGTCCTACGGCAACGTGCTCCCCGACACGATCCACATCTACCAGGGGCCCATCGAAGAGGACTGCGCCGACCGCTCAGAGATGGCGGAGCTCGTCCGCGAGGTCGTGACCCACGAGGTGGGCCACTATTTCGGCCTGGACGACGACACCATGGAAGGCATCGAAGAGGGAGACCGCTAGTCCCCAGTCCCTCGTAGCACACCCTGCCGCTGTTCTAGGTGCTCCCCGGGTCCGACCGTAAGTTTTTTTCTTGACATCAGTTTCACTTATCTCGTATGTTTCAGCATACGCTGAAAAACATGGAACAAGTGAAACCATGGCTAAGACAGACGATCTCAGGCGGTTGGCGGCTCAAAAGCTGCGCGAGCTCTTTTCCAAAGCGAGCGGCTGGGAGGAGCTGCCTGATCACCGAGTGGGGGCACAAGTCATCGATCTGCTTGTGAGATTCAAGATGGCCACCGGCGAGCACAGCCTGGCCGTGGGCATCACTTCCCTTGGCCAGCCGCGCCAGATTCGGGAGACGGTTACCCGCCTGGGGGAGATTCGTCGGGAGCTGCCCGACACCT
This sequence comes from Methylomirabilia bacterium, assembly GCA_041493605.1. Lineage (GTDB taxonomy): Bacteria > Methylomirabilota > Methylomirabilia > Rokubacteriales > CSP1-6 > DASSSH01. Next base: position 12,864 of record JBGPZD010000006.1, read on the forward strand.
ACCCGGTTGCGGTATCCCCTTACATCAGCCCTCAGAGCGCGTCCCTGCTCAAGCGGAGCGGGTTGGGCTACCTGGATCTGTCGGGCAACTGCTTTCTGGCGTTCGAAAACGTCCTGATCGAAAAGGAAGGCAAGCCCAACCTTCGGCCTTCCACCCGGCCGCTCAAGTCCTTGTTCGCGCCCCGGGCCACCCGCGTCGTCCGTGTGCTCCTGGTCGATCCCCAGCACGCCTGGCGCCTCGAGGAGCTCGCCAAGGCCGCCGAGGTGAGCCTCGGCCACGCCCACAACGTGGTCAAGCGCCTGGAGGAGCTGTCCTGGCTCGAGCGCGGCGACCACCAGCGGATCCAGCTGACACGGGCGGGGGATCTGCTCGACGGGTGGGTGGAGTCCTACTCGTACCGGGTCAACCCCGGCGAGACATATTTCTCGCCCGAGCGTGTCACGCGGAAACTCGTGGGCGACGTCGCGCGGGTGGTGCACTCCGAAGGCCGCCGCTACGCCTTCACCCTGCACGCCGGGGCAGCCCTGGTGGCGCCGAACGTCCGCTTTCCGGCCATTCACTGCTACGTGGAGGGCAGCCCGGAGCCCATCGCCCGAGCGCTGGGACTGCGGCCCGGTGAAGGGGAGGGCAACGTGCACCTGCTGACGCCCTATGACTCCGGCGTGTTCTACGCGCCGATGGCCAAGGGCGGCCTGCCGGTGGTCTGCCTGCCGCAGCTGTATGCCGACCTCTACCACTACGAGCGCCGGGGGCGGGAGCAGGCCGCTCACCTCCGCCGCGAAGCGATGGGGTACTAACCCCAGGTTGACGAAGGGGGGTGAAAGCCAACCATGGCGAAGAGAAAGAAGGCCGCGAAGAAGGGCGGCAAGAGGCGGAAGGCGACGAAGAAGGGCAAGCGCCGGTAGCCAAGCCGTCCCAGGCCGCGCGAGCGCGGCCCGGGACTTCATTGAGATATGCGGACGAAAGGAGGTGACGAACTCATGGCGAAGAAGAAGGCGACCAAGAAAAAGAAGAAGAGGTAACGCTACTGTCGTGCGGTGGGGGGTGGCGGCCTCCCACCGGGACTCATTCTATCCATCCGGCGCGGGGGGCGGCGACGCCCCCCGCCGCCGCGTCTAGACGACCTTGGTGACCTTTCCGGCTTTGAGGCAGCGCGTGCAGACGCGGAGCCGTTTGACCGCGCTCCCGACCTTGGCCCGCATGTTTACCAGGTTGGGCAGCCAGCGCCGCTTGGTCACATTGTGGGCGTGGCTGATCTTGTGACCGACGGCCGGACCCTTGCCGCAGATGTCGCAACGCTGAGCCATGCTGACTCCCTGGGAGGTGACGTGGTTTGCCGGAAGCGGCCTCCTTTTATAGCATGATGGGTGCGATGAGGCAACCGTTGCCACCCGCTAAACCCCGCGCCGCCGGCGCCGGGCGCTCCACCGCCGAGTCCCCGCAAGGGCTCGCGGCGCCCCTGCAGTACATCAAAGGCATCGGCCCCCAGCGGGCCAAGCTCCTGGCCAAGCTCGGCCTGGAGACCGTGGAGGACGCGCTCTTCTTCCTGCCCGCGCGCCACGAGGACCGCAGCCGGCTCACCCCCTTCCGGGATCTCAGGGTCGGCGATCTGGTGACCACGACGGGGACGGTTGCCGGCATCAGCCCCCCGCCGCGCGGGCGCCGCGGCGTCCCGCTGCGGCTCACCCTCCGCGATTCGACCGGCTACCTCAATGGGGTGTGGTTCAACCAGCCGTATCTGGAGCGGGTGTTCAAGCGCGGGCAGCGCCTGATCGTCCACGGCAAGGTCCAGGCGCCCTACCGGCACTCCGGCGCGCTCGAGCTGCACGTGAAGGACTACGAGATCGTCGAGGAGGCGGACGACGAGACGCTCCACACCGGCCGGCTCGTGCCGGTCTACCGCCTGACCCAGGGGCTCACCGCCCGGCCGATGCGCGGTCTGATGAAGCGACTCGTGGACGGCTACGCCGACCTCGTCGAGGAGCCGCTCCCGGAGGGTCTCCGCGTGCGCCGGCGGTTGGCCCCGCTGCGCGCCGCGCTCAAGGCGGGGCACTTCCCCCAAACCGAAGCCGAGCAGGCGACGGCCCACCGCCGCCTGGCGTACGACGACTTCTTCCTGCTCCAGCTCGGGCTCGCCATCCGCCGCCATCGGGAAGGCCGGCAGCGCGGCCTGGCCATGAACCCGCCGGGCGAGCTGTGGCGGCGGCTGCTGGGCTCCCTGCCCTACACGCTGACGCGCGCCCAGGAGCGCGTCTGGCGGGAGATCCGCACGGACATGGCCGAGCCCTACCCGATGAACCGGCTGCTCCAGGGCGACGTGGGATCCGGTAAGACCGTGGTCGCCGCCCTCGCCATGCTGGCGGCGATCGAAGCGGGCTACCAGGCGGTCATGATGGCGCCGACCGAGATCCTCGCCGAGCAGCACTTCATGACCCTGACCGGGCTGCTGGTCCCGCTGGGCGTCCCGGTGGCCCTCCTGACCAACAATACGAAAGGGAAGCTCCGGGCCGGCCTCCTGGCGGGCGTCGCGGGCGGCGAGATCGCCTGCGTGGTCGGCACCCACGCGCTCGTCCAGGAGGGCGTGGGCTTCCGCCGGCTGGGGCTCGCGGTCGTCGACGAGCAACACCGCTTTGGCGTGGCCCAGCGCGCCACGCTGCGCGGCAAGGGCGAGAGCCCGGACGTCCTCGTGATGACGGCCACGCCCATCCCGCGCACGCTGGCCCTGACCCTCTACGGGGACCTCGACGTTTCGGTGCTCGACGAGCTGCCCCCGGGCCGGAAGCCCGTCCTCACCAAGGCGCGGACCGAGCCCGCCCGGCGCGGGATCTACGCCTTCCTGCGCGAGCAGGTCGCCGCCGGACGGCAGGTATACGTTGTTTGCCCGCTGGTGGAGGAGTCCGAGGCGTCCGACCTGCGCGCCGCCACCGAAATGGCCCAGCGTCTCCAGCGCGAGGTCTTTCCGGACCTGCGGGTCGGCCTGCTCCACGGGCGCATGGCCTTCGCCGACAAAGAGCGGACCATGCGCGAGTTCAAGGAGGGGGCGATCCATCTCCTGGTCTCCACCACGGTGATCGAGGTGGGCATCGACATCCCCAACGCCTCAGTGATGCTGATCGAGCACGCCGAGCGCTTCGGCCTCTCCCAGCTGCACCAGCTGCGTGGCCGGGTCGGCCGCGGTCCCTGGAAGAGCTACTGCATTCTCCTGACCGCCGCGTCATCGGAGGACGCCAAGCGCCGAATCGCCGCCATGGAGGAGACCAATGATGGCTTTCGCATCGCCGAGACCGACCTCGAGCTGCGCGGTCCGGGCGATTTCTTCGGCACCCGCCAGTCGGGGCTGCCCGAGTTCCGCGTGGCCGATCTGCTGCGCGACGCGCCGCTGCTCGAGGAGGCTCGTCAGGACGCGGTGGTCCTGGTCCAGGGCGATCCCAGCCTGGTCAACCCCGAGCACCGTGCCCTGAGGGCCGCGCTCCTGGCGCGCTGGCGGGGCAAGCTCGCGATGGCGAGCGTGGGCTGATGGGCCGCCCGGCTGCGGTCATCGCGGGATGTGCGGCGGCGCTGGCCGTTCTGGCGGGGCCGGCCCCGATCGCGGCCCACGACGTGCCGAGTCAGGCCGAGGTCTCGCGCGCCGTCCGAGTCTGGAAGCGCTACGCCGAATGCGAGAAGGCGCGCCGGTTCGAGCCCTGCTTCGCCCTGCTGTCCCGGAACGTCACCCAGGCCTGGGACGCCCAGGGTCGTGGCCGCGCCGCCGACTACGCCGCGATCAAGGACAACGAGGCCGTCGGTTACGAGGCCTTCAACCTGCTGCGTGTTCGGAAGAGCCCGGCGCGGGTCGTCCTCGTCGTGCGCGTGACGGGGCGTGAGGCCGGCCGGCCGTTCACCCGGACCCACGAGTACGCGCTCCTCCAGGAGGGCGACGAGTGGAAGATCGACGGCAAGCGGGAAGGCCTGCACGAGGCGCTGCCGTGAGGCGCCGGGGGCGCGGCTGATGCGCGTGCTGGCGGGGGCGCTCAAGGGGCAGCGGCTCACCACCCCCAAGGGGCGGGCCACGCGCCCGACGGCCGACCAGGTCCGCATCGCCTGCCTGGATACCCTGATGCCCTACCTCCCCGCGGGCCCGTTCCTCGATCTCTTCGCCGGCGCCGGCGGCGTCGGCATCGAAGGCCTGTCCCGCGGCGCGCCCTCGGCCGTGTTCGTCGAGCAGGACGCGGCGGCCCTGCGGGCGCTGAGCGACAACATCACGCGCCTCGGGCTGGCGGACCGCGCGCGCGGCGTCCGTGACGACGCCGCGCGCGCGGTGGACGCCCTCGCGGCCCACGGCGAGCGCTTCGCCGTGGCGTTCCTCGACCCGCCGTATGATTCCCCCCGCGCCGGGGCGGCGCTCGAGCGGGTGGCGGCGGGGGGCTGCCTGGCGCCGGGCGCCGTCGTCGTGCTCCAGCACCCGACGAAGGCGCCCCCGCCGGCCGCTCCGGGCGTGCTCACGGCGTGGAAGACGCGGAAATTCGGCGAGACCACCTTGACTTTCTTTCGAGCCCCCGCGTAGACTGAGCGAGGTTTTTTCGACACGTCCGAGACGATGGAGCGGAGGAATTCGTGGGCAAGCGGGCGGTGTATCCCGGCATGTTCGATCCGATGCACAACGGGCATCTGGATCTCATCGAGCGCAGCCTCCGGATCTTCGACGAGCTGATCGTCGCGGTCGTGGCCAACCCGTCGAAGGAGCCGCTCTTCACGGTCAAGGAGCGGCTCGAGATGATCGACGAGTGCACGGCCGGCATGAGCCGGATGCGCATCACCTCCTTCGACGGGCTGCTGATCGACCTGGTCCACCGCGAGCAGGCCGACTGCATCGTCCGCGGGCTCCGCGCGATCTCCGACTTCGAGTACGAGTTCCAGATGGCGCTCATGAACCGCAAGCTCCGCCACACCGTGGAAACCGTGTTCATGATGCCTCACGAGAAGTACACCTACATCTCCTCGCGCCTCATCAAGGAGGTCGCTTCTCTGGGCGCTCCCGTCGCGGGCTTGGTCCCCCCGCTGGTGGAGGAGCGGCTCGCCCGAAAGTTCTCCAGAAAGTAGGCCGCCCATGCTCGCCGATCGGCTGAAGACGCTCGCCCCGTCGCCCACGCTCGCCATGCAGGCCAAGGCCAAGGCCATGCGCGCCCAGGGGATCAATGTCATCTCGTTCGGGGCGGGCGAGCCCGACTTCGACACGCCCCGCCGCATCACGGACGCCGCCATCCGCGCCATGGAGCGCGGCGAGACGAAGTACACCGAGGTCGGCGGCGTTCCGGAGCTGCGCGCGGCCGTGTGCCACAAGTTCAAGCGCGACAACGGCCTCGACTACTCACCGGACGAAGTGACCGTTTCGTGCGGCGCCAAGCACACGCTCTTCAACATCGTCATGGCCCTCGTGAACCCGGGGGACGAGGTGCTGATCCCGAGCCCATACTGGGTGTCCTATCCGGAGCAGGTGCGGCTGCTGGGCGGCGTGCCGGTCGCCGTCCCGACCCCGGAGTCCACGGGCTTCGATCTGGAACCGGCGGAGCTGCGCCGGGCCGTCACGCCCCGGACGAAGGTGATCATCCTCGACAGCCCGGGCAATCCCACCGGCGCGGTCTTCTCCCGCCAGGCGCTCGGCGAGGTCGCCACGCTGGCCGTCGAGCGGGATCTTTGGGTAGTCTCGGACGAGTGCTACGAAGCGCTGACCTACGAGGGCCGCCACGTGTCGATCGCCTCCCTCGGGCCCGAGATCAAGGCGCGCACGATCGTGGTCAACACGTGCTCCAAGGCCTACGCCATGACGGGCTGGCGCATCGGCTACGCCGCCGGTCCCAAGGCCGTCATCAAGGCCATGACCGACGTGCAGAGCCAGGTGACCTCCAACCCCACCTCCATTGCCCAGTGGGCGGCCGTTGAGGCGCTGTCCGGCCCGCAGGACGAGGTGGCGAAGATGGCTGGAGAGTTCGACCGGCGCCGCCGCGTCATCATCGAGGGCCTGAACGCCATCCCGGGCGTCAGGTGCGTGATGCCCAAGGGCGCCTTCTACGCCTTCCCCAACGTCTCGGGCCTCTTCGGAGGGCGCGCGAAGAGCGGCGTGCTGCGCGGCTCCGCCGACGTCTGCGGGTTTCTGCTCGATGAGGCGCGCATCGCGACGGTGGCGGGCGTGGACTTCGGCTCCGACGCCCACATCCGCCTGTCGTACGCGACCGGCCTGGACACCATCAAGGAAGGGCTGGCCCGCATGGCCGTCGCCGTCCGCGCGCTCGGGGCTGCGTGAAGATCGAGGGATCGAGAGACATCCCCGCGCCGCGCGAGCGGGTCTGGAAGGCGTTCCTCGATCCCGGCACGCTGGCCCAGGCCCTGCCGGGCTGTGAGACGCTGGAAGCCGTGGGCGATGGCGAGTTCAAGGCGGTGTTGAAAGTGGGCGTGGCCGCCATCAAAGGAACCTTCGAGGGCAAGGTGCGGCTCTCCGACCTCGAGCCGCCGCATCGCTACCGGATGGCGGTGGAGGGCAGCGGCGGGCCCGGCTTTGTCCGCGGCGAGGCCGCCATGGAGCTGTCGGACGTGGACGGGGGCACGCGAGTCGCCTACAGTGCCGATGTCCAGGTGGGCGGCCTCATCGCCAGCGTCGGGCAGCGGATGCTGGGGGGCGTGACCCAGATGATGCTCGATCAGTTTTTCACCCGCATGACCGAGCTCCTCGCCGCGGGCGGGTAGAGCCCGCGGAGTATGGTCGCCGCTTCGTTTCCCGTCGTGGCGCTGGCGGCCCTCGCCCTGCTCGGCGCCCCCGGGACGGCCGCGCCCGTCCCGGGCGACTGCGCGGGTCCCGGGGGCGCCCAGCCCTCCCACTGCCTCTACCGCTCGGCCCTCCCCAGCGCCGGGATCGTGTCCGACTGCCGCAGCGACCGCGACTGCCGGGTCGGCTACTACTACGGCGATCCCCAGACGCCGGCCTGGCTCACGCCGCCTCCGGATCTGCCTGCGCTGCCCAAGCCCGAGGTGATCTGGCGCGCCGCCACCTTCGCCGAGATCCGGTTCGGTTGCGGCCGCGCGTGTTCCATCAGCTACTTCTTCGAGGCGAAGCGGCGGCGGCTCTCGGAGCCGCGCCGGTCGGTGCTCGACGTGGACCTGCGGCGACTGCTCTTCGCGGCGGCCGAGGACCGGGCGCTGGTGGTGCGGCAGATCTTTTCCGGGCGCGAGGTCGCGCGCATCGAGCGGCCGTGGGCGTCCGGGGCCTGGCTCGGTGACGCGATTCAGGCGCTGCGCTTCGATCCCGACGGGAGGCTGTCCTTCACCTGGCTGAAGGGAGCGGAACGCGTGCCCGTCAGCGAACGGGTGTCGGTGCCGTCGGTGCCCCGCTAGGCCAGTTCCCGGGCGAGAGGCTGGCGGAGCGGAAGCGTGAACGGCAGAGTCAAGAACACCACGCTGCCGACCACGGCGAGCGTGACGGGCACGCTGCTCCAGTCGCTCAGGACGCCGTAGAGGAAGGGCGAAAGCGCCGAGGCGCTGATGCCGATCGTGTAGAAGATCGCGTAGCTCCGGGCGCGCCGGTCGGTGGTGACGAGATCGGCCACCGTCCCGTAGAGGACCGACGAGGTGCCGTTGAGCGCGATCCCGAGCACGGGCAGCGCGGCGAGGCAGGCGCCCAGCGGCAGGGTCAGCAGGAGGAGGATGCCAACGCCGGTGGCGGCCTCGGTGATGACCACCGTCCGGATTACGCCGACCCGCTCCGCCAGCGCGCCGCACGCGAACTTGCCCGTGGCGCCTCCCGCGAAGACCAGCATCAGCGCGAAGCCCACGGCCTGCACGGTCGAGCCCTTGGCGATCAAGAGGAAGGGCAGGAAGGTGAGAAACGCCGTCCGGGTCGAGTTGTCGATCACGTGGATGGCGGAGAGCGCCGTGTAGGCCCGCGCGTCGCGGATCCCCCAACCCGAGGTGGACGGTCCGCGGGCCGCCCCGATGTCGCCCGCCGCAGCCGCCCGGCCCGCCCCGAGGCGGGTCAGCGCGATCAGGATCGCGAGCGCCCCGAACAGGCCGATGGCCGCGTAGCTCTCGACCGCGCCCCGCCAGCCGAGCCAGGGCAGCGCGACGGCGGCGGCGGCTGGGATCGCCATCTTGCCCAGGTCTCCGGAGAAGTTGTAGGTGCCGAGCGCCATCCGCCGCGGCCCCGTGTCGTACGCCTTGGAGACGAGCGAGGACGACAGCGGATGCTGGACGCCCGAGCCGAGCCCGCCCAGCAGCAGGCAGGCCAGCAGGGCGGCGAAACCGCCGGCCCAGCCGGCCAGCACGAAGCCCACCGCGGTCACCGCAGTGCCGCCCGCGAGAAGCCGGGCCTCACCCCAGCGCTCGGCCATCAGCCCCGCCGGGATCTGGAAGGCCGCCATGCCCCCGCTGTAGGCGGTCTTGAGCAGCCCGACCTGAGCGAACGACAGGCTGAACTCCGAAGCCCAGATCGGGAGCAGCACGTAGAGGATGTCCGAGAAGCCGTCGTGGATGAAGTGGGCGCAGGCGGCGGTGGCCAGCACGGCGCGAGGTCGGCGGGTCATCGGCCCGATTGTTTCACATTCCCGACCAGGGCGGCCAGGCTGTCACGAAACCGCCGGTTGCGGGCCAGCATCCGGAAGTAGGCCGCCTCGCTCCGCCCACCCTTGGCCCGGAGGAGCCGGGTCAGCCCGCGGCGAGCCCCGTCGGGCCAGCGCTCAAGGTCGGGAATCAGCGCCGCGACCAGGGAGAAGCGCTCGAATGCCCGCCGCTCCTCGCGCGGCTTGAGCGCACGCAGCCGGATGCCCAGCGCCCGCGCCACCCGGGTGGAGCAGGCGCGCACGGCCGCCCCGCGGTCACCGCCGAAGTCGAGCGTGATCTGCCGCGTGACGAGCGCCGCCACCTGGCTGGGCCGCACCCGCTTCTCCGGCGCGGGGTCGCCGCCGGGCAGGATGAGGTAGACATGGTGCCGTGAGAGCCGCGTCAGCACCGGGAGCGGCGAACGGTAGCCCGGCGTCCGGGCGGACTTGTCCTGCTCGGCCGCGGCCAGCGCGAGGGCCTCGGGGTCGCGCGGCCGGAAGCCATGCCGGTAGTAGAAATAAAAGGCCCCCGAGCGCAGCGCCTCGGTGTTGTCGTGGCCGAGCTGATACGGATCGACCGAAAACGCGCGCATCCCCGTGACGTGGCGGTAGGCGCGCAGGACCTGGCTCAGGATGAAGGCCGATTCCCCCTGCCGGAACGATTCGAAGATGTTGAATCCGAGCTCGAGCGTGCCGAAGAGCCCCCAGGCGCCGCCGTACCCCATGGGCACGCCGTTCTTCAAGACGAGGAAGGCGTAGTAGCCCTCGAGCGGGAGACGGTATTCCGGGTGGAGCCCGAACAGCGCGATCCGGAGCCCGCGGTCCACATCGGCCACGAGCACGTCGTCGGGGTTGGGATACGAAAAGCAGTGCAGCTCCCGCTGCCGCGTCGCCACGGCGAGCCGGGCGGCGTCGATGAGGGTCAGGGCCTGCTGCGGCGGCGCCCGCCTCAGCGAGGGCAGCGGCTGATCGACCTCCCGGATGAAGTCGAGCCCCGACCGCTTGAGGCCGTCGGCGTGGAAGAACGGCCGCGCCCACGGCAGCCTGGCCCCGGTCCGCGAGCCCGCCAGCGTGGCCGGCCGCCATTGGATAGGCAAGCCCAGGCTCTCGAACATCCAGTCCCGCGCCGCCTCGGGGAATGGGGCGCCGTCGAACAGCTCCAACAGGACTTGGAGCCCGGTGACCGGGCGCCCGCCCCTGGCCGCCCCGAGCCACGCCCGCCAGCCGAGCCCCCCTTCGGTGAGGGCATCGTCCTCGGTCCTCTCCACGAGAGTCGAGAGCGCCTCCTCGAGCCGCTCTTCTTCCGTATACCGGCTCCACGCGACGTCCACCTCGGCCGGGAAGCTGGACACGAGCCAGCGGGTCATGGGCAGGCCGAAGGGGTAGTCGAGGGTGGTGCCGACGATCCCCGAATCGTAGAGCCGCTTCCGCGCGCGGGTGCCGAGCCGCGCGAGCCGGGCAGGAAAGGCGTCGAGGGCGCGGTCCGCCCGGGCCAGCACCTCGGCATCGTCCGGATATGCCTGGAGGAAGCAGAGCGTCTCGTGCAAGCGGGCGAGCAACGCCGTCGCCCGGACCGGGCAGCCCGCCAATTCTTGAAGAAGGCGCAGCTTCTCCCGGCGGTCCTCGGGGGAGAAGCGGGGCGCGAGGGCCGCCAGCGTCGCGACGAGCGAGCCGGCGCGGCTACCGGCCGAGCGTGCCAAGGAATTCCAGCGCGGCGCGGTCGAAGGCTTCGGGCTGGTCGCGGTTGGCGAAGTGTCCGGCCGGCGAGAGCAGCACGAAGCGCGCGCCGGGGATCCGCTTCTCCATCTCGCGCATCGGGCCCAGGGACGGGTCCTCGTCCCCGCAGACGAGCAGGGTGGGCACCGCGATCTCGCCCAGCCGGTCCGTGATGTAGTCCATCTGGAGCAGCGCCCGCAGCGCGTTGGCGTATCCGATCGGGGTGAGCATCCGGTAGTAGTCGAAGATCTCCTGCCGCGCCGATGGGTCGAGCCTGAGCCGGCCCGCGACATTCGGATTCGACGCGATGGCGAACTCGGCCATGGCGTCCATGCCGCCCTTGAGCGTGACCTCGATGCTGCGCGCCCGCATCACGATGTTCTCCACCGTGAGCGGCAGCCCGGCGGCCGAGGAGGAGTCCACGACGATCAGGGCGCTGACCCGCCCGGGGTGTGTGAGTGTAAAGCGGGTTGCGATGCCGCCGCCCAGGGAGAGCCCGCCCACCACGGCCCGCTCGATCCCGAGGTGCCCGAGCAGATCGTGGAGGTCACGCACCCAGTGGCCGAAGGTGACCTTGGCCGGGTCCTCGGGGCTGTCTGAGCGCGCATGGCCGCGCGGCTCCCACAGGATCAGCCGGTGCCGGGCCGCCAGCGCGGCGACATTGGGCTGCCACATACCCGCATTGCCCCCGATGCCGTAGGCGAGCGCCACCGGCTGCCCCTGGCCGTGCTCCTCGAAGTAGATCCGCACGCCGTCGCTGGTAGTGAAGTACGCCACGCCCCCGCGCCTCCTGATCTGCGGCAGAAAGAGGGCTCTATGGAACGGCCCTTCGGCGCCAATGTCAACCCGGCGGGGCGCCTATGAGCGCGGGGGTCGCCCGCGCGCGTGGGCCTTGCCGTGGTGGAGTTCGTGGTAGATGTTCTGGCCGCGGGTCTCGCGCAGCAGCAGGCTCATGCCCACCGCGACCAGGACGAACAGGGCGCAGAGCTTGAAGGCCCCGCCGTACGCCGCCGCGGGATAGACGCGCGCGCCCTCGGCCATCGCCCCCGTCCAGCCGGCGTCGAGGACCTTGCCGACCTGCTTCTGGGTGAGCGCTGCGCCGAGGAACCCGCCCATATTCGCCACGGCCACGGCAGTTCCCGCCAGATGCGGGGGATTGACCTCCCGGCCCAGCGGCCAGGTCAGCACGAAGGCCCCGCCGACCGAGCCCATGGCGACGAAGAGGAGCGCGATGCCCCATAGTGGCAGCCCGCCGGCCGTCAGCGCCAGCACGGCCCAGAGCGCGAAGAGGCACGAGACCAGCACGGTGTACGGCAGCTTTCGGCGGCGCAGGACCCGGTCCGAGAGGTAGCCCGTGAGCGGCGCCGAGAAGAGCAGGGCGCCGGACGCGAGCGAGGCGTAGCCCGCAGCCCTGGGGATGCTGAGGCCGTAGATGTCGTGGAGAAACGGGACGGACCAGAGCATCAGGTTGCCGGTGGCCGCGTAGAGAAAGAAGAACGTGAGGAACGGCGGCCACGTGTGCCGGTTCTTCAGCACCTCGACCATCCCCGCCAGCACGGAGCCGAGGCTCGGGGCTTCCCCAGCGGCGTCCGGGCCGCCGGCCGGGCGGTCGCGGACCAGCAGGAAGCAGAGGCAGGCGCCGACCAAGGTCACCACCGCCATCGTGGTGAAGGCGCCGCGCCAGTCGGTCAGGGCGACGAGGCCGGCGAGCGGCACGGTGCCGGCCAGGGCGCCCAAGACGCCCACCGCGGCCGTGACCGCCGAGAGCGTCGCGAAGTGGGATGGGGGGAACCAGTTGGCGGCGATCTTCAGCGCCCCGATGAAGGTGACGGTGGCGCCCAGGCCCACCAGGAAGCGCCCGGTGAACAGGACGGGCTGCGAGGTGGCCAGGCCCATTGCGAGGGATCCGAGTCCCATGACGGCGCTGCCCGCCGCCACGATCCGGCGCACCCCGAAGCTGTCGATGAGGAGCCCCGCCGGGATCATGAAGCCCGCGTAGGCGTAGAAGTACATGGCCGAGAGGAGACCGACGATCTCCCCGCCGACGTTGAAGGCCTGCATGATGTCCTTGACGATGACGCCGGGCGCGACGCGCTGGACGAAGGCGAAGAAGAAGAGGAAGGTGGGGATGCTCCACATAAGCCATCTCAGCCGCGCGGGCTCGGGCGCGGGACTGGTCACAGGTCAGCGGGTCCAGAAGCCGGCGGGGTCGCACGCGCGCACGATCTCGAGCTCGGCCGCGCTCGGCGTCGGGGTCTCCCGCACGTCCGGCGCCACGCGCAGCTGCCACCCGGTGGCGGCCTTGACGCTGGCCACGCTCTGCCCGGGATGGTAGGAGGCGAGGAGCATCTCCTTGCTCGCGGCATCGAAGCCGAACACGCCCAGGGTGGTGATGACCGCCGCGGGCCCGCCGCCGGCCAGCCCCACGCGTTCCCGCCAGCCCGCGCCCTCGCCGAAGCCGGGGGAGGTGATGTAGTCCACGCGCTCACGGAAGCGATGCTTTTCCTGGGGCATGATGACCACGAAGCGCTTGGAGAGGCTGGCGATGTCGGCGCCGCCGCCGCTGCCCGGCAGCCGGACTTTTGGCGCCCGCCAGTCGCCGATATAGGACGTGTTCAGGTTGCCGTACCGGTCGATCTCGGCCCCACCGATGAAGCCCAAGTCCACCAGCCCCTGCTGCAGCATCGCCATGATGTTGAGCGTGCCCGTGCACCAGACGGCGCCGGGGATATTGGGGGTGTCGCTCATGGTCATCAGGGTCTCCGGCGCGGGCTGGTCGCGGACGACGCCGTTCTCGAAGAGACCGATGGCCGCCGGCGCATGGGTGCGTTTGGCGAAGGCGAAAGCCAAGAGGGGCAGGCGCATGCCGACGAAGACCACGTCGCCGTCCCGGATCTCCCGCCCGGCGGCGATGACCATCAGCTCCCGGTCGGTGAAGCTCGTCATCGATGCAGCACGAACGGCTGGGCGCTCGCGGCGGCGTACGGGTAGCGCCGGATCGCCTCCTCATTGACCTCGACGCCGAGCCCCGGCCCGCGCGGCACCTCGACCCAGCCGTCGCGCGCCGTGATCGGCCGGGCGAGCAGCGGCGTCTCGTACTCGCCCGTCGGGAACTCGACGGGCATGTCACCGCCGAAGGTCGCGGCCACATGGAGGGTCGCCGCCAGCCCGGGGCCGAAGTAGAACGCGTGAGGCGCGATGGGCAAGTTGGCGGCCTGGCCGAGCGCGGCGATCTTCTTGAACTCGGAGATGCCGCCCACCTTGGTGACGCTCGGCTGCAGGATGTCGCCGGCCCGGCGCTCGACGATCTCCCTGAATCCGAAGACCGTGGACTCGTTCTCCCCAAGCGCGATCGGGGTGGCGGTGGCGGCGGCCACCCGGGCGAGCCCCGTGTAGTCTTCCGGCGGCCACACGGGCTCCTCGAGCCAGAAGAGACGGTAGGGGGCCAGCGCCCGGGCCATGGCGATCGCCTCGTCCGGCGTCCAGGGGCAATTGGTGTCGAGCATGAGCTCGACGGCCGGCCCCACCGCCTCGCGGGCCGCCTTCACCGACTCCACGTCGGTCTGGTGGAGCTTGAGCATCCGGAAGCCCTGGGCCGCGTAGTGCCGGCACGCCCGCGCCACGTCTTCGGGCGAGTCGTAGCGCAGCAGGCTCGCGTACACCGGGAGCCGGGGGCGCACCGCGCCTCCGAGCAGCTCGTAGACTGGGGCGTTCCGCGCCTTGCCCAGGAGATCCCAGAGCGCGATCTCGACCCCGCTGATCGCGAACATGCCGAGCCCGCGCCGGCCGTAGATCATGGTGCCCCGGTGCATGAGGTCCACCAGGGCCTCGATCCCGAGGGGGTCCTGGCCCACGAGCATCGGGGCCAGGCTCTCGTCGATGACGTTGCAGACGGCGAGCGGCGCGCCGTAGGCGAAGGCTTCGCCGATGCCGGAGATCCCCGCGTCGGTGAGCACGCGGACGATGATCTGCTTGCGCGTCCCCGCGGCCCACGTGGACGGCGGCGTCATGGGCTTCATGGGGATGGCCAGCGGGATCGCCTGGATGCCGGTGATCTTCATGGGGCTCACGCTCCGTAGTCGACGGGTTCGGAGGGCAGGTGGCGCTGGATGCGGATGGTCTCGAGCGCGTCGGGCCCGAGCCGGGCGAGGAAGCCCGTCCAGTCGGCGACGCCGTACACCCACTGGTCGAGCCAGTCGCGCATGCCGTCCACCGACCTGCTTTCCGCGTGGAAGCGATGATAGAAGTCGTGGTGGCGTCCGTAGCAGCCCTGCACGGGGGAGGGGAAGGCGCCGTAGGGCTCGTGGACCACGGCGGCCACCTTGAGCTCGGCGGTGAGCACCAGCCCCGGGTCGCTCAGGATGCGCGCGCGCGGCCAGATCTCCTCGGCCACGATGATCACGCGCGCGGCGGCGAAGGCGGCCTCGCGCGTCACGCCGAGCGTGCCCCAGACATGGGCACGCCCGTCCTCGTCGGCCCGCTGGACGTGCACGATGGCCACGTCGGGCGCGAGCGCCGGCACCAGCACCAGCGGGGCGCCGGTCCAGGGATCGGCCGCCTGCTTGAAGGTCGGGTTGGACTTCAGGAGATCGGTCCCCAGGAGGGAGCGCGCCGGGAGATAGGGGACGCCCAGGGCCGCTGCCTCGAGCGCGAAGGCCACGGTGAGGTTGGAGTGGTCCTGGACTTCGATGGGGCCGGGGATGCCCTGCTCCGCGGCCCGGCGGTAGTTGTGGCCGAGCCCGGCGCTCACATTGCCCACCCAGGCGGCGATGACCCGCCGGACGCACCCGGCGCCGATGAGCTGGTCGAAGAGGATGTCCGAGATGGGTCCGATCAGGGTCAGCTCGCGCCGGCGCTGGCGGATCAGCTCGTGGCCGGCGGCGAACGGGATCAGCGCCTCCAGCGCCGTGCCCAGGCAGACCGAGGCGCCGTCGGGGACGAAGCGGGCGACGGCATCCCGCATGGACATGAGCTTGGACCGGGGCACCCGCGTATCTTACCCCGGCCCTCGCCCGCGCCAACTTGCCGCTTGACAGGCCTCCGGTGACTTTAGTATGACTTAACCGGAGTTTCGTGAATCCGTAACCAGTCCCGGCCGGCACGGGGGGCCACCAGGGTGAAAACGCGCCTGACGCTCAGGGTCAACGGCGAGGACCGGGAGCTCATCGTTCCCGTCCACAAGACCCTGCTCGAGGTGCTCCGCGAGGACCTCAACCTCACCGGCACCAAGCACGGCTGCGAGTTGGGCGAGTGCGGCACCTGCACGGTCCTCATCGACGGCGAGCCCGTCCTCTCCTGTCTCGCCCTGCCCGTCGAATGCCAGGGGCGCGACATCAAGACCGTCGAGGGCATGGCCGACGGGAGCCAGCTCCATCCCCTCCAACAGGCCTTCGCCGAGTTGGGCGCCGCCCAGTGCGGCTACTGCACCCCCGGCATCCTCCTCACCGCCGAGGCCCTGCTCGAGGCCAACCCCGCGCCCACCCGCGATGAGGTCCGCGTGGCCCTCGCCGGCAACCTCTGCCGCTGCACCGGCTACACGAAAATCCTCGACGCCGTCGAGCTGGCTGCCCTGCGCATGCAGGGGGCGAAGGCATGAGCAAGCAATTCTCCGTCATCGGCCGGAACTTGCCCAAGATCGACGCCTGGGCCAAGGTGGTCGGCGAGACCAAGTATGCCGACGACATGGTCCTGCCGCGGATGGCCCACGGCAAGCTGCTCCGCAGCCCGCATCCTCACGCCCTGATCAAGCGCATCGACACGGCCCGCGCCAAGGCGCTCCCCGGCGTCTACGCCGTCATCACGGGCCATGACCTGCCGCGGATCAAGTTCGGCATCCTGCCGGTGTCCCAGGACGAGGAGGCGCTCTGCGTCGAGAAGGTGCGGATGGTCGGGGACGCGGTGGCGGCGGTGGCGGCCGTGGATGAAGAGACGGCCGAGCGGGCGACCGAGCTCATCGAAGTCGACTACGAGCCGCTCCGGCCGCTCATGTCCATCGAGGACTCGCTCGCCCATCCGGAAGTCCGGATCCACGAGTACGGCGACGGCCCCAATGTCCACAAAGCCGTGTCCCTCCAGTTCGGCGATGTCGAGTCGGCGTTCCGGCAGGCGGATCTCGTCCGCGAAGACGTCTTCTATTTCGAGGGCAACACCCATCTGCCGATGGAGCAGCACTCGGCGGTGGCGCAGTGGAGCGCCGACGGCAAGCTCACGCTCTGGTCCTCGACCCAGACGCCCCACTACGTGCACCGGCTGCTGGCCAAGATCCTCGACATGCCCCAGCCCCATATCCGAGTGGTCGCCGCGCCGGTGGGTGGAGGCTTCGGCGGCAAGCTCGACCCCTTCGCCCACGAGATCGCCGCCTGCAAGCTGTCCCAGCTCACGGGTCGGCCGGTGAAGATCACCTTGACCCGCGAAGAAGTGTTCTACGTGCACCGCGGCCGGCACCCGGTGCTCATGTGGGTCAAGACCGGGTTCAAGAAGGACGGCTCCATCACCGGCATGCACTTCCGCTCCTGGCTGGACGGCGGCGCCTACGGGTCGTACGGCGTGGCCTCGACCTTCTATACGGGCGTGCTCCAGACCGTGACCTACAAGATCCCCGTCTACAAGTTCGAGGGCGCCCGGATCTTCACCAACAAGCCGCCCTGCGGGCCCAAGCGCGGCCACGGCACGCCCCAGCCGCGCTTCGCCGTGGAGTGCCAGATCGACAAGGCGGCCGAGCAGCTCGGCCTCGACCCGGCCGAGATGCGGCGGAACAATCTGGCCGAGCCCTTCACCAAGACGGCCAATCACCTCACCGTGACGACTACGGGCCTGGGGGAGTGCATCGACCGGGCCGTCGAGGCGTCCGGCTGGCGGCAGAAGTTCGGCAAGCTCCCGCGCGGCAAGGGGATCGGTCTGGCGTGCTCGGCGTATCTCACCGGCGCCGGGCTGGCGATCTATTGGAACGACATGCCCCACTCGGGTGTCGTCATCCGCGCCGACCGCAGCGGCCTGGTGGCCGTCCTCTGCGGCGCCACGGACATCGGCCAGGGCTCGGACTCCGTGCTCGCCTATATCGTGGCCGAGGTGCTCGGCATCGAGCCCAAGGACATCCGGGTCCATCCCGCCGACACCGACCTGACGCCGGTCGACCTGGGCTCGTACTCCTCACGCGTCACGCTCATGGCCGGCAACGCCGCGATCCAGGCCGCCGAGCGGCTCAAGGCGCGGCTCGTCGAGGCCGTGGCCGAGAAGCTCGAGGTGACGCCCGATAAGCTGGTGGCCCGGGACCGCCGCGTCTTCGTGGACGGCGATCCCGACCGCGGCGTGGCCTTCGCCCAGGCCGTGGTGCTCGCCGAGAGCAAGTTCGGCGTGCTCGCCTTCCCCGGCTCCTACGCGCCGCCCAAGCGCGCCGGCAAGTTCAAGGGCGGCGGCGTGGGGCCCTCGCCCTGCTACTCCTACTCGGCCTGCGTGGTCGAGGTGGACGTGGACACGGAGACCGGCGAGGTCCGTCCCACCGAGGTGTGGATCGCCCACGACGTCGGCCGGGCGCTCAACCCGCTGCTCGTCGAAGGGCAGGTGGAGGGCTCGGTCTACATGGGGCTGGGCGAGGCCCTGATGGAGGAGCAGGTGTTCCGCAAGGGCGTCCACAAGATCCCGTCCATGCTCGAGTACAAGAGCCCGACCACGCTGGAGACCCCGGAGATCCACACGATCCTGGTCGAGACCAACGACCCCGAGGGCCCCTTCGGCGCCAAGGAGGCCGGGCAGGGGCCGCTCCTGCCGCTGATCCCGGCGGTGGCCAACGCCGTCTACAACGCCGTCGGGGTCCGCGTGGACGAGGTCCCGATCTCGCCCGAGAAGGTGCTGAAGGGGCTCGAGCTCAGGAAGCAGCGCAAGCCCGCGCGGGTGGGGCCGGAGAAGCTGCCGCTCTTCACCTTCCCCGAGCCCAAGCTGGTCGAATCGGCGTTCGGCGAGCCCGCCGCCGCGATCGCGGAGAGGCCGTTCGCGTCATGATGCGCCTGCCGCCCTTCACCTATCTGGCGCCGGTCTCGGTGGCCGACGCGGCCAAGCTGATGGCCGACCACGGCACCGACGCCATGCTGGTCGCCGGGGGCACCGACCTCTACCCGAACATGAAGCGGCGCCAATTCGAGCCCAAGGTCCTGGTGGGTCTCCGGAGCATCAAGGAGATGGCCGGTGTCCGGGGCAGCGCCAAGGACGGGCTCACGATCGGGGGCGGCACGACGCTCACCGCCGTCTCCCGGCATCCCGAGGTGGCCCGGCGCTACCCGGCGCTCGCCACAGCGGCGGGCGTGGTTTCCACGCCCCAGCTCCGCAATATGGGCACGCTCGGCGGCAATGTCTGCGTGGACACGCGCTGCAACTACTACAACCAGTCCTACCAGTGGCGGAAGGCCGTCAACTTCTGCATGAAGAAGGACGGCGAGATCTGCCTGGTGGCGCCGGGCAGCCCGCGCTGCTGGGCCGTGTCCTCCTCTGACACGGCGCCCGTGTTGTGGAGTCTCGGCGCATCGGTTCGCCTGACGGGTCCGGCCGGCGAGCGGGTGATTCCGATCTCCACGCTCTACCGGGACGACGGCATCGAGTACCTGAGCAAGCAGCCGGGCGAGATCCTGACCGAGATCGTGGTCCCCGCCGCCGATGGACAGCGCTCGGCCTATCTCAAGCTGCGCCGCCGCGGCGCCTTCGATTTCCCGATCCTGGGAGTTGCGGTGGCGCTCGCGATGGACGGCCAGACGGTGCGCCAGGCGCGCATCGTGCTTGGCGCCGTGGCGTCGCTCCCCCGGGAGGCGACGGAGGCGGGCCGGCTTCTGATTGGCCAGCGGCTCAGTGCCGAGCTCATCGACCGCGTCGCCGACGCCGCGGCCAAGCCGTCGAAGCCGCTCGACAACACTGATCTCACGCATCCGTACCGCAAGAAGATGACGCGGGTGTTCGTGGCGCGCGCCCTGCGGAGCCTCGCCGGCCTGCCGGTACAGATGGACCCTACGGGTCGTCCCGACCTTCTCGCCCACGGTCAACATGCCGAAGGGCATGTTGAGGATGAAGAGCCTCGGCCGTGACGGCGCTCGGCCAGCGGATCAAGGCCCTGCGCGCCGAGCGCCAGCTCCAGCAGCGGCAGCTCGCCGAGAAGGCGGGCCTGACCGCGAGCATGCTCTCCCAGATCGAGTCGGGGCGGCTCACGCCCTCGCTCCATACGGTGGGGAAGCTGGCGGGGGCGCTCGGGGTGTCCATCGCCTCGCTGTTCGAGTCGACGCCCAACGGCCGGCTCCACGTCTCCCGTAGGACCGACTACCCGGTGGTGTCCTTCGACGGCACCTCGGAGAAGTGGCACGTGCTGGGGGCGGGGCTCTTCCAGGGCAAGATCCGGGCGGTGGTGTCGAGCCTGGGGCCCCGCGGCAAGGGCGTCAAGACCGACAAGGTGATCCTGGGCCCCGGCCAGATGAAGCTCTTCTACGTGATCGAGGGCAAGGTCGCTCTCCACTACAACGGCGACACCCATCTCCTCGAGGCGGGGGACAGCGCCTATCTCGACGCCGGCACCCCGCACGGCTGGGAAAACGTGGGCGCCAAGACCGCCAAGGCGCTCTGGGTGATTCTCGGGTAAGGACCCCATGGCTGAGCGCGACCAGGCGAGCGTGGACTTCCGGACCGATCCCTCCAGGTACAAGCACTGGAAGCTCAGCATCGACGGGCCGGTGGCCACCCTGGCCATGGACGTCAAAGAGGACGGAGGGCTGCGCCCGGGCTATGAGCTCAAGCTCAACTCCTACGACCTCGGCGTGGACATCGAGCTCTACGACGTCATCCAGCGGCTGCGCTTCGAGCACCCGGAAGTGGGCGCGGTGGTGCTGACGTCGGGGAAAGAGCGGGTCTTCTGCGCCGGCGCCAATATCCGCATGCTCAACCAGTCCTCGCACGGCTGGAAGGTGAACTTCTGCAAGTTCACCAACGAGACCCGCAACGCCATCGAGGACGCCACGGCCCACTCGCGCCAGGTTTATCTCACCGCCGTCAACGGGCCCTGCGCGGGCGGCGGCTACGAGCTCGCGCTGGCCACCGACCACATCATCATGGCCGACGACGGCAACACGTCGGTGGCCCTGCCGGAGGTGCCCCTGCTCGCGGTCCTGCCGGGCACCGGCGGGCTCACGCGCCTCGTCGACAAGCGCCACGTGCGCCGCGACCGCGCCGATTTCTTCTCCACCCTCGAAGAAGGCATCAAGGGGCAGCGGGCGGTCGAGTGGCGGCTGGTGGACGAGGTCGTGTCGCGGTCCACACTGGAGGAGACGGTCAAGCGGCGGGCGGCGGAGTTCGCGGCGCGCACCGATCGACCGAAGAACGCGCGGGGCATCACTCTCACGCCCCTGGCCCGCGCCATCGACCGCGACCGGATCGGCTACGGCCACGTCGCCTGCGAGATCGACCGCAAGAACGGGATCGCCGCGATCACGGTCAGCGCGCCGACCCAGGCGCCGCCGGGCGACCTCAAGGCCCTCCACGCGCTGGGCTGCGGTGTCTGGCCGCTGGCCCTGGCGCGGGAGCTCGACGACCTGATCCTCCACCTGCGCACGAACGAGGAGGAGATCGGTCTCTGGGCGTTCAAGACCGCGGGCAGCGCCGAGCTGGTCGAGGTCTACGACCGCCTCCTGCTCGAGCACGACGCCGATTGGCTGGTCCGTGAGATCCGTCTGTACCTCAAGCGCACGCTCAAGCGGCTCGACGTGTCCTCGCGCTCCATCTTCGCCCTCATCGAGCCCGGCTCGTGCTTTGCCGGGACCCTGCTGGAGCTGGCGCTGGCGGCGGACCGCTCCTACATGCTGGACGGCGCCCGGCAGGGGGATCCGCGGCCGGCGCCCGCCGTGCGGCTCACCGGGACGAATTTCGGCCCGTATCCCATGGTCAACGGGCTGACGCGCCTCGCGAGCCGGTTTCTCGACGAGCCGGGGCGCGTGGACGACCTCAAGCGGCGCATCGGCGAGGATCTAGACGCCCGGGCGGCCGCCGAGGCCGGGCTCGTGACCTTCGCGCCCGACGACATCGACTGGGAGGACGAGGTCCGCATCGCCATCGAGGAGCGCGCCTCCTTCTCGCCCGACGCGCTGACCGGCATGGAGGCCTCGCTTCGGTTCGGGGGCCCGGAGACCCTCGAGAGCAAGATCTTCGCCCGCCTGTCGGCGTGGCAGAACTGGATCTTCCAGCGCCCGAACGCGGTGGGCCCGAAGGGGGCGCTCAAGGTCTACGGCACAGGCGAGCGCAGCGAGTTCGACCGAAGGAGAGTGTGATGGCCGGTATCGACTACACCGAGCGGATCCCGAACAACGTCAACCTCCACGAGAACCCGCGGCTGCAGCGCGCCCTCGAGGACTGGCAGCCCAAGTTCCTCGAATGGTGGAAGGACATGGGCCCGTACGGCTTCCAGGCCAAGGAGGTCTATCTTCGAACCGCCACCAGCGTGGACGCCCAGGGCTGGGCCAAGTTCGGGTACGTGAAGATGCCGGACTACCGCTGGGGCATCTTCCTCGCCGAGCCCGAGGCGGGCAGGCAGATCACCTTCGGCGACCATCAGGGCAGCCCCGCCTGGCAGGACGTGCCGGGCGAATACCGCGGCACGTTGCGCCGGCTCATCGTCACCCAGGGCGACACCGAGCCCGCCTCGGTGGAGCAGCAGCACCACTTGGGCCGGACCTGCCCCTCGCTCTACGACCTGCGCAATCTCTTCCAGGTCAACGTGGAGGAGGGCCGCCACCTCTGGGCCATGGTCTACGTGCTCGACGCCTACTTCGGGCGCGACGGGCGCGAGGAGTCCGAGGCGCTGCTGCAGCGCCGCTCGGGCGACCCGGACAAGCCCCGGATCTTGAGAGCGTTCAACGAGCCGACGCCGGACTGGCTGTCGTTCTACATGTTCTGCTTCTTCACCGACCGCGACGGCAAGTACCAGCTGGCGAGCCTGGCGGAGAGCGGCTTCGATCCGCTCTCGCGCACCTGCCGCTTCATGCTGACGGAGGAGGCGCACCACATGTTTGTCGGCGAGACGGGCGTGGGACGCATCGTCCAGCGGACCTGCGAGCTCATGCGCGAGCACAAGACCGACGACGTGCGCCGGCACGGTGGGATCGACCTGGCGACCATCCAGAAGTACATCAACTTCCACTGCTCGGTGTCGCTCGATCTGTTCGGCTCCGAAATCTCGACCAACGCGGCCAATTTCTACACCATGGGCCTCAAGGGCCGGTTCGAGGAGACGAAGAAGCAGGACGACCACCGGCTCAAGGACGCCACCTATTCGGTGGCGGAGCTGGACGGGGAGGCGATCGTGAGCCGGGAGGAGCCGGCGCTGGTTTCGCTGAACGAGCGGCTGCGCGACGACTACGTCGCCGACTGCCAGCGCGGCGTGACCCGCTGGAACGAGACCATCAAGCGTCACGGCATCGACGTCGAGCTCACCCTGCCGCACCGGGGCTTCCACCGCGCCATCGGCAGCTTCGCCGAGGTGAAGGTGTCACCCGACGGCCGCGTGATCAGCGAGGCCGAGTGGGACGCCCGGCACCGCGACTGGCTGCCGACCGATGAGGACCGCGCCTTCGTCCAGAGCCTGATGGTGCCGGTGGTCGAGCCCGGCAAGTTCGCCAACTGGATCGCCCCGCCGGCCCGCGGCATCAACGGCCAGCCGGCGGACTTCGAGTACGTCCGCTTGGCCTGATCGCAAACCACACGGGCAGTTGCGCTCACGGCCGCAGGCCGTGAAGCCGCGGCCGGGAGGGAACGATGGCGCCCAAGGCGATTACGTCGAGAGAGCTCGGGCCGGTCCTCGGGATGTATTCGCACGGGATGGTGGTGCCGGCCGGCGAGATCGTCGTGGTAGCGGGGCAGGTGGGCATGGACGCGGCCGGCACGCTCGTCGGTCCCGGCGACGTCCGGGCCCAGACCAAGCAGGCCTTTGAGAACATCCTCAAGGTCCTGAAGGCGGCGGGCAGCACCATGAACGAGGTGGTGCGTTTCCAGACCTTCCTGACCCACGCCTCGGACATCGACGGCTTCATGCAGGCGCGCCGCGAGGTCTTCCCCGGCTACTACCCGAACGGCGTCTACCCGCCCAACACGATCCTGGTCGTATCGCGGCTGGTCCAGCCCGAGCTGCTCATCGAGATCGAAGCCATGGCCGTCAAGCCCGCGGCGGCCGCCGCGGGCCGGGCCAAGAGCCGGCCGGTCGCCCGAAAGGCCGGGCGGCGCCAGGCTAAGAGGACACGGCGATGATCCAGATTCCCGCCCGGTTCAACTGCGCCCGATTTTTCGTGGATCGTCACGTCGAGGAGGGGCGCGGCGGCAAGGTCGCCTTCTTCTACGAGGACACCTCGCTCACCTATGCGGCCCTCCAGGAGCTGGTGAACCGCACCGGGAACGCCCTGCTGGACCTGGGTGTCCAGCGCGAGCAGCGCGTCCTCTGCCTGCTGCTCGACTCGCCGGCCTTCCTCGGCGCGTTTTGGGGCGCGATCAAGATCGGCGCCATTCCGATCCCCGTGAACACCATGATGCGGGGCCAGGACTATCTCTATTTCCTCGACGACAGCCGCGCGCCCGTGGCCATTATTTCCGAGCCGCTCCTGGCCGAAGCCGGCCCCATCCTGGGCGAGGCCAAGTACCTCAAGCACGTCGTGGTGGTCGGCAAGGCCTCGGGCAAGCAGCTCGGCTTCGACGCCTGGGTCGCCAAGGCCTCCTCCAAACTCGAGGCGGTGGACACCTCCAAGGACGACGCCGCCTTCTGGCTCTACTCCTCGGGCTCGACCGGCCGCCCCAAGGGCGCCGTCCACCTCCAGCACGACATGGTCTACTGCACCGACACCTACGCCATGCAGGTCCTCGGGATGACCGAGAACGACCGCACGGTGTCGGCGGCCAAGCTATTCTTCGCCTACGGTCTCGGCAACAACATGTCCTTTCCGATGCGCGTCGGCGGTCAGGGTGTGCTCTATCCGCACCGGCCCATGCCCGAGGCCATGTTCGAGCTGATCCACCGCCACAAGCCCACGCTCTTCTTCGGCGTGCCGACGCTCTACGCCGCCATGCTCCAGGTGAAAGAAGCGGAGAAGCGCTTCGACCTCTCGTCGCTCCGCTTCTGCATCTCGGCGGGTGAGGCCTTGCCCGAGGAGCTCTACAAGCGCTGGCGGGAGAAGTTCGGCGTGGAGGTGCTGGACGGCATCGGCACCACCGAGATCCTGCACATCTTCCTCTCGAACCGTCCCGGCAAGGTCCGGCCCGGCTCCACGGGGCTGCCCGTGCCGGGCTACGAGGCCATTCTGGTGGACGACGAGGGCCGGGCCGTGCCGCAGGGCGAGATCGGCAACCTGCGCGTCAAGGGCGACTCCACGATGGCCTACTACTGGAACCAGCACGAGAAGACCAAGGAGACGCTCTTCGGCCACTGGATCCAGACCGGCGACAAGTACTACCAGGACGCGGAGGGCTACTTCTTCTACTGCGGCCGCGCCGACGACATGCTCAAGGTG
Organism: Methylomirabilia bacterium; assembly: GCA_041493605.1. Classification (GTDB taxonomy): domain Bacteria; phylum Methylomirabilota; class Methylomirabilia; order Rokubacteriales; family CSP1-6; genus DASSSH01. Next base: position 37,657 of record JBGPZD010000006.1, read on the forward strand.
GGCGGTATCTGGGTGTCGCCCGTCGAGGTCGAGAACACCTTGATCGGGCATCCCGCCGTGTTCGAGGCCGCCGTCGTGGGGCAGGAGGACACCGACAAGCTCGTCAAACCTCGCGCCTTCATCGTTCTTAAGGAAGGGCAGGCCGGGTCGCCCCAGCTCGAGGCCGAACTCAAGAGCTTCGTCAAGGACAAGATCGCGCCCTACAAGTACCCGCGGTGGATCGAGTTCGTCGCCGAGCTGCCCAAGACCGCCACCGGCAAGATCCAGCGCTTCAAGCTGAGGAGATGACGGCCTACTTCGACCGGGGTCTCGAGACCCTGGGCCCCGAGGCGCTCCGCGCCCATCAGTGGGCGCGGCTCAAGAGGCTGGCCGATGTGTGCTACCCGGCCAACCCGTTCATCACGCGAAAGTGGCGCGCGGCCGGACTCGAGGGGCCGGACGACCTCGGGAGCTGGGAGGACTTCTCGCGGCTGCCGTTCACCGTCAAGAGCGAGCTGATCGAGGATCAGGTCGCGCAGCCGCCGTTCGGCACCAACCTGACATACCCGCCGGCACGCTACGTGCGCGTGCACCAGACGTCGGGGACCACCGGCGCGCCGCTCAGGTGGTTGGACACCGAGGAATCGTGGCAGTGGTGGGCGCGCTGCTGGGCCTTCGTCCTGTGCGGCGCCGGCCTCGGCCCGGGCGACCGGATCTTCTTCCCCTTCTCGTTCGGGCTCTTCGTCGGGTTCTGGTCAGGCTTCGAGGGGGCGCGCGCCGTGGGTGCCATGGCCATCCCGGGCGGCGGCCAGGACTCGGCCCAGCGGCTGGCCGCCATCGAGGCCCTGGGCGCGACCGCCATCTGCTGCACGCCGTCCTACGCGCTGCATTTGGCAGAGGCTGCGCGTGAGCGCGGGCTGGAGCTGCGCAAGCTCGGGCTGCGCGCCACCGTCCATGCGGGCGAGCCGGGAGCGGGCATCCCATCCGTCCGCGCCCGCATCGAGGAGGCCTGGGGCGCTCGGGCGTACGACCACCCGGGAATGACCGAGATGGGCGCTTACGGCTTCGAGTGCGCGGCCCAGGCGGGGCCGCACGTCAACGAGAGCGAGTTCATCGCCGAGGTCATCGACCCGGCCACCGGCGCCCCCGCGCGTGCCGGCGAGCTGGTCCTCTCCAATCTGGGGCGCACGGGCTCCCCCCTGCTGCGCTACCGGACCGGGGACCGGGTGCGGGTGGCCGAGCAGCCCTGCGAGTGCGGTCGGAGCTTCCTCCGGCTCGAGGGTGGCATCCTCGGGCGCGTGGACGACATGCTCATCGTCCGCGGCGTCAACGTGTTCCCCTCGGCGCTCGAGGGCATCATCCGCCGTTTCCCCACTGTGGACGAGTTCATGATCGAGGTCTACCGGCGGGCCGAGATGGACGAGGTGAGGCTCTTGCTCGAGGTCCACGGAGGCTCGGGCGTGGCCGCCGCCGTTCAGGAGGCGGTGCGGGTGGACCTGGGCATCCGCGTCGAGGTCGTGCCCGTTCCCCCCCAGAGCCTGCCGCGCTACGAGCTCAAAGCCAAGCGGCTCGCCAGACGATCAGGCGCCTAGGCGGGGCGGCGGGTCCTGTCGCGGCGGACAGGACCCGCTCGCTCTGCCTGAATCGTTCGCTACTGGTTGACGATGTCGCCCTTCATGCCGCCGAGCGCGCCCAGCAGGTCGTTCTTCTCCTGGGTCCCGACCTTGAACTTGTCCAGGCTCTTCACCAGGTCATCCACCAGGGCGCCGAACTCGGCGTCGGTGATCTTCATGCCCGCATGCGCCACCTTCATGGACTGCCCGGCGTACTTGCAGGGCCCGCCGCTGGCCTCGCAGATCTGATCCACCAACATCGTCTTGAGCCGGGGAATATTGGCCGCGGCGAAGCGCTTGTTGATGCGCGCGTCCCCGGCCACGTTGCCGATGAAGTCGTCCACCACGGCCTGGATGGCGGGTTTGCCGCCCAGCCGGTCGTAGAGTGACTTCTTCTCCATCATCCCGCCGCCCGCGCAGCCGGCCGCAAGGACGGCTACCGCCATCACGATCCCGATCACCTGGCGCCACTTCATGGCTCTCTCCTCCATTGGTAAGGGGTTGTCGGGGTGCCGAGCCCCGCCTCACCCCTTCCTACGCCGGGCCCCCGGCGCCCGGATGTGTTGACCGGCCGGAGGATGGCTGGTACTGATTACCCGACATGCCGCCGGGCCGGACGCAGTCGGAAGAGGCCGCCGCGCTCATCGCCCGCATGGCCCAGGGCGACCGCGAGGCTTTCAGCCGCTTCTACGACGCCTTTGCCGGCGCCGCGTTCGGCCTGATCCAGCGGGTGCTGCGGGATCCGGCGGCCGCCGAGGACGTCCTGCAGGAGGTCTTCTGGCAGGTCTGGCGCGAAGCCGCCCAGTACGATTCTCGCCGCGGCAGCCCCGCAGCCTGGCTGATCATGCGCGCCAAGTCCCGAGCAATCGATCGGCTCCGGTCCATACGTAGAAGAGAGAAGACGTTTGTGGCGCCGGTCGACGAGGCCCTGGCGCGCCGGGACGACCCCGCGGCTCCGAACCCCGGCGTGGCGGCCGAGGAGCGCGGGCTCGTCCAGACGGCGTTGGGCCAACTGCCCCCGGCCCAGCGGCGGGTCATCGAGTTGGCGTTCTTTGATGGGCTGACCCAGACCGAGATTGCGGCGCGGCTGGGCGAGCCGCTGGGCACCGTCAAGACGCGCGCGCGCCTCGGGCTCGAGCGGCTGCGGGGCATCCTGAAGGATGAGAGGCTTCCGGCGACATGAACCGCGACGAGATCACGGAACTGGCGGCGCTCTATGCCCTCGGCGGGCTCGAGGGCGAGGACCGCGCGCGCTTCGAGGCGCTGCTCGAGGGCGGCGATCCCACGGCCCTGGCCGCCGTTCGCCAGTTCGAGGACACCCTCGCCGGGCTCACCGCCGCGACGCCCGAGGCGCCGCCGGCATCCGTCAAGGCGGCGCTCCTGGCCCGCATCGAGGCGGAAGGTCGGCCCGCGAGGCGGGCTTCGGTGACACCGCTTCCCGATCGGGCGGGGCGGCGCGGCATGCTGTGGCCGGTCGTGTGGGGCGGCGCTCTTGCGGCCGGCATCGCCGCCCTCGCCGTGGGACTCACCGTGGGGTCGAGCTACGAGAAGCGGGTCACGGCCCTCGGCCAGGAGTCCGCCATGCTCCGGGGCGAGCTCGAGCGCCAGCAGGCGGTGATCGCGCTGATCCGTGACCCGAGCACCCAAGTGGTGAGCCTGGCCGGGCTCAAGCCCGCGCCCGTGGCCAAGGCCCGGATGTTCTGGCATGCGCGCGCCGGCGGACTGCTCATCGCCGCGGGCCTGCCCGCGCCGCCCGAGGGCAAGACCTACCAGCTCTGGGCCATCGCGGGCAAGCAGGCGCCGGTGTCGGCGGGCGTGTTCGGCGTGGACGCCAAGGGAACGGGCAGCCTGCGCGTGCCGCCGCTGCCGGGGGTCGGGACGGTGGACGTCTTCGCGGTGACGCTCGAGCCGGCCGGCGGCCTACCCGCGCCCTCGGGCGCGATGTACCTCGCGGGGAAGTCCTAGGCCCCGAGCCGCGCCCCGAGCCGGGCCTTCGCGGCCGGCCACTCCGTGTCCAGGATCGAGAAGTAGACCGTGTCGCGCTGGTAGCCCCGGACGTTCATGTGCTTGCGCAGGGTGCCCTCCCGCACGGCCCCCAGCCGCTCGATGGCCTGCTGGGAGCGGACATTGCGCCCGTCGGTCTTGAGCGCCACGCGCACGCAGCCGAGCTTCTCGAAGCAGTAGGTGAGCAAGAGCAGCTTGGACTCGGTGTTGGCCGGCGTGCGCCAGTAGAGCCGCGCGAGGAAGGTCGAGCCGATCTCGACCTGTCGGTCAGCCGGGCGGATGTCCAGGAGCCGCGTCGAGCCGATGGCTTCGCCGGTCTCGTTCCACACCTGGGCGAAGGCGACGATGACACCCTTGGCCATGAGGCCCCGGGCCTCGCGGATCAGGGCCAGGGTCTCCTCGATCCGGGTGGGCGGCGCCCAGAAGAGGTAGCGACACACCTCGTCGTCCTGCATGGCCTTGAAAATCCCCGGGGCGTGCCGCTCCTCGATCGGCTCGAGCGTGAGGTACCGCCCGCGCAGCGTCACCGGCGTCAGGTCCATGGATCGTCTTGTACCATGCCGGATCCCGTCGAGACAGCCGCTTGATTGTGGCCGGGGCGCGGGGTGGCTATAATCGAGGCGGTTCCCAATTCGAGAGGAGGAGACCCATGCCGCTGCCGCTCCCCGTCGAAGCGCTCTGGCAGGAGCTCGAGGCAATCCGCACCCAGATCCTCAAGGAGGTCGAAGGGCTGTCCCAGAGGCAGGCCGACTGGCGGCCGGCGCCGAATGAATGGTCGCTGGGCGAGATCATCCACCATCTCACCATCGCCGAGATCGGCACGGGCAAGCTTACCTCCAAGCTGCTGAAGGAGGCGCCGCACCC
>JBGPZD010000013.1:0-34417 GCA_041493605.1 Methylomirabilia bacterium
ACCCGTAACCTGTGACGCTGCTGGCCGGCTTCCTCGAGGTCCTGCTCCGCGGCCTGGGGTCGGTCGGGCTGTCGGCCGCCGTGGGCGGGATCGTCTACTGCCTGCTCGTCCTCCGGCCGGTCGGGCCGCGCTCGCCGCTCCACGGGGCGGCGCTCGGACGCGCGCTCTGGCTGATCGGCGCCGGCGCGCTCGCGCTGGCCGCGTCGGAAGCCGTCCTGCTCTTCCTCATTCATCCCTGGGCCCTGGCCGACGCGCGCGGCGGCTGGCCGGTGCGCGAGTTCCTCGACACCCAATTCGGCCGTGCCAGCCTCGTCCGGATCGTCCTCGTTCTCCTATTGTTCGCCACGGTCCGCTGGGTCAGGCGGCGGCCGCTCGACCGCGTCCGCTGGGCGGCCGCCGCCGCGCTGGGCGCGCTCCTCATGCTCAATTCGGCGTGGCTCGCCCATGCCGTGAGCCGGCTCGCGGAGCGCGAGCCCCTCATGGCCGTCACGGTGCTGCACCAGCTTGGGGCCGTGGTCTGGGTCGGTGGGATCGTTCACCTCGCGGGCTTCGCCGGAGTTTGGCGGCGTCTGGCGCCTCAGGGCGCGGAGTCGCAGGCCATCGGGCCCCGAGTGCTGGGGCGCTTCACCGTGCTGGCCCTGGCGGCGATGGCGCTCGTCCTGGGGCCGGGGATCTACCTCTCCTGGAGCTATATCGGCAGCTGGGGCGGCCTCATCGGCACGGGCTACGGCGTCATGGTGCTGACCAAGGTGGCCCTGCTCGCCGCGGCCCTGGTGCTCGGAGCGCTGAACTTCCGCCTGCTGCGCGGCGCGGGCGCCGCCCATCGCGCCAGATCGGCCGCGGCGGGAATCGCGGCGCGGGTGCCGGCCTTCGTCGAGGCCGAGGTGGGACTCGGCATCACCCTGCTGCTGGCCGCGGCCTCGCTGACCTCGCTGCCGCCGGCCGTGGACGTGGTGGTAGACCGGGCGACGCCGTCCGAGGTGGCGGCGCGCTTCGTCCCCAAGATGCCGCGCCTGACCTCGCCGCCCGTAGGCCAGCTTCTGGCGGCGGCGGCGCCCATCGACGACACGCTCGCCACGCGGCAGCCCGAGGAGTACGCCTGGTCCGAGTACAACCACCACACGGCCGGCTTCTTCGTCGTCCTGATGGGGCTGCTCGCGGTGCTGGACCGCACGGGGCGGGCGCGCTGGGCGCGACACTGGCCCCTGCTCTTTCTTGGCCTGGCGGCGTTCCTCTTCGTCCGCAACGACCCGCGGGCCTGGCCGCTGGGCCCGGCCGGGTTCTGGGAGAGCATGGTGCTGCCGGACGTGCTGCAGCACCGGCTGGTCGTGCTGCTGATCATCGCGCTGGCGGGGTTCGAGTGGCTGGTGCGCATGGGCCGGCTGGCGCGCCCCGGCTGGCGCTACGTCTTCCCCGTGCTCTGCGCCGTGGGCGGCGCGATCTTGCTGACGCATTCGCACGCCATGTTCAACCTCAAGTCGGAGTTCCTCACCGAGGTGTCCCACGCGCCCATGGGAGTCTTCGCGGTGCTCCTCGGCTGGGGCCGCTGGCTCGAGCTGCGGCTTCCCGAGGGCGACCGCCGCACTCCGGGCTGGATCTGGGCGCTGTCCATGCTGATGATCGGCATGATCCTGCTCTTTTACCGGGAGGTCTGAGGGGACGGAATGATCAAGGGATACGCGACGCCGGAGGGCACGTCGGCCTACCGCGCCCGGCTCGGCGACCGCGCCGACGAGCGCCATTTCCGGAGCTGGCAGGGCCTGCGGCTCTCATCGATCGGCATCGGGACGTATCTGGGCGAGGACGACCCAGCCACCGACGGCGCCTACACCGAGGCCGTCACGCGGGCGCTCGAGCTCGGGCTCAACGTCGTGGACTCGGCCATCAACTATCGAAGCCAGCGCAGCGAGCGCGCCGTCGGGGCGGCACTGGGCGCGCTGGTCGGGGCGGGACGGCTGGCCCGCGAGGAGGTGCTGCTCGCCACCAAGGCGGGCTTCCTCGCCTTCGACGGCGGGCGTCCCGCCGATCCGAGCGGGTATTTCAAGGAGACCTACCTCCGTCCCGGCATTCTCCGCGCCGAGGACGTGGTGGCCGGCTGTCACTGCATGACGCCGCGGTACCTCGCCGACCAGCTCGAGCGCAGCCGCGCCAACCTGGGCGTGGAGACCATCGACGTCTACTACGTCCACAATCCGGAGATGCAGCTCTCGGAGGTCGAGCGGCCCGCCTTCCTCGAGCGCATGCGGGCGGCCTTCGAGTTCCTCGAGGGTGCGGTGGCCGCGGGTAAGATCCGTCTTTACGGGACCGCGACGTGGAACGGCTACCGCCAACCGCCCGCCGCGGCCGACTCGCTCTCCCTCTCGGAGCTTTTCGCGATCGCGCAAGAGATTGCCGGCGAGAGTCATCACTTCAGGGTGATCCAGCTGCCCTACAACCTCGCCATGATGGAGGCGCTCACGAGCGCGACGCAGCAGGTGGGCCAGGAGGTGATGCCCGTGCTCGAGGCCGCCCAGCGCCTCGGCATCTACGTGATGGCCTCGGCCTCCATCCTGCAGGGCAAGCTCGCGCGGGGACTGCCGCCGGCGCTGGGGCAGGTGCTTACGGGGCTCGAGACCGACGCCCAGCGCGCGCTGCAGTTCGTCCGCTCGACGCCCGGCGTCGGCACGGCGCTCTGCGGGATGAAGCGGGTGGCCCACGTGGAGGAGAATGCGCGGCTGGTCTCGCTGCCGCCCGCGCCGTCCGAGACCCTCTTCTCCGCCGGATGATCGACGTCGTCCGCTGCGCCGATAGCGGGGACCTCGCGCGGCGCGCCGCGGCGCTGCTCCTCGACCGGCTGGCGGCCAAGCCGGATCTGGCCGTGGCCGTGCCGGCCGGCCGCACCCCGCGCGCGATGTACGGCCTGCTCAGGGCGGCGCATGCCGGTGATCCGGCGCGGTTCGGACGAATGCGCGTGTTCGCCGTGGACGAGCTCTGCCCGCCGGCGCCGCCCGACGGCTACTTCTGGCGCCAAATCCGGAGCGAGTTCCTGGACTGGGCCCGGGTGCCCGAGGCCCAGCGCCACCCGTTCAGCGTGGCGGCCCCGGATCTCGAGGCCATGTGCCGCGAATACGAGGCCGTCATTCGTGCGGCCGGCGGGCTCGATCTCGTCATGCTCGGGCTCGGGCCCAACGGCCATCTGGCGTCCAACGAGCCGGGGAGTTCCTGGGATTCGCGCACGCGGCCGGTCGAGCTGCTTCCGAACACCGTCGCGTACATCCTGACCGACGAGGTCATCCAGGGCCCGGTCTCCTCGCGCGCCGTCACCCTCGGCCTCAAGACCATCGCCGAGGCCCCCGAGGTGGTGGTGCTGGTCAGCGGCGCCCACAAGCGCGCCGCGCTGCGCGCCACGCTCGAGGGGCCCGTCACGCCGGCGCTGCCGGCCTCGATGCTTCAGCGCCATCCGCGATGTACCGTGCTCGCGGGCCGCACCGCGCTCGAAAGTTCTTGATAATCGGGCCCCCGTCGGCTAGCGTGATACCTCGGCATGGTCACCGGCATCCATCACATCGGCATCGTGGTTCGCAGCTTGAGCGAGTCCTACGGGTTCTGGCGGGACACGCTCGGATTGCCGCTCATCCGCGAGGCCGAGATCAAGGACCAGGGCGTGCTCGCCGCGCTGCTGGCGGCCGGCAGCAGCGAGATCGAATTGCTCCAGCCCACGGCGCCGGACAGCGGCGTCGCGCGCTTCCTGGCCAAGCGGGGCGAGGGGCTGCACCACGTCTGCTTCCAGACGGCCGACGTGGCGGGCGATCTGGCGGCGCTCAAGAGCGCGGGCATCCCGCTGCTCGACGCGGCGCCGCGGCCGGGATTGGCGGGGCGGATCGGCTTTCTGAGCCCCGCGGCCTGCCACGGTGTTCTGGTCGAGCTGGCGACGCCCGAGGGCGCCGAGTCCGCGCCCGAGTCCTCGGTGCGCTTCAAGCGCCTTGTGATCGGCTGTCAGTCGCCGCCGGAGACGGCCAAAATCTACCAGGACCTCTTCGGGCTGCCCGAGATCGAGGTCAACAGCGGGCCGCGCAACATGCTGGGTTGGCCGGGCGGCAGCACCTTGCTCATCGTGCGGGCCACCGAGGTGGGCGGCATGGAAGGCATGGTGGCGCTGTCCATGGTGGCGCCGGACATGCCGCCGCTGATCCGGCGGCTCGAGAAGTCCCGGGCCGCCACCCTGATGGGCGCCGGGGAGATCACCGTAGAACCCCAGTCCTCCCACGGCGTTCACCTGCACATCAGCCGATATCATTTCCCCTGATCCCATGAGGTTCGCCGGCAAGGTCGCGCTGGTCACGGGCGGCGGCACGGGCATCGGCCGCGCCGTCGTGCTGGCGCTCGCCCGCGAGGGCGCCTCGGTCGCCGTCAACTACTCCAAGTCCGCCGACGCGGCGCGCGAGACCGCGCACGAGGCCGAGAAGGCCGGCGCGCGCGCCATGACGGTCCAGGCCGACGTGTCCAAGGACACCCAGGTCCGCGCCATGGTGGACAGGGTGGCGCGCGAGCTGGGCGGGCTCGACCTCCTCGTGAACAACGCCGGCTGGACCCGCCGGGTGCCCCACCCGCAGCTGGAAGATCTCACCGACGACATCTGGGACGGCGTGATGGGCGTGAACGTGCGCGGGCCTTTCTACTGCGTGCGCGCCGCGGCGCCCCATATGAGCAAGCGCGGCGGCGGCGCCGTCGTCAACATCACCTCGGTCGCGGGCTTCACCGGCACCGGCTCCTCCATGGCGTACGCCGCCTCCAAGGCCGCGCTCAACACCCTGACCAAGTCGCTGGCGCGGGCGCTGGCGGCCCAGCGGATCCGCGTCAACGCCGTGGCGCCCGGGCTCCTGGCGACCGGATTCGGCGGCGGCTTCATCACTGAGGAGTTTGTGCGCAGGACCGGGACCGTGACGCCCATCGGCCGCACGGCCACGGTGGACGAGGCGGCCCAGACCGTGCTCTTCCTATTGTCCAACGAGTCCATGACCGGCTACACGTCCATCGTGGACGGAGGGCTCACGGCCCTCGGCCCGATGGAACCCCCGCGCTAGACGCCGACCCGGGCCGGGACACGACCCTCATCGAACGCGGCCGCCGCCAAGACACCCTGTGGCTCGCCGGCCTGTGCGCCGCGCGCGCGGCCGGGTCGACGATGTTCATGGCCTACCCGACCATCCTCTCCGTCGTAAAGCCCGAGTGGGGATTGTCCTATACCGCGGCGGGCTCCATCTCCTCCGGTTTCCAGTTCGGCACGGCTCTCTCGCTCGTGCTCGTCTCCGCGCTCGCCGATTACGTCAACCCGCGCGCCCTGTTCATCGGCGGGGCGGCGGCCGCCGCGGCGGTGTCGTTCCTGATCCCGCTGCTGGCCCACGGCTACCTCTCCGCGCTGCTGCTGTTCACGGCCCTGGCGGTGGCGCTGGCGGGGATCTACACGCCGGCCGTCATGCTCATCTCGGCGCGCTTCGAGCCCACCCGGCGCGGAAATGCCGTCGGATGGTTTCTGGCCTCGAGCTCGATGGGTTATGTCGTGGCGCTCATCGTCGGGGGCTTCGTCGTGGCGCGCGCGGGCTGGCGGACCGCCGTCGTCGTGCTGGCCCTGGGGCCGCTCGCTTGCCTCGTCCTGGCCCTGGTGCTCTTCCGGGGAGCGTTGGGCAGCGCCCCGGCGCGCTCGGCTGGCTTTAGCTTTCACGCCGATCTCTCGGGCAACCGGCCGGCCCAGCTCATGGTGGCGGGCTACGTCTTCCATTCCTGGGAGCTGCTCGGCATGTGGGCCTGGACCCCGGCCTTCATGGCGGCGGCCCTCGCCATGCACGGCATCACCCCGGAGCGCTCGGCGGGGCTCGGCGCCAGCCTCTCGGCCGTGTTTCACGTCATGGGCGCCGCCGCCTCGGGCACCGGCGGCTGGCTGTCCGATCGTTGGGGCCGCACCGCGGTGATCGCCGGTATGATGGCCATCAGCAGCGTCTGCTCGTTCACCTTCGGCTGGTTGCTCACCGCGCCCATCCTCCTCATCATGATCGTGGGCAGCGTCTACGGTTTCTCGGCGGTGGGCGACTCGGCGGTGTACTCGACGGGTCTCACCGAGGCGGTGACGCCGAGCCGTCTCGGCGCGGCCCTCGCGGTACGCTCCCTGCTGGGCTTCGGCGCCGGCGCCCTGGCGCAGCCGGTCTTCGGCCTGGTGCTCGATCTCTACGGCGGCAAGGAAGCCGGCCCCGCGGGCTGGGGACTGGCCTTCTCCGTGCTGGGCGTGGGCGGGGTGCTGGGCCTGGCCTGCGCGTTGTGGCTCCGGGCCATGCCCGAGTCGCGGCGCCTGGCGGGTGGAAAACGCTAGCGCACGTCGAAAGGAGACGCAATGGCGACGGTCCTGTTCGTGGTCAAGGCGACGATCCCCAGAAAGAAGGAAGCCGCGTTCAACCGCTGGTACAGCCGCAAGCACTGCCCGCAGTTCCTCCGCTATCCGGGGGCGGTGAGCGCGCGGCGCTACCGCGCCATCCTGGGCGAGGACACGTACCGCTACATGGCCGTGTACGAAGTGCAGGATGAGAAGACCTTCCGCGCGCTCATGAAGTCCTCCCACATGAAGGCGCTGCGACGCGACTACGACCGCTGGTTCGGCAAAGTCTCCCAGCGCGCCCGCTCCGCGTACGTCCAGGTCTGGCCGTAGTGGCAGTTCGGATGAGCGCTTGCGCGAAGGAGCCCGGCCGCCGCGTGGACGGGTCGACAGTAAGGCAAGATGGATGAGCGCTTGCGCGAAGGAGCCCGGTCGCCGCGTAGACGGTTCGACGGTAAAGTAGGCTGAATGACGAAACCCGGCCGGTTCCGGGGGATTGGGAAGGGGCGGAAGACTCGCCGCAGCCTCGAGCGGGGCGGCACCGGGCCGGCCGCCGAGCTCAACACCCAGCTGGGCGGCTGGCCGCGGGTGAAGATCACGCCCATGTTCGGGCGCTGGGGCTACTTCGTGGGTGGGCAGCTGTTCGCGTGCTTCCCGCTGCGCGCGAAGGACGCGGATCTCTGGATCCGCCTCGGAGGGGAAGAGCAGCGGCGGGCGCTGGCGGCGGGGCTCCTGCCCCACCGGCGAATGGGTGGCAAAGGATGGGTCGAGTGCCGAGTGGAAACGTCCCGGGACGTGGGCCGGGCGATCCGGTGGCTCCGGCGGGCGTACGAGCTGGCCAACCGGGCGGTCGAACGCGAGGAGCGAGGACGAGCCTGAGCGAGTAGACCTCCGTGGCCGAGCCGGCCGGGGTCGAGCTCGATTCGGCCTTCACGCCCGAGGGGCCGATGGATCCGCGGCCGCCCGGGCTTTGGTCTCGATGCGCTCGATTTGGACGAAGGGAACGAGCAGCCAGACCAGCGCCGTGGCGGCCGCGGAGATCAGCACGAGGCGGTGGTAGCCCTGAGCATGGCCGCCCAGGTGGGTGTACAACTCGGCCCCCACGTACCGCGACGCCTGGTTCCCCGCGTTGAAGACTGACATCAAGAGCGCGAAGAACGTCGCCTCCACGCGCTTGGGGCAGGCCTTGGCCGCCAGGTCCAGGAACGCCAATTGGGTGACCATGCCGGCGCAGCCGAATATCACTTCGATGGCGATGGCCGACCAATGCCCCCGGTAGAGCAGGTAGCCCAAGGTCCCCGCCACCGAGAGGCCGATGGCCAGATTGATCACCCGCCGGAGCGGCATCCGGCGTGAGAGCGGCGCGTAGATGAACGCGCCGACCACCGCCGCCGCCGAGCTGAAGGAGGAGAGGTACCCGATGAAGATTTGGCTGAATCCCAGGACGTCGGTCTGGTAGTAGAGGAAGGCGGGGCCGAACGACGGGCTGAAATTGAAGAGGAAGACGAAGCCCGCGACCAGCCAGACCGAGCGCTCGCCGAGCCCGGCGCGGATGGCGGCCCATGTCCGGCGGAAGGCCTCCCGCTCGAACCGAACGCGGGGGTCGCGCACGAAGAGCACGGTCATGACCAAGGTGGCCAGCGGGAAGCCCGCGGCGATGAAGAACGCCGCGTGCAGGTCCCGATGCTCGGCCAAATGGCCGCCCAGGACGCCCCCCAGAATGGCCGCCACCGTGATCGCGGCCCACTGGACCGATTGGAACGCGCCGGTCAGTCCCCGGGGCTTGCCGTTCTCCACCATCAGCGCGTCCGTCAGCACGTCGGTGAAGGCCAGCCCCAGCCCCATGCCGGTGTACAGGATCGCGAGCCGCCAGTAGGTGTGCTCGGCGGAGAGGCCGGCCAACAGGCCCATCACGCAGGCCGTGGACGACGTGAGCAGCAGGTAGCTCTTGCGGCGCTGGCCGAAGAGCGGGACGAAGTCGGAGAGCAGTCCGTAGACCGGCTTGATCATCCACGGGACCGTGGCGAGCGCAAAGAAGGCGGCGACCTGCCCGGGCTCGAATCCCCGGTCTTTGAACGTGATGGTGATGGTCTGGTCGGGCAGGCTCCACATCCCCTGCGCGAAGTAGACGATGGCGAAGAGGACGGCGAGGCGCTGGGTGTCCGGGCTCTGGAACGGGTGCCACGCCTTGAGGCGGTCGAGCATCCCAGCACTATACAACGTGTGCTAATCTAAATCGGCGATGCGCGAAACACGGTCTTCGGTCTGTCCGCATGACTGTCCGTCCCAGTGCGGTCTCCTCGTCACGGTCGAGGGCGGCCGGATCACCGACGTGGTCGGGGATCCCCGCCACCCCTTCACGCAGGGCGTGATCTGCGGCAAGGTCCACGACTACGCCGAGCGCGTGTACGCGCCCACGCGGGTGCTGACGCCGCTGCGGCGCGTGGGAGCCAAGGGCGAGGGGCGGTTCGAGCCGATGACCTGGGACGCCGCCATCGAGGAGATCGCCCATCAGTGGCGGCGCATCATCGCCCAGTGGGGCGCCGAGGCCATCCTGCCCTTCTCCTACGGCGGGACGCTCGGGCTGCTCCAGTACTGGGCGGGCCACCCGCTCTTCTACGCCCTCGGCGCCTCGCGCCTCGACCGGACCATCTGCATCACCACGGCCTACGCCGGCTGGCGGGCGACGCTGGGCGCCGTCACGGGGAACGACTCCGAGCAGATGGTCAACTCGGACCTGGTCGTGCTCTGGGGCATCAACGCTTCCTACACCCACATCAACGCCATGACGTTGGTCAAGCGCGCGCGGCGGCGCGGCGCCTTCATCGTCTGCATCGATCCCTACCGGACCCAGACCGCCAAGACGGCCGACCTGCACCTAATGCCGCGGCCCGGCACCGACGGCGCGCTGGCGCTGGGGATGATGCACGTGCTGATCGGCGAGGGGCTGGTGGATGACGACTACATCCACCGGGCGACGCTCGGCTTCACGGCGCTCGCCCAGCACGTCAAGCAGTACGACCCCGAGCGCGTGAGCCGCATCACCGGGCTGCCGGCCGGCGAGATCGTCGCCTTCGCCCGGCGCTACGGCGCCACCAAGGCGACCTTCATCCGGGTGGGGATCGGGCTCAGCCGCCACGACAATGGCGGCATGACCTGCCGGACCATCGCCTGCCTGCCGGCGCTCACGGGAGCCTACGCCCATCCGGCCGGCGGGGCGCTCTTGTCCTCGACGGCCACCTTCGGCCTCAAGTACGACGCCCTCGAGCGGGCGGATCTCATGTCGAGCCCCGCGCCGCGCGTCGTCAACATGATCCACTTGGGCCGGGCGCTCGCGGACCCCGAGCTGCGGCCGCCGGTCAAGGCGCTCTACGTCTACAACTCCAACCCCGCGAGCGTCTGCCCCAACCAGGAGCTGCTCCTGCAGGGGCTCCGCCGCGAGGACCTCTTCACCGTGGTCCACGAGCAGCACCTCACCGACACCACGGACTACGCCGACATCGTGCTGCCGGCCACCACGTCCATGGAGCACGTGGACCTCTACAAGTCCTACGGCCACATGTACCTCCAGCTGGCGGAGCCGGTGATTCCGCCGGAGGGCGAGTCGCTCTCCAACTGGCACGTGGTGCGGCGCCTCGCCAAGGCCATGGGGCTCGCCGACCCGCACTTCGACAAGGACGAGGCGGCGCTGATCCGGGAGGTGCTCCGCTCGGGCGACCCGTCGGTGGCCGGCATCACGTACGAGCGGCTCAAGGGTGAGCGCGTGGTGCGGCTCAGCATCGGGCGGCCCTACCTGCCGTTCGCCGACGGCGCGCCCACGCCGTCCGGAAAGGTGGAGTTCGTATCCGAAACCCTGGCGAATCAGGGCCTACCCCCGCTGCCCACGTGGGTCCCGCTCGTCGAGGGGCCGGACAACGCCGAGCTGGCCCGGCGCTACCCGCTGCAGTGCCTGGTCCCGCCCAACCGGTTCTTTCTCAACTCGTCATTCAGCCAGTCCGAGCGCATGCGCCGTCTGCAGCGGCACCCGTCGGTCATGCTGAATCCCGTCGATGCCGCCGCCCGGAGCATCAGCAGCGGCGACGCCGTGCTGGTCAGGAGCGCGCGCGGCGAGGCGCAGTTCGTGGCGGAGCTCACCGAGGACACGCGGCCGGGCGTGGCCGTGGTCGAGGGCATCTGGTGGTCGAAGCACCAGACCGGCGGACGGGGCGTCAACGCCCTGACCGACGACCGCACGGCCGACATGGGCGGCGGCCCGGCCCTTCACTCCAACCTGGTGCAGGTCGCCAGGCTTTCCTGAGGTGCCGCGCGTCGCCATGGATCCGATCACGACCACGATGAGCGCGGAGATCGACCGCGCGGTCGCCGGGCTGGATATCGCCCGGCTGGAGCGGGACTACTGGGATCAGGACGAGTTCCTCTTCATCCCGCGCTTCCTGCGGCCTGAGACCATCGCCCCGCTGCTCGATGACGCGAGGCGGCTCGAGCCCGGGCTCAACCGCAATTTCATCCCGCGCCACAAGAAGGGCGGGAGCGTGAGCCACTTCGCCATCGACGAGGACGGACCGGCGCTGCTCGAGTTCTATCGCTCGGCGTCGTTCCGCCAGTTCCTCAGCCGGCTGGTCCGCGCCGACCTCAAGCTCTGCCCCGACGACGATCCCCACGCCTGCGCGCTTTACTTCTACACCGAAGCCGGGGATCACATGGGCTACCATTACGACACCTCGTACTACAAGGGCGCGCGGTACACCGTGCTCGTCGGCCTCGTTCAGGACTCCGCGAGCCGGCTGCTCTGCCGGCTTCATACCAAACAGGCCGGACATCCGCCGGTGGATCTGGCGGTGGCCACCGAGCCCGGCTCCATGGTCATCTTCAACGGCGACAAGATTTACCACGGCGTGAGCCCGTCTCGGGCGGGGGACCGGCGCGTGGTGTTCACGATGGAATACGTCACGAGCCAGGAGATGGGGCGCGCCAAGCGCGCGTTCTCGAACCTCAAGGACGCCTTCGCCTACTTCGGCGTCCGGGCCCTCTGGCAGAGCCGGGCCCGGGCGCGCCGCAAGACGCCCGGATTTGAGTCACGTTCAAGCTAGATAGAGGAGAAGATCGCGGGATCGGCCGACGCCTTCTGATTCGCCCCTCACCCTGACCCTCTCCCCTCAGGAGAGAGGGAAGCGAGTTAGGCGGCGGACGAGCGGGGCAGGGTGCCGGTGGCGGGCGGCTCGGCAGCCTGGCCGGCCACGATCTTCAAGATCACGGGCAGGACCACGAGAGAGGCCAGCAGCCCGCAGCCCGAGCCGATCGTCAGCAGCAGGCCGAGGCTGAAGATCCCCTGGTGGGCGGCCGTCATCAGGCTGCCGAAGCCCACCATGGTCGTAATGCCGCTGAGCGCGACCGCCATCACGGTGCTGCGCGCCACCAGCGGACCGCCGTGCCGGCGCCCTTCCAGATAGCGCAGGACCACGTTCAGTCCGAATTCGGCCGAGGCCCCGACGATCAGCGGCAGCCCCCACACGTTGGCCAGGTTGAACTTGAGCCCGCAGAGGTGCATCAGGCCGATGGTCCAGACCAGGCCGAGCACGAGCGGCAGCAGGGCGAGCGCGGATTCGCGCACGCGGCGGATCATCAAGAAGGTCAGGCCGCCCACCAGCAGGAAAGCATAGGCCGTGCCCTGCAGGTACGCCCGCTCCATCAGCCGGGTCGCCTCGTAGGTGATGATCGGCGAGCCCGTGACGTCTGGATCCACGCGGCGCAGCTCACTCACGAACTGCTGGGCGCCCTCGCGCTCCCAGATGTCCACCTTCGGATGGACCTGCAGCAGAAAGTGGCCGCTGGTGCCGATGAACTTGCGCCGCAGTTCCTCCGGCACCTCGTTGATGCCCACCACGCGCGGGTTCAAGTTGCGCTGGAGGCCGTAGAACTTGTTCACGAAGTCCCGGTAGAGCTGGGCCTGCAGGTAGGTGAGCGCCGCCTCCGCCGACTCGCGGTCGGCCGCGGCGAGCTGAGCCATGAGCGCCGCGGTCTTTTCCCGGACCAGCCTGATCTCCGCGGGCAGCTTGTCGCCCGCCTCCCTCGCCACCACGTCGAACCGCCGCTTGACGTCGGCCAGGTCCTTCTCCAACCGGTCCAGGTCCACCGGGCTCGACCGCCCGATCCGCACCGGCGCGACGAGGGGGGCGAAGCTCTTGATGATGGCGATCTTCTCCTGCTGGCCCTCCGGAATGATGTGCAGGACCGAGTCCACCTCGGAGACCGACGGCAGGTTCTCGAAGGCGTGGTGCTTGCGCCGCAGCTCGTCGAGGCTGTCGGCGGAGGCCAGGCCGTTGAAGCCCGAGCGTCCAGTGGTGCTCAGAATGCGCTTTTCCCAGGCCACCGATTCGGTGCCCTTGGCCTGCAAGTTGAGCAGGTTGTAGTCGAAGGCGACGGACGGCAGGGCCCACATGGACAGCGCCGTCGCGACCGCGGCCGTGGCGAGTACCGTGCCCGGGTAGCTGGTGAGCCGGTCGAGCACCGGAACATGGATCCGCTCGAGTTGGTGGGCGCGCGGCTTCTGGGCCCGCGGCCGGTCGGCGTGCCGGCGGTCCACCAGCACCAGCAGGGCCGGGAAGAAGGTCATCATGCTGACCCAGGCCAGCAGGATCGAGCTGCCGGCGATGAACCCCAGCTCCTGGATCCCGCGGAAGTCCGTGAACGACAGGACGTAGAACGTGCCGCCGGCCGTTAGGGCGCCCATCAGCATGCCGGGGCCCGTGCGAGCCGCGGTCAGCTCCAGCGCCTCTTTGAGATTGCGGCCGAGGAAGATCTCCTCCTCATAGCGGAACAGGAAGTAGATGCCGTAATCGATGCCGATGCCGATGACGATCGAGATGAACATCACGGAGAAGATCGTCAGATGGCCGATCGTGAGCGTGATGACCCCCATCGACCACGCCAGGCTCACGGCCAGGACCGCCAGCATCAGCAGCGGCTTGCCCACGCGCACGAAGGCCAGCGTCATCACCAGCAACGTGAACGCGAACGCCAGCACGGTGGCGACCTGGCTGTCGCGGAAGGTCGCGGCCATTTCGTCGTTGGAGAGCGCCGGCGCGCCCGTGACGCCGGCCTGGATGGTCGGGAAGGCGGGCCGCAGCCGCCCGATTGTCGCGCGGATCGTCTCGATGGCCTGCTGGTCGCCGACGAAGCTGCCCCTCACGATATCGGGCGGCTCCACGAGGATGAAGAGCAGGCTCTTGTCGTCGGAGAGGAAGTAGCCGGCGTCGGCGGCGGGTTCGCCGCCGAACGAGAACAGCGTGCCCCAGGGCGAGAGGTAGGAGGTCGAACCCTTCAGCCGCGCCGACATCTGGTCGAGGAGCACCCGGAGGAAGCGCGTATCCACCGGCAGGTCCTTCTCCTTCAGCCCGAGGTCGAAGAGGTTCGAGACGAAGGCGGCGGCCAGCTGGGTGTTGATCCCTTCCAGCAGGCGCGTCAGGCTCGGGTCCCCCGCGAAGCTCTCCATGAACTCCTGGTGGTCGAAGATTTTGTCGCGGATTTCCTTGAGCTCCGGGGTGGAGAGGTACAGCAGCTGGCGGCCCTCAAACCGCTTCGGGTCGATGCGGTAGGCGATGCGGCTGAACCCGATCGGTGAGGCGCGCAGCTCCTGGACCAGCCGGGCGGCGTAGGCCCTGGCGCCCTCGAAGGACCGCGCCTCGACGACCACCACGATGTCCTCGAGCTCGCCGAACTCTCGGGCGAACTGCGAGTAGCGGTGCACGTAGCCCGCGTTCTGCGGCAGGATGTCCCGGACCGACGTCTTGAAGGTCAGGGTGTGGAGGGTGTAAGCGATGCCCAGCGCCGCCAAGAGGAGGGACAGGACGACCGTCACGGCCGGGCGCCTGCACGACACCCGAACGAGGCGGCGGAGCAGGCGGCCCGTTCTCGAGATGGCGATCATGGGACTAGCGGGAGCGGACTAAGAAAATCTTACCATGCCACACCAGCGGGGCGGGCATGGGAAGACCGGCGCGGGCCCGCGCCGCTCTTCCAGTGACGGCCTACGCCTCTCCACCGATGAACTGGTCGAGCCGCGTCCGCGCCACGTCGTCCGAGCACTGCTCGGGGGGGGACTTCATGAGGTAGGCGGAGGGGGCGAACAGGGCGCCCTTGAGACCGCGGTCCATAGCGATCTTGCAGCACCGGATCGCGTCGATGACCACGCCGGCCGAGTTCGGAGAGTCCCAGACCTCGAGCTTGAGCTCGATGTTGATCGGCTGATCGCCGAAGGAGCGTCCCTCCATGCGGATGTGGGCCCACTTCCGGTCGGCGAGCCAGGGGATGTAGTCGCTGGGGCCGATGTGGATGTTATCGTCCGCCATGTCGTGCGAGAGCTGGGACCGCACCGCATCGGTCTTGGAGATCTTCTTCGACTCCAGCCGCTGGCGCTCCAGCATGTTGTAGAAGTCGGTGTTGCCGCCGACGTTGAGCTGGCTCGTGCGCTCGAGCCGCACGCCCCGGTCCATGAACAGCTTGGTGAGCACCCGGTGGACGATGGTGGCGCCCACCTGCGACTTCACGTCGTCGCCCACCACGGGGAGGCCGCGCTCCTCGAACCGCCGGCGCCAGTAGTGCTCGCGCGCGATGAAGACCGGGATGCAGTTCACGAAGCCGCAGCCGGCGTCGAGCACCTGCTCGACGTACCACTTGGTCGCCATCTCGCTGCCCACGGGCAGGAAGTTGACGACGACGTCGGTGCGCGTCTCCCGGAGAATGCCCGCGATGTCAGCGGTGTTGCCGGGCGCCTTGGTGATTATCTGGGAGAGGTAATGCCCCAGGCCGTCGTGGGTCATGCCCCGGTGCACCGGGACGCCCAGCTTCGGCACCTCGGCGAACCGCACGGTGTTGTTTGGCGCCGTCGCGATGGCTTCGGACAGGTCCCGGTCCACCTTGCGGGCGTCGATGTCGAAGGCGGCCGAGAACTCGATGTCGCCCACGTGGTAGCCGCCGACCCGCGGCCGCATGAGACCCGGGATGAAGCCGTCGTCCGGGGCCTGCTTGTAGTAGTGGACGCCCTGTACCAGGGCCGAGGCGCAGTTGCCGATACCGATGACGGCGACGCGAACGGGTGCCAAGGCAGCCTCCTTAGTCAGTGTCTGCGATTGGGGATCCGAAAAACGCAGATGAGTTTACCACAGCAGGGGCGGGAGCGGGAGTTGTTAGGGCGCGCCCGGTTCCGGCTTGCCGGGCCCGAGACGCGGGCCGGGCGCGGCCAGGAATCCCACTGCCGCCCAAGCGATCTCGCGAAGGCGTCTGACCACCACGTAGGTGAAGCCCGCTGCCCCGCCGAGCCCGAAGGCGGCGCAGATGGCGACGTAGCCGCCCTCGAGCGCCCCCAGCGAGGCCGGGATCATGAAGCTCGCGAACTTGACCGCCGCCCCGAAGGACTCGATGACCAGGGCGGTCCCGAGCGGCACGGGGATGCCGGCGAGCGTGAGCACCAGGTAAATCTCCAGGCCGCCTCCGGCCCAGGCCAGACAGTGGAGGAAGACCGCGCCGAGCAGCCGCCCCCGGCGCTCGCGGTAGAGGTCGGCCAGCGCGCGATCGAGATGGCCGAGCGCCTCGCGGTATTGCTCCGGCGGGCCCAGCCCGATGCGGCCGAGGATCCGCCCGCCGCCGCCGAAGACACCGCGCGTCTGGACCAGGATGAAGCCGCCCACCGCCAGCGCCTCGACGACCAGGAGCGCGCCGCCGGCCAGGACGAGCGGGCTCTCGAGCGGCAGCATGGCCGCGGCGGCGGCGAGCCCCACCGCCAGGTAGAGCCACTGGCCGGCGACCACCGTGGTCTTGTCCACGACGACGGTCGCCAGCCCCTCGGTGAGCCGTACCCATGGACGAATCAGAAAGGCCTTGAGAGGCTCCCCGCCGACGGAGGCCGTTGGCGTCGCGACGTTCACGGCCTCGCCGGCCAGTCGCGCGCGGAGCAGCACGGAAAACGGCACGCGGGCGTCGCGGAAGAGCACGCGCCAGGCCAGGGTGTCGAGCGTCGCCGAGAGGGAAAACGGAAAGCAGATTACCACCAGCAGCCACCAGCGCAGCGCGCTGATTGACTTCCAGACCGCGGCGGGCCCGACCTGGTAGAGCAGGTAGGCGACGACGCCCAGGCCGGCAAGGACCAGCAGCGGGCGGACCCAGCGCTTCACGAGCCCGCCCCCGCCGCCCGGGAACGGCGGATGCGGCTCACGCAGGCGACCCAGTAGGCCTGCGAGCCCAGGGCGATGAGAAACGCGAGCGGCATCAGGAGACCCGTCGCCGTCCAACGGAACAGGACGAATGCCAGCAGAAGCAGGTAGAAGAGGTCGCGGTTGCCCATGTCCTTCAGCGCTCCGCTGACCGCCTCGCCCACTTCGATCTCCCGGGGCAGGATCCGGGCGAACCAGGCGCTCGCCGTCACGCCGCCGGCGGCCACGATGCCAACCGCGAGCGCCACCGGCCCGCCGGCCGTGAGCCCCATGCCGAGCACGACGCCCGCGTGGATGATCGTGTCGATGGCCCAGTCGAGGTGGGCGCCGAAGCGGGACTCCTGGAACGTGAGGCGCGCGAGCTCGCCGTCCGAGTGGTCAAGGATGCTGGCCAGGGCGTAGAAGGCGATCCCCCACGCCGCGCTCGCGGGCGTGGCGCGCCAGAAGCACCAGATCGCGGCGTAGCCGACGGCCAGGCTGGCCAGGCTGACCTGATTCGGCGTGGCCGGAGTCCGCACCAGGGCCCGCGTGATCCACCGTGAGCAGCGGCGGTGGAGGAAGCGGTCCACGCCCGTGTCCCACCCGGTGCCGACCCGCCGGTAGAGGGCCCGCTCCGCCTCGACGAGCCCGGCCTCGTCCCGCACGACCACGAGCAGGCCGGGAGCCTGCCGCGGCTCGGGCCTGGCGGTTTCAAGGTAGCGCGCCAGATCGGGCCCGACGGGCTCGCCGACGGCCAGCTTGGGCCAGAGCCGGACGACGAGCGCCGCCGGCGCGAGGATGACGGGGGCCGGTCCTGCCATGGAATTGGCCAGTACCGTCCCGCCGGCGGGCGCCGCGGGATCCAGGAGGGCGCGCAGGCAAGCGGGGTCGACCACACTCGGGGCGGGGATGAGCAGCCATGGTTCGCCGGAGTCTGCATCCGGGCCACGCCCGATGGTTGGGTCCAACCAGCGGACGGCGCCGACCGCGGCGGGCAGCCGCTCGAGCGCGCGCTCCACCGCCGGGTCACGGAGCGAGACGGGGATTGCGACGGTCATCGCCCCCGCGCGGACGGCCGCGACCAGCGCCCGCACGGTGAGCGGGCGGCCGGCGATCGCGCGCGCCGCGAGCGCGCGGCTGGCGGCCTCGGGAAGATAGAGGAGGGCGCGGGCCACATCAACGCCCGAGGCGCTCGATCCTGGGCAGCACCTCGGCTTCGGCCCGCCGCAGGTCCTCGACGAAGTCCACCTCCGTCCAGGGCAGGCCGGTGACGTCGACCCAGCCCACCGGCACGCGCGCCAGCAGCCGGTGCAGCGCATCCTCGTACTCGTTGACGCCGCCCGTCTCCTGGATTGATTCGGCGAGCAGCCGGATGTACTCGGGGGCGTGGGCGGGGCTGGACTTGAAAAAGCCGATGCCCTCGCCGATCACGTCCCATTTTTCCGGAACGAACTTCTTGCCCAGCGCGATGACGCGGTCGCCGATCGCGTAGAGCTTGACCTCTTCGCCCGTGTCGGCGAAGCCGCGGTCGAGCAGGAGGGCGCTGGGCGCCGGCGAGGCGATGAGCCGGGTGAGGAAGACGTCCGGGAAGAGCACGTCGGCGTCCATCACGAGGGTCGTGTCCTGCGTGAGCGTGCTCCGGGCCTGCCAGAGTGACAGGATCGAACCCTTCTGGTAGTCCGGGTTCTCCGCGTAGGTGATCGCCATGGGGCCGCGCGAGGCCCCGGCCTGGGCCCGGACCTGGTCCTGGTAGTGCCCGACCGCGATCACCGTCTCGGCCACACCGTTGTCGGCCAGCGCCGCCAGCATGCGGTCGAGGAGGGAGCGGCCGCCCACCGGCAGCAGGCACTTGTTCGTCTGGTCGGTCAGCGGGGCGAGCCGCCGCGCGACACCGGCCGCCAGGACAATGGCCTTCACCCGCGCCCGCCCCCCCGAGCGCTGCGCAGCGCCGCGCGGAACCGGTCGCGGATCTCCTCGGGCGCATAGGGAATGCGCGGCGCGGGGCGCTCCTCGGCCGTCACGCGGGCCAGCACGAAGTGCGGACCGTCGGCGCCCAGGGCGCGCTCGACGGCGCCCGTGATCTCATCGGGCGAGGTCACGGCCGTGGCACTCTCGTAGCCGGCGGCCAGCGCCAGGCGGTCGAGGGAGACTCCGCGCGCGGGCGATATCTGGCTGCCCGTGGAGCCGTACAGCCCGTTATCGAAGACCACGTGCACGAGGTTCGCCGGCCGCCCGCGGCCCATGACCGGCCCGCCGCCGATCATCGGCAGGATGCCCAGGTTCATGAGCAGGTTGCCGTCGCCGTCGAAGATCACGGTTTTCCGCTCCGGCCGCGCCAATGCGACACCGAGGGCGATGGCGGAAGCCAGGCCCATCGAGCCGACCATGTAGAAGTTCTCCGGGCGGTCTCGCACGGCGAATGACTCGCGGCAGATGTAGCCGTTGGCGTGGACCACGGGCTCGTCTTCCAGTGCCGCGATGGCAGCCTTCAGGGCCTCCATCCTCGAGATCTCCGACCGCCGTGTCCCCGCGGGGCTGGTGCTGGCGGTTACCCGGCCCGGCGGCGCCGCCGGCGGCTCCCCGTGTCCGGTCGCTTCTTCCTGAAGTATTCCAGGCGGCAGGAGCAGGGCGACGGGCTGGCTCAGGCGCTCCGACTCGGCCCGCCCCCAGGCGATGGCGTCGGCCGCGCTCTCGGCCGTCAGCACACGGTGCGGGATCCCGATCAAGGTGAGCAGGCTCGGTGAGATTTCCCCCATCAGCAGATGCTCGGGCGCGTCCTTGCCCTCGTAACCGCGCCAGGTCACCAGCAGCAGGGCCGGCAGCCGGTACATCAAGGAGAGCGAGACCAGGGCGTTGAGGCTCGTGCCGAGCCCCGAGTTCTGCATGAGGACCATCGGCGTGCGGCCGGCCAGCCAGGCGCCGGCCGCCAGCCCCACGGCCACGTCCTCGCGCACGGCCGGGATGTAGGGAAGCCGCGGGTGGGCTTCCAGCGCGCCGATGACGCCCGCGATCAGGGAGCAGGGCACGCCCGTGAAGAAGTCGTATCCCTGGGTCTCGAGCAGGCCGGCGAAGGCCTTGCCGGTGGTCATCGCTGGGTCCCTGATAGGCTGCGGGGGAAGCGGGTGAGCCCGCTTCCCCCGGCGGCGGCTGTGTCGGGCTCCCGGTGCGTCCGGGGGTGACTAGTTCTTCGTCGGGATCGCCCTCTTGCGCGCGGCGTCGTCCTCCGCCAGAAGCTCGTCCTGCTTGGTCTTGAGCTTGGTCACGAGCTCATTGTACGACGCGGTCTGGATGATCTTGTTGAACTGGGTCCGGTAGTTGGACACCAGGCTCACGCCTTCGATGTTCACGTCGTAGACCAGCCAGCGCTCGCCCCGCTTGTACATCTTGTAGTCCACCGGCACCTCGGTGCCGTTCTTGGTGATGATTTTGGTCCCGACCGTGCCGTAGTCGCCGTCCAGCCGCTCGTTCGTGTACAGGATCTTCTCGCCGCCGTACAGCTCGATCTTGGAGATGTAGGACCGCTCGAGCAGTTCGCTGAACAGCCCGACGAACTCCGTCCGCTGCTGCTCGTTGAGCGGCTGCCAGTGGCGCGCCAGGGAGCGTCGGGCGATCTCGCCCCAGTCGAAGATGTCGTTGGCGATCTTCCGGACTGCCTGGCGCCGCTCCGCGCTCTTCGTTTCGCCCTTGAGATTCGGGTCTTCCAGCGTCTTGATGACGCGGTCGATGGCCCCCTTGAGGTGGTCGGTGGCGATACCGGCCGCGGCGGCGCCGGCCGACCACAGGGTCACGAGGCACGTCACGGTCACGATCCATGCGCGGAAACGAGTCATCAGGGCCTCCAGTTCGGGTCTCGGTCTAGACTTTGCCAAAAATGTATTTGGACAGCAGCTCCTCGAAATCCACCGGGGGCTCGACCTCGCGGATCTTCCCGTTCGGCTGGATGATCTTCTCCGAGCCTCCCGGATTGATCCGAATGTACTTCTCCCCGATCAGACCCTTGGTCTTGATCGAGGCGATCGAGTCGTCCTGAAGCTTCACCCCTTGCCGGATCGTCATGCGCACGCGCGCCTGGTAGTCTGCCAGGCCGATGCTGTCCACTCGTCCAATCTCCACTCCCGCGATCTCCACCGTCGAGCCGGCCTTGAGCCCGCCCACGGACGGGAAGTCGGCCGTGATGACGTAGGTCTGGCTGCTCAGGAAGTCGACTCTTCCCAGTTTAATGGAAAGCCAGCCCAATGCCAAGACTCCGATCAGGAAGAAGATACCGACCGCCAGGTCCAGCGCAGACCGCCTCATAGACGTTCTCCTCGTTCGGGCACGTTCAACTCACGCGCCCAGCGGCCTCGACGTCGCCGCGGATGAATTGCTGGACGATGGGGTTCGCGGAGCCTTGGATGGCGTCCGCCGCCCCGGTTTCGACGATCACGCCGTCGTGGAGCATCGCGACCCGGTCGGCGATCTGGAAGATCTCGGGGATCTCGTGGCTGACCATCACCGCCGTGAAGCGGAACTTCCGGTGCAGCTCCACGATGAGGTGGTGGATGGTATTGACCAGGATCGGGTCCAGGCCCGTGGTCGGCTCGTCGAAGAAGACGATCTCGGGCTCGGTCACGAGGGCCCGGGCAATCGCCACCCGCTTGCGCATGCCGCCGGAGATCTCCGCCGGGTTCTTGTGGCCCATCCCGCTCAGCCCGACCTGGGCCAGCTTTTCCTCCACCCGTTCCCGGATCTCGCCCCCGCCCGCCCGCCGCTTCCGCTCACGCAGCGGGAAGGCCACGTTGTCGAACACCGACATGGAGTCGAACAGGGCCCCGCCCTGGAAGACGACGCCGTAGCGCTCGCGGACTCCGTCCAGCTCCTGGCCGCGCAACCGGGTGATCTCGGTGCCGTCCACCGTGATCGTGCCCGCGCTCGGGTGGAGCAGGCCGATCAGGTGCTTGAGGAGCACGGTCTTGCCCCCGCCGCTCCGGCCGATGACGACCATGATCTCGCCCGTGGCCACCTCGAGGGTCACCCCTCGAAGGACGGTCTGCCGGCCGAAGGTCTTGTAGAGGCCGTCGACGCGGATCACGGCAGCACGGAGCCCAGGAAGTAGTCCCAGACGAGGATCAGCACGGAGGACAGCACCACCGCCTGCGTCGTGGCGCGGGCCACGCCCTCGGCGCCGTGCCCGCAGTGGAAGCCCTTGTACGTGCAGACCCAGGGGACCAGGATGCCGAACGATAGGGACTTCCAGAAGCCGGTCATGAGATCTTGCCAGTCCACGAAGGTCTGCATCTCGCCGAAGTAGGTGCCCGGGGACAGGCCCAGCAGCTCGACGCCGACCAGGTAGCCGCCGAAGATCCCGACGACGTCGAAGATCGCCGTCATCAGCGGGAAGGTAATGACCCCGGCGACGATGGCCGGCACCACGAGGTAGCGCGTGGG
Source organism: Methylomirabilia bacterium (assembly GCA_041493605.1). Lineage (GTDB taxonomy): Bacteria > Methylomirabilota > Methylomirabilia > Rokubacteriales > CSP1-6 > DASSSH01. Next base: position 21,958 of record JBGPZD010000013.1, read on the forward strand.
GCTGAGCGCCATGACGGTCAGCGCGTCGATCTGCTCGGTAATCTTCATGATGCCGATCTCGGCCGTGAGCGCGGAACCCGCCAGGCCGGTGACGAAGACGGCGCAGAGGACCGGGCCCAGCTCGCGGATCAGCGAGAGCGCCACGGCCGGCCCGAGGTACGCCTCGGAGCCGAAGCGCGACAGGGTGAGGAAAATCTGCAGGCCCAACACCATGCCCGTGAAGGCCCCTGTCAGAATGACGATGATCAGCGATCGGAAGCCGATGAAGTGGACACGATCCACGAACCGGTTGACCTTGAACGGCGGGATGAAGGTCAAGGTGACGGCCTCGAGCAGGAACCGCCCGAATCGGCCGATCGCCTGCACGGCGTCGACGCTGACGCGTCCGAGCGATTCGACGACGCGCAGGGGCAGCGGGTACGGGGAGGCCCCGGAATCGTCCGCGGGCCCGCTCACGACCGCGCGTTCCGGTACACGCCCAGCGCCCAGAGCGGGAAGTACTTGGCGTAGAAGTGGTACTTGAGATAGAACACCCGCGGGAAGCCGGTGCCATTCCAGAGCGGATCCTCCCAGGAGCCGTCCTCGCCCTGGGTGGCGATGAGATGGCGGATGCCGTTGTCGACGGCAGGGCCTTCCGTATGCCCGGCGGCGAACAGGGCGAGCAGCGCCCAGGCCGTCTGGCTGGGGGTGGACTCCCCACGCCCCGCCAGGCCCGGATCACCGTAGGACGCCAGCGTCTCGCCCCAGCCGCCGTCCGCATTCTGGCGCGAGAGCAGCCAGGCCACCGCGCGCCGCACGTAGGGCCGCGAGCGATCCTCACCGATGGCCTCGATCCCCCGTAGGACCGACCACGTGCCGTAGATGTAGTTCGCGCCCCAGCGTCCGTACCACGAGCCGTCCCTGGCCTGGGTGCGGCGGATGAAGCCGAGCGCCCTCCGGGCCGCGGGGTGGTCCGGGCCGAAGCCCAGCGTGCCCAGCAGTTCGAGCCCGCGCCCCGTGACGTCCTCGGTCGAGGGGTCGAGCAGGGCGCCGTGGTCGGCGAAGGGGATGTTGTTGAAGATGAGCCGGTTATTGTCGGCGTCGAAGGATCCCCAGCCGCCGTCCGAGCCCTGCATGCCGAGGAACCACTCGAGGCCCCGCTTGATGCACCGCTGCTTGCGGTCCTCGTCGAGCCCCTCGATCTTCTCGAGCGCCATGAGCGCCATGGCCGTGTCGTCCAGATCCGGGTAGAAATCGTTGTGGTACTGGAACGGCCAGCCGCCGGCCGGCACCCGCGGGCGCTTGTCCTGCCAGTCGCCGGGCACCGTGATCTGCGTGTCCATGAGCCACTCGCCGGCCCGCTTGAGCTGCGGGTGGTCGGCGGGCAGGCCCACCTCGATCAGGGCGTTGGCGGTCAGCGTCGTGTCCCAGACGGGCGACACGCAGGGCTGGTAGTGCAGGGACTGTGCGCTCTCGACGCCCAGCGCTTCGATCTCCTTGATCTGCCCCCGGATCAGCGGGTGATCCTCGGGGTAGCCCAGCGCCCGCAGCGCGAGCACCGAGTTGGTCATGGCGGGGAAGATCCCGCCCAGGCCGCCCGGCACGGCCAGGCGCTCCTCGAGCCAACGGCGCGCCGATTCCACCGCGCGGGTCCGCAGCGGACGCGGGCCGAGCCGCTCCCAGCCCTTGAGGCAGTCGTCCACGCCGATGAAGAAGTTCTTCCAGAGGAAGGTCTTGGGCGAGAACGGCCGCGGCACGCGGTGGAAGCGCAGGCTGGCCCGCTGGCGCGGCACCGGCCACAGCTCGTCCAGCCGGCAGGCCTCGGGCAGCCGCCGCACGGGCTTGACGTCCATCAGGATTAGCAGCGGCACGATCACCGTCCGCGACCAGTACGAGACTTCGAGCAGGTTGAAGTAGGACCAGCGCGGCAGCAGCTTGATTTCCACGGGCATGGCGGGGATGCCCGACCAGTCGTACTCCCCGAACAACGCCAGCAGGATCTTGGTGAAGACGTTGGCCCCGACGGGTCCGCCCCGCTGCCGGATCAGGGCGCGGGCCCGGGCCATGGCGGGATCCTCGGGCGGCACGCCCGCCACCTTCATGGCGAAGTACGCCTTGATGGTTCCCGACAGATTGGCCGGCCCGCCCTCGAAGAGGCTCCAGCCCCCGTCGGGCAGCTGCTCCTGGCGCAGGTAGGCGACCATCTTCCGCTCCCGCTCCCGGTCCACGCGATCGGTCAGGTGGCAGAAGAGCAGGTACTCGCTGGTGATGGTGCTGTCGGCCTCGAGCTCGCCCACCCAGTGGCCGTCCGGGGCCTGGGCGGAGAGGAGGAAATGTTGGGCCCGCTCGATGGCGGGGTCGACCGCGGTCTGGACGGCCGTGGACGGAGTCATGCGCGCTGGTCGAACCTCGCTGAAAACATCGCCCGATATTATCACAGCGCAGCGCGTTGCCACCCAGGTTGTTGAAAAGACGGCGGGACTTCAGTAAGGTGACTGCTCGGTGCCCCGGGATGAGCCTCGATGACTGACCTTCCGGCCCTGATCGCCCTGTCGTGGGGGACGCTCGTCCTCCGTCCCTATGTGTTTCTCTTTCTCGCCGCCTTCCTCGCCGCCGGGGCCCGAGACCTCGGGCCGCTCCGGACGGCCGGTTTCTTCCTCTGGGGCTGGGCGGTGGCGTTCGTGGCCGCGTACGCCTCCACCCGCGTGGGCATCCCCTTCGGTCTCTATCACTACACGGGCCAGACGGCCGGGGCCGAGCTCTACGTCTCCAATGTCCCGCTCTTCGACCCCCTGTCTTTTCCGTTCCTGGCCTACGCCGCCTACTGCCTGGCGCGGCGGACTCTCGGCGCGGGGCGGGGCGTCCCGGTCGTCGTCCTGGCCGGCCTGCTCATGATGCTGCTGGACGTGGTCATCGATCCGTTGGCCGTCCGCGGCGATCGCTGGTTCCTCGGGCGCGTCTTCTACTACCCCGCCGGGGGAATCTATTTCGGCGTGCCGCTGTCTAACTTCGCCGGCTGGGCCCTGGTCGGCTGGCTCATCGTAGGGGGCTTTGGCTGGGCCGCGCGGCGCCGGCCCCCGGCGCCGGGGGCCCCCGGGCCTGGGGTCGGGCTCTACTGGGGGGTGCTCCTCTTCAGCCTCTCGATTACAATGTGGATCGGCGAATGGGCCCTGGCCGGGGCGGGAATCTTGGTCCATGTGGCCGGATTTCTGATACTGTACCGACTTAGCATGACCATTACGGCACGGCGGATTGGGCGGAGATGAGCGTTCCGGTTTCCCAGATGTTCACGGTGGCGTCCTACGTGATCCGGCAGAAGCTGGCCGGCCGGAAGCGCTATCCCCTGGTGCTGATGCTGGAGCCGCTCTTCCGCTGCAACCTGGCCTGCGCCGGCTGCGGCAAGATCCAGTACCCGGCCCAGATCCTCAAGAAGCACCTGACCCTTGAGCAGTGCCTGCGGGCCGTGGACGAATGCGGGGCGCCGATCGTGAGCATCCCGGGCGGCGAGCCGCTCATGTACCCGGAGATCGGCGAGCTCGTGACCGCTCTCGTGGCGCGCAAGAAGTACGTCTACCTCTGCACCAACGCCATCCTGCTCAAGGAGAAGATGGACCTGTTCAGCCCGTCCAAGTTCCTGTCCTTCAGCGTGCACATGGACGGGCTCCGGGAGGAGCACGACGAGGCCGTCTGCCGCGACGGCGTCTACGACGAGGCCGTCGACGGCATCCGCGCGGTGCTCGCGCGGGGGTTCCGCGTCACCACCAACACGACCCTCTTCGACGGCGCCTCGCCCCTGCGGATGCGCGAGTTCTTCGACGAGATGATGCAGCTCGGCGTCGAGGGCATGATGCTCTCGCCGGGCTACAGCTACTCCAAGGCGCCCGACAAGGAGCACTTCCTGCGGCGGTCCAAGACGCACCAGCTGTTCTCGGACATGCTCGCGCACCCGAAGAAGCACTGGAAGTTCAACCAGTCGCCGCTCTTCCTGCGCTTCCTGATGGGCAAGAAGGACTACGAGTGCACGCCTTGGGGCAACCCGACCTACAACATGTTCGGCTGGCAGCGCCCGTGCTACCTGCTCCAGGACGGCTACGCGACGAGCTTCAAGGAGCTGATCGAGACCACGCCCTGGGAGCAGTACGGGCGCAAGAGTGGGAACGAGAAGTGTCGCGACTGCATGGTCCACTGCGGATACGAGGCCACGGCGGTGGACGACACCTTCGGCTCGCTCAAGGCCTTCGGGGAGACCGTGGCCGCCACCCTGACGGGCAAGCTCTAGGGGGCGCGGCGTGTCCCTGGAAGGCTGGACGCCCGAGATCGGGGAGTATCTGACCCTCGCCGAAGTCGTCGAGTTCGCGTTCGACTACCGGGGCAACACCACGGTCATCAGAACTGACGGCACCGAACTGCTCGGCTACCTCTTCAACCGCAACGCCTCGGCGCCGCGGCCCTATATCCAGATGTTCGACGAGGGGGGCGAGGGGCCCATCACCATCCCGTACGCCGAGATCGCGACCATCAAGTTTACGGGCAAGGACACCGCCGCCGGCAACAGCTGGAAGGCCTGGGTGGAGCGCCGGGAGAAGGAGAAGGCCGAGAAGGCCGTGGCGCTCGGCTCCGAGCGGAGTGGGCGGAATCCTGATCCTCACCGCGGTTGAGCTCGAAGCCCGCGTGCTGGCCCGCGAGCTCGAGTTCCCGCTGCTGTCATCCCTGCCGTTCCCCGCGTTCGGGCGAGGCTCCGTCCGGCTGGCGGCGGTGGGGCTCCGCGCCGGTCTCCTCGAGACGCGGTGGGCCGCGCTCATGGAGGGCCTCGACCGCCCGCTGATCGTGTCGGCCGGCGTCTGCGGGGCGCTCGACCCGCGGCTCCGCCCGGGCGACCTCGCCATTCCCGAGAGCGTGCTGGCCCCGACCGGCGAGCTCTACAACGTCACCCCCTCCCAGCACCGGCGCGCCCTGGGCGCGGCCGCCTCGCGGGTCCGTGCGCCCGCGCGGAGCGGCCTGCTCGTCACCACCCGGGACGTCGTCGGCACGCCCGAGGCCAAGGCTGAGCTCTTCGCCCAGACGGGCGCCGTGGCGGCGGACATGGAGTCGGCCGTCGTGCTGGCCCGGGCGGCGGCGAGCGGCTGCCCGTCGCTGGTCGTGCGCGGCGTGTCGGACGGCGCCGCGCAGAGCCTGCCGCCCGAGCTGGTCGGCCTCGTGACGCCCGAGGGCAAGCTGCGCTCGGCGCGCGTCCTGGCGCTGATGGCCTCGCGCCCGGCCGTGCTGCCACGCGCGTTGGCCCTCGGCCACAGTACCCGCAAGGCGCTGCGCGCGGTCGCAACTCTCCTCGCCACCCTGCTGGGCTAGGCCCGCCCCGTGGACGTCCTGGTCACCGGCGGCACCGGTTTCGTCGGCGCCAACCTCGTGCGCGAGCTCTTGGCCGACGGCCACACCGTCCGCGTCCTCGCCCGCCCGGGCGGTGACCGCCGCGCGCTGGAAGGCTGCCGGGTCGAGATCGTCGAGGGCGACCTGCTGGAGGACGAGTCCGTCCGCGCCGCCGTCGCCGGGGCGCGCCGCGTCTACCACGTGGCCGCGGACTACCGGCTCTGGGCGCCCGACACGGCCGTCCTCTACCGCGCCAACGTGGACGGCACGCGCGCCGTCCTGGCCGCCGCCGCCGAGGCGGGGGCCGAGCGCATCATTTATACGTCCACCGTGGGGGCCGTCGGCATCCCCAAGGACGGCTCGCCGGGCGACGAGCGGACGCCGGTCTCGCTGGCCGACATGGTCGGCGCCTACAAGGCCTCCAAATTCCTCGCCGAGCGCGTGGCGGACGAGTGGGCGGCGCGCGGGGCGCCGGTGATCACGGTGAATCCCTCGGCGCCGGTGGGCCCGTGGGACGTCAAGCCCACGCCGACGGGACAGATGATCGTGGACTTCCTCAAGGGCAAGATGGTCGCCTCCCTCGACACCGGCCTCAACCTGGTCCACGTGAGGGATGTGGCGCGCGGCCACATCCTGGCGGGCGACCGGGGGCGGGTGGGGCAGCGATACATCCTCGGCCACCGGAACCTGCCCCTGCTCGAGATCTTCCGGATGCTGGCGACACTCACGGGGATTCCCGCGCCCCGCTTCCGCGTCCCGTACGCGGTGGCCTGGCTCACGGCGGTGGGAATGGAGGGGCTCGCGCGGCTCAGGGGCGGCGCGCCCCAGGTGCCGCTGACCGCAGTGCGCATGGCGCGCAAGCGTATGTACTTCAGCGCGGCGAAGGCGGTGACGGAGCTCGGGCTGCCCCAGACTCCGGTGGAGCAGGCGCTCCGGGACGCGGTGGACTGGTTCGTCGAGCGCGGCTACGCCCCCAGGCCGTCGGGCGTGGCCGGCAGGCCGGCGGCATGAACGCGGGGCAGTTCGTCTCGCGGCTGACCCGCCGGAGCCACTCCAACTTCTTCTACGCCTTCCTCTGCCTGCCGCGGCCCCAGCGCGAGGCGATCTACGCCGTCTACGCGTTCTGCCGCATCGTGGACGACGCGGTAGACCTGGGGCACGACCGCGAGGCCCAGCGCCGCGAGCTGGCCCATTGGCGGGAGGAAATCGCCCGCGTCTACGGCGGGAAGCCCGAACACCCGGCGGCCCAGCGCCTGCAGCAGGCCTTGCGGCTCTTCCCCATCCCGCGCGCGGCGCTGGACGAGATCATCGCCGGCGTTGAGATGGACCTCGACCACGCCACCTACGAGACCTTCGACGCGCTCTATCCCTATTGCTACCGTGTCGCCTCGGCGGTGGGGCTGTGTTGCATCGAGATCTTCGGCTACGTCGATCCGCGGGCGCGCGAGTATGCCGTCAACCTGGGTGTGGCCCTTCAGCTCACCAATATCCTGCGCGACGTTCAGGCTGACGCGTGGGCCGGACGCGTCTACCTGCCCCAGGAGGACCTGCGCCGCTTCGGCGTCACCGCCGCCGACCTGGCGGCCGGCCGCTACACGCCCGAGTTCGTGGCGCTGATGAGCTTCGAGGCGGCGCGCGCGCGGGAATACTACGAGCGCGCGTGGGCCGCCCTGCCGCGGGGCGACAGCCACCGGCTCTTTGCCGCCGAGATCATGGGGCAGACCTATTTCGCCCTGCTGCACGTCATGGAGCACCGCCGCTTCCGGGTGTTCGGCCAGCGCGTCGCCCTGCCGGCACACCGCAAGCTCGCCATCGCGCTGCGCTGCTGGGCCAAGGCCCGCTGGGGCGAGCGTCAGAAGGTGACCCGATGAGGACGCAGCGATGAGCCACTGCGGGATGGCAGCCGCGGCGCGCCCGACGAGGGCGCGCAGGAGCGAGTGGGGGGAGTGCGGGGGCGGCACCTACCCGGGGGCCCAGACATGGCCCCCGCTCCCCCAGGCCCCCGCAGACACATGAAGGCGGCCGTCTATGCGGGACCGGGAGCGATCGAGCTCCGCGAGTGGCCCGATCCGGCGGCCGGACCGGGCGAGCTGCTGATCCGGATGCGCGGCTGCGGACTCTGCGGCTCGGACATCGCCAAGTTCGTGGGCGGCGCCCGGGCCCCCGCCGTCTTCGGCCACGAGGTGGTCGGGGAGGTGGCGAGAGTGGGTGCGGGCGTTACCCGGTTCGCGGCGGGCCAGCGAGTGGTCGTGGCCCACCACGTGCCCTGTTTCGACTGCCATTACTGCCGGCGCGGCAGCCCCTCCATGTGCCCGCACTTCAAGCGCGTCAATCTCGACCCGGGCGGCTTCGCCGAGCTGGTGCGCGTGCCGGCGCCCAACGTCGAGCATGCGACGTTTGCGCTGCCCGCGGAGCTGAGCGACGAGACCGCGTCCTTCACCGAGCCGCTGGCCTGCTGCCTGCGCGCCCTGCGGCGCGCCGGGGTGGCCGCCGGGGACACGGCGCTGGTCGTGGGGCTGGGCTCCATCGGCTGCCTGTTCGTCCAGGCGCTGCGCGCGACGGGCGTCCCGGCCCTGGCCAGCGACCCGATGGCCGAGCGGCGCGCGCTGGGCCGGAGCCTGGGCGCCCGCGTGGCTGATACCGACGCCGGGCTGGACGCGGCACTCCGCGAGGCCACCGACGGGCGCGGCGCCGACGTGGTGTTCATCACCGCCGGCGGCGCGGCCGTCCTGCCGTGGGCAGCGGCGCACGTGAGGGACGGCGGCGCGCTCCACTATTTCGCCGGCGGCGCGGGCGAGGCACTGCCGCTGGCCCTGGACGCGCTCTACCACCGCGAGCTCACCGTGACGGCCACGTACTCGTCGTCCCCGGCCGATCTGGTCCAGGCCTTCGGCCTGCTGGCTCGCGGCGCGGTGCGAGTGGACGGGCTCATCACCCACCGGCTGCCGCTCGCCCGGCTGGCCGAGGGCATCGACCTGATGCGGCGCCAGCGGGCTGTCAAGGTATTCGTCATTCCGTGAAAAGCATTTCATGAGAGCGCAGGTCTATTACGGCCCGGGAGATCTCCGCTTCGAGGACATCCCCGTCCCCGAGCCCGAGCCCGGCGGGATCGTCGTCAAGATCGAAGCCGCGCTGACCTGCGGCACCGACGTCAAGACCCTGCGCCGCGGCCATCCCGTGATGATTCCCCACGTGCCCACGGTGTTCGGCCACGAGCTGGCCGGCGCCGTGACGGCGGCCGGGCGCGGAGTCAGCGTGGTGAGGGAAGGCGACCGCGTGGTCGCCGCCAATTCGGCGCCGTGCGGGCGGTGTCCGCTCTGCCGCGCGGGGCGGCCGAACCTCTGCGAAGATCTGCTCTTCGTCAACGGCGCCTACGGCGAGTACATCGCGCTGCCGCCGCGGCTGGTGGAGAAGAACGTCGTCATCATCGGGCCGCAGCTGCCCGCGGCGCGGGCGGCGTTCGCCGAGCCCCTGGCCTGCGCGCTCCTGGGCATCGAGCGCGGCCGGGTGGAGCCGGGGATGACGGTGGCCGTGTTCGGCCACGGCCCGCTCGGCTGTCTCCTCGCCATGGTGGCCGCCCAACTCAAGGCCCGCGTCCTCCTGATTGGCAAGGCCGGCTGGCGGCTCGAGCAGATCCGGGCCATGGGCCTGGGCGAGTGTGTTGACAGCTTGGCGACCGAGGATCCAGTCCAGGGGATTCGAGCGCTCACGGCCGGGCGGGGCCCCGACGTGGTCGTGGATGCCACCGGCCGGCCCGAGGTCTGGGAGCTCGCCACAGCGGCCGTTGGAAGAGGAGGGACCGTGGTATTCTTTGGGGGTTGTGCGCCTGGAACCGCAGTCCACGTAGATACGCGCCGGGCCCACTACGACGAATTGACGCTGACGGGCGCGTTTCACCACACGCCGGCGCTCATCCGGCGGGCGGTGGAGCTGCTCCAATCGGGCGAGGTGACGCCGGATGTCCTGCTCACCCACCGAATGGGGCTCGAGCGGGTGCCCGAGGCCCTGGGTCTCATGGAGCGTGGGCAGGCGTTGAAGGTGTCGATCGATCCGCAAGGGTGAGAGGGCGGCCGTGGCCGGATTGACGAAGCGCATCGGAGTCGCGGTGGCAGGGCTGATGCTGGTGCCCTGCCTTGCGGCCCCGGCGGCTGCCGTCGACGCCGGGGACGTGCTGACCAAGGGCACCTGGGCGGCGGGCCTGCAATTTGGCGGAGGCGTTCAGAACAACGTCGAAGGTCACCGCACGATCTCCGGCGTGTCCTTCGTGAACTTCGAGCCCCGCGTGGGCTACTTCCCCTTCGAGCAGTTCGGCAAGGGCTGGATCAGGGGCGCCCTCGAGACGGGGCTCGAGGGCTGGTTCCAGTACTACCTGTCGCCCGAGCCGGCCACGGCCGAGGGGCTCAAGGTCGCCCTGCGCTACCACGTCCTCGGCCTCGGCCGGCTGGTGCCCTACATCGAGGGCACGGCCGGCGCGGCGGGCACCAGCCTCAAAGTGAAGGAGATCAACTCGTCCTTCACTCTCGTCCTCGAGGCCGGCGCGGGGCTCTCCTACTTCATGACGCCGGGACTCGCCGTCAGCGCCGGCTACCGCTTCCAGCACATCTCCAACGCCCACACCTCCGATCCCAACCGCGGCGTCAACTCGGATTCGGGCGTCGTCGGCCTGACCTACTATTTCAAATAAGCGATTGAGGCCTTGCCGTCGGCCCGTTATACTGAGAAGGAGCCTATGACCGCCCTGCCGCTTCAGCAGATCGTGTTGGCTGGACCCCGCGGCTTCTGCGCCGGGGTTGATCGCGCCATCGACATCGTCGAGCTGGCGCTGCAGATCTGCCCGCATCCCGTCTACGTCCGCAAGGAGATCGTCCACAACCGGCACGTGGTCGAGGCGCTGCGGGCCAAGGGCGCCCACTTCGTGGACGAGCTCCGCGAGGTGCCCGACAACGCGACCGTGATCTTCAGCGCCCACGGTGTGTCGCCGGCGGTCCGGGTCGAGGCCCAGCGCCGCGGGCTGCGGGTGATCGACGCCACGTGCCCGCTCGTCACCAAGGTGCACCTGGAGGCCATCCGCTACGCACGCGAGGGCTACACCATCATCCTCGTGGGCCACGCCGACCACGACGAGGTGGTCGGCACCATGGGCGAGGCTCCGGACCGGATGTTCCTGATCGCCCATCCCGAGGACGTGGACAAGCTCAAGGTTGTCGACCCGACCAAGGTCGCGTACCTGACCCAGACCACCCTCAGCGTGGACGACACGCGGGACTGCATCGAGGCGCTGCGCCGCCGCTTCCCCAATATCGTGGGGCCGGCCAAGAACGACATCTGCTACGCGACCCAGAACCGGCAGGCGGCCGTCAAGACGGTGGCGGGCGAGGTGGACGTGCTGCTGGTCATCGGCGCGGCCAACAGCTCCAACGCCAACCGGCTCGTCGAAGTCTCCACCGTGATGGGCACGCCGTCCTACCTCATCAACGACAAGAACGACATCCGGCCCGAGTGGCTCGAGGGCGCCGCACGCGTGGGCGTCACGGCGGGCGCCTCCACGCCGGAGTTCCTCGTCTCCGAGGTCGTCGAGGAGCTGCGCCGCGTCTGCTCCGCCGCCGTCCGCGAGGTGCACGTGGTCGAAGAGGACGTGCGCTTCGGGCTGCCCCGGGAGCTCGAGGACATGGCGCACGAGGCGGGCAAGACCCTGCCGCCGCGCAGCGGCGCCGTCGCCGTCTCCGGCTAGCGCTCGATCCCGCTGTGCACCTCGTCACCTTCCGCCGCGGCCGCGGAGAGCCGAAGCTCGGCGCCGTCTGGCACGAGCGCGTCCTGGACCTGGCGGGCTTGGCCAAGGAGCTGGCCGCCCAGCGCGGGGCGATCCGGCGGGGGCGCAGCGGTTTCCCGCGAAGCCTGCTCGAGCTGATCCAGGGAGGCGAGGCCGCCCGGCTGCTCGCCCACGAGGCCTGGGAGTACGGCAAGCGCCTGGCGGACCAGCAGGCCGTCGAGGAGCTGGCCAAGCGCCGCCTCGCCTACCCCCTCAAGCGCGTGCGCCTCCTGGCCCCGATCCCGTCGCCCGCGCGGAACGTCTTCTGCCTCGGCCGCAACTACGCCGATCATGCCGCCGAGCGCGGCGCCGCCGTGCCCGAGCACCCCGTGTACTTCACCAAGCCCAATACCGCGGTGGTGGGGCCCGGCGACGACGTGGTCCATCACGCCGTCACCAAGGAGCTGGACTACGAGGTCGAGCTGACCGTGGTGATCGGCGCCGGCGGCCGGAACATCCCGCGGGAGGAGGCCCTCACGCACGTCTTCGGCTATACGATCATCAACGACGTGACGGCGCGGGATCTCCAGAAGCGGCACACTCAGTGGTTCAAGGGCAAGTCGCTCGACACCTTCTGCCCCATGGGCCCGGTGCTGGTCACGGCCGACGAGCTGCCCGACCCGCAGGCCCTCGCCATCTCTCTGCGGGTCAACGGGCAGGTGCGCCAGTCGAGCCACACCTCCAAGATGATCTTCCCCGTGGCCCAGTGCATCGAGGTGCTCTCCCAGGCCATGACGCTCCTGCCGGGCGACATCATCGCCACGGGCACGCCCGACGGTGTGGGCGCCGCCAGCGGCAACTTCCTCAAGGCGGGCGACCGGATGGAGGCCGAGGTCGAGGGCATCGGCGTCCTCGCCAACAAGATCGTCCGTCCGTAACCCCCCGCTCCGAGGGGCCGCCGGGGCGACCGGCGCCCCCCTTTATCGCCTTCCCGCCGTGTGGTAGCATCCGCCCACATCGCCCTCTTCCTTCTTCTGGTGTTCCATCTTCAGGGTAGGGGACTAAGGGGAGGCAGGCATGGCTCTGGATATCGCCAAGATCCGGAACATCGGCTTCGCCGGCCACGGCGGAGTCGGCAAGACCTCGCTCGTCGAGGCCATCCTGTTCGCCTGCGGGGCGGTGAACCGCCTGGGCAAGGTGGACGACGGCACGACCACGACGGACTTCGACCCCGACGAGATCAAGCGCAAGATCTCGCTCAACACCGCGGTAGCCTACTGCGACTGGAAGGGCCACCGGCTCAACCTGGTCGACACTCCCGGGTACGGCGACTTCGTGGCCGACGCCCGCGGCGGGCTGCGCGTGGTG
>JBGPZD010000165.1:0-2969 GCA_041493605.1 Methylomirabilia bacterium
ATCGATCACCTCGTCGTCCACGACGATGCGGCCCGCGTCGGGCGTGGCGAAGCCCGCCAGCATCCGGAGCAAGGTGGTCTTGCCGCAGCCGCTGGGCCCGAGGAGAGTGTAGAACTCTCCCGGCAGGATCGACAGGGAGACGTCCTGCACCGCCCAGGTCTCCCCGTAGCGCTTGCCGACACCTTCCATCTTCACTTCCGACAGCCGAATCAGGCTCTCTTCGCTCACGTGACGGTGCCCTCCCGGAGCGCGGGGCGCGGGGCCAGGCCCAAGACCAGCGGCAGCAGGGCCAGACCCAGCGCGGCCAGCGCCAGGTACACGGCCGCGGGCGGCAGCCAGGTCAGCAGGGTCGTGGCCACCACGGGGCCCAGAAACGCCGCGCCGATTCGCGACGAGTTGACGAAGCCGATGGCGCTGCCCGACGCCCGATGCGCGATGGCGGCCACCGAGAGCGGGAAGATCGGGGCGATGAACAGCACCTGGAGAAAGCGGAGCACGCTGAAGCTCCACACGTCGCGGGCCAGCGCCAGCGAGGCCAGCATCACCGACGAGCCCGCGAGGAACCACGGCACGACCCGGCGGTCGCCCAGCACATCGCCCAGCCGCGGCGCCATCACGGAGCCCAGCGCGGCCGCCATGCCGGTGGCGAAGATCACCAGGCCGCCGACTTCCAGCGTGGCCGACGGCGCCACGCCGAGCGGCGGCAGGATCTGCGGCAGGATCGCCGTGAGAAAGAATACCTGGGTCGAGCCCGCCAGGACCAGCAGGCACACCGTGCCGACTTCCCGCACCGAGGCGGCGCCCACGCCCGCCTCGTGCGGCCGCGCGGGGCCGTGGCGCGGCACGCCCCAGCCGACCATGGCGGAGCAGCCCCAGAGCATCAGCCCGGCGAGGAAGAACGACAGCTTGAAGCCGAGCCGCGCGGCGACCACCGCGCCGGCCGCCGGGCCCAGCACCTGCCCCAGGGTCATCCCCGACTGGATCGCGGACACGCCGCGGCGCACATCGCCCTGGCCGCGGCCGACCATGATGAAGGCGAAGGTGGACACGGCGCCCATGAGGCCCAGCAGGAGACGGGCGAAGAACAGCTCGGGCAGGCTCCGGGCCAGACCCATCAGAAAGAAGCCCACGCCCTGGAACGCCTGCACGATGATGAAGCCGATCTTGGGGTCGATACGCTCGCCCATCCGTCCCGAGATGGGCGCGGTGACCACCGTGATGAGCGAGCTGATCCCCAGGATCCAGCCCGTCCAGCGCAGGGTCGCCGTGGTGTCGAACGGCGAGATGTTCTGGATGTAGAACGGCAGGCTCACGTACACGAAGGACCAGGCGAAGGTGCCTATGAACATGGAGGCCGGCAAGACCCAGTCCCCGGGAACGCGGAGGCCTCTCATGACCGGGAGAGCCCGCCGCCCGCGCGGCCGGCCAGGCGGGTCGCCGCCCACGTGCCCGCCGCCACGAGCAGGATGGCCACGACCCCCAACGCCGCGCCCGGCCCGCGCCCGACGGCGGACTGCATATAGAGGTAGATGCCGTAGGACAGCGGCCCCAGCTCCACGCGGGGGACGAGCAGGATGGTGGAGGAGAGATCCACGGCCGAGGTGATGAAGGCAAGCAGCCCGCCCGCCAGGAGACCGGCCGTCATCAGCGGCAGGGTGATCTTCCGGAACGTGCGGGCGCGGTTGGCGCCCAGGTTCTGCCCCGCCTCCTCGAGCGCCACCGGCATCTGCTGGAGCGCGGCGTAGGCGCCGCGCACCGTGTAGGGCAGCCGGCGCATGGCGTAGACGATCACGAGGATGATCCACGTCGAGGTCAGCGGCTCCCCGAGCCCGGGCACGTTCCAGCCGTGGAAGACCCGGAGATAGCCGACCGCGATCACCACGCCGGGGATGGCCAGCGGCATCGTCGCGATCACGTCGAGCCACTGCCGGCCGCGCACGGTGCCGCGCACCAGGAGCCACCCGATGACCGCCCCCAGCCCGACGTCGGCCGCCGCCGCCAGCAGGGCGTAGCGCAGCGTGTTCCAGATGAATTGCGGCGAGCGGAAGAGGATCTCCTCGTAGTTGCCCGCGGTGTACACGGTGGGCAGCGGCGTCAGGCTCCAGAGCTTGGACACCGACAACAGCGCGATGCCCACGTGGGGCAAGAGCGCGGGGCCCAGCAGCAGGACGGCCGCGAGCCAGGCCACCGCCGTGCCGCGCGCTCCCAGGGCGACCGCCGGGGCGTCCCCGCCCCGCCCCAGCGCGGCAAACTCGCCGCGCGCGAGACCGGCCTTGGACGCCCAGAGCGCGGCCAGCGACAGCGCCACCAGGACCACGCAGATGACGTAACCGTCCACGTCAGTGAGCCCCACCGTGGTGACGCGCACGTAGGCCTGGGGCGCCAACAGCTTGGTGTAGTTGAGCATGAGCGGCGTGCCCAGGTCGTCGATCACCCGGATGAAGGTGAGCAAGGCCCCGGCGGCGTAGCCCGGCAGCGCCAGCGGCAGCAGCACCCGGCGGAAGAGCCGCAGCCCCGAGGCGCCCAGGTTCTGGGCCGCCTCCTCGAGGGACCGGTCCAGCGTCGACAGCGCCGCGGCCGTGTTGAGCAGGATGAACGGGAAGTAGTGGAGCGTCTGGACCAGCACCACGCCCGTCAAGCCTTCCATGAAGGGGACGGTGAAGCCGAAGCGCTCGAGCAGGATCAGGTTGACCATGCCGCTGCGCCCGAGGATCTGCTGGAACGCCACGGCGCCCACGAAGGGCGGGATCACCAGCGGCAGCACCGCGAGCACCGCGAGCAGGCCGCGGCCGCGGAAGCGGTAGCGAACCGTGAGCAGGGCCAGCGGCACGCCGATGAGGCTGCCGAAGGCGACGGCCAGCACGCCCGAGAGCAAGGTATTGAAGAGCGCTTCCCGGAAGAGCGGGCGGCTGAAGAAGGCGATGAGCGGCCGCAGCGTGGGCCAGCCCCCGTCCAGCAGCGCCACCGAG
>JBGPZD010000132.1:0-4795 GCA_041493605.1 Methylomirabilia bacterium
ATGTTCACGAAGAGCGTCCGCCCGTCCGGCGTGCCGGTCGCGCCGGTGATCTCGCAACCGTTGGGGCCGGTGAGAAACCGCCGCACCTCCCGCGTGACCGGATCGGCGGCCAGCATCTGGTTATTGCCCATGCCCGCGTAGTCGCCCTTGTTGAGGAGGCGGGTGGACACGTCGGTCTGGATCCAGAGCACGCCGCGCCCGTCCACCCACAGCCCGTCCGGCGAGCCGAAGACGTCCCCCTTGATATCGCCGCGCCGGGCCGCGTCGGCGCTCGTGGGGTCGCCGCAGAGGATGAAGACGTCCCACTCGAAGCGCGTCGCGGTCGGATCGCCGCCGCGCTCCCGCCAGCGGATGATGTGGCCGTACACGTTCTCCGCCCGCGGATTGGCCGGGTCCGGTCCCGGGCGCCCGGGCTGGCCCCGGCTCTCGTTGAAGGTGAGCGCGCAGTAGGCCTCGCCGGTCTGCGGATGCACCGCGATCCACTCCGGGCGGTCCATCCGGGTCGCCCCCGCCACGTCCCCGGCCCGCCGCGCCGCGATGCAGATCTCGGCCTGGGTCGGGAAGCCGGCGCCCGCGTCGAGCCCGTTCCGGCCCGGGGCCAGCTCGAGCCAGACGCCGGTGCCGTCGGCGTCGAAGCGGGCCGCGTAGAGCGTGCCGTGCTCGAGGACACTGCGGTTGGCCGCGCGATCGCGCGGGGTGTAGGGGTCGCGGCTCACGAACTTGTAGACGTACTCGAAGCGCTCGTCGTCCCCCATGTAGAAGGCCACGCGGCGGTCTGCTGCCACGGCGAGGGCGGCGCCCTCGTGCTTGAAGCGGCCCATCGCGGTGTGCTTCACGGGCGGCCGGGACGGGTCGAACGGGTCGATCTCCACGACCCAGCCGAAGCGATTCGGCTCGTTCGGATGTCGCGCGGCATCGAAGCGCTCGTCGAACTCGTGCCACCGGTAGCCCCCGCCCCGGTCGGTGATGCCGTAGCGCTGCTGCGGGGCGGGCACGCTCCCGGAACGGTTGACGAAGTAGAACTGGAAGTTCTCCTCGCAGGTGAGGTAGGTCCCCCACGGGGTGTAGCCCATCGCGCAGTTGCTCATGGTGCCGAGCGCGGTGCGGCCGGCCGGATCGGCGGCGGTCCGCATCCACGCGTGGCCCGCGGCCGGCCCGGTGAGCGCCATCGGGGTCGCCGCGGTGACCCGGCGCGCGTAGCGCGAGGGGCGGACTACATACCAGCGGCCGCCGGCTACTCGCACCTCGATCACCGAGATGCCGTGGGCCGCCTGCGACTTCCGCACCTTCTCGGCGGTCCACGTCAGCATGCCGTCCGGATGGAGCAGGCCGTCGTCCGTGTACTCGTGGTTGATGGCGAGCAGCCCGTGGGTCGAGCCGGTCTGGCCGGCGGGGAGCGGGAAGAAGCGCATGCCGTCGTGGTGCATGCCGGCCTGGCGCAGCTGGTCGTCGATGCTGTTGCTCGCGTCGGGCTTGAAGGCGGGGCCATCCGAGATCGGATCGCCCCAGGCATACAGCACCTCCGCGACGTAGCCGCGCGGGACCACCAGGGTGTCGGCCGACGACACGGGCACGCCGGTGAAGGCCACCAGCGGGCTCTTGGCCGAGGCCACCGGTCCCAGCCATCCCAGGCCGGCCGCCGCCAGGCCTCCGGTCAGCAGGCTCCGCCGCGACAGCCGCGCCTGGAGCACGTCGTGGAAGGTGGGCATCGCCGACATGATGACGCGGCGATCCGTCGTCGTCCATCGAGAACTGCCGGAACGGGGGGGGCGGCGACTAGGACTGGCCGAGCAGGTGGTAGACCGCGCGGGAGAGCTCGTCCACCGCGAACGGCTTGAGCAGCACCTGCACCCGCGTGCCCTGGAGGAAGCCCGCGTACTCGGGCGAGTCCACGAAGCCCGAGATGAAGAGCAGGTGCGGGCGCGTATCCGGCCAGCGCCGGGTCAGCTCGAGATAGAGGCTGGGCCCGTCGAGGCCGGGCATCTTCAGATCGCTCACGATCAGGTCATAGGGCATCGCCGCGTCGAGCAGCCGCAGGGCGTCGGCGCCGTCGCGCGCCGTCTCCACCGCGTGCCCGTCCGAGGCGAGGACCGCCGCCACCAGCTCCCGCACCGGGGTCTGGTCATCGACGACGAGAACACGCTTGGTGTGCATGGGCGCTTGCATACCCCTCTGAGGAGAGCAAGCCCCCTGCCAGCGGGCCGCGCAGCGCGCTTCCCGGGGAGTTACGCGGGAATCGGCTGTTCGAGTTGTCGCGTCCGTCGGCGCCACAACATGATGGACGTCCGCCGGCAGTCGATGCAAAAGCTCGTCCGCACTGCGCGCAGAAGGTGCGCGGTGAGCCGGATCGTCACGCGGGCTTCGACGGGCGAGGCTTGGTCGAGTCGAGAAAGGTCGCGACGAGCATCTGGACATAACGTGAATCGAACGGCTTGGGCAGGTACGCGACGGCGCCGTGGCGCAGCGCCTCGGAGCTCATCTTGTTCTCCTCCGTGCCGCTGATCACGATGACGGGCAGCCGCGGCTCGATCTCGCGGATCTGCTTGAGCAGCGCGAGCCCGTCCATCCGCGGCATCTGGAGGTCGAGCAGGACCAGGTCTGGGCGCTGGCGCACCACCGCGTCCAGGCCCTCGCGGCCGTCGGGCACCCCTTCGATCTCCAGGGGCTCCGCATAACGCATCGCGCGGAGGATGTCCATCAGCGTCTTCCGGACGTCCGCCTCGTCCTCCACGACAAGTACGCGTCGCGTCGCCATTGTCCTTTTGTCACTCTACACCCGCAGGGTGAATCCCGACCGGGCCGGTTTGCCATCAAAAGGGGCACCAGCATAAGCTGGTGGGGTTTCTCAACGACAGGGAGGAGCCGGTGAAGGGATCGCGAAGCGGGCTGCACTACGCGTGGGTCGTCCTGGGCGCCCTCGTGATCGTCATGCTGATGGGCTCCGGCCTGCGTGCCGTCTTCGGCGTGTTCATCAAGCCGATGGAGGCCACCTTCGGCTGGGATCGGGCCTCGCTGTCGGGCGCCGCCGCGCTCTCGCTGCTCCTCCTGGGCGCCGCCGGCCCGTTCGTCGGCTGGCTCGCCGACCACTGGGGCCCGCGCCGGGTCATCATGCTCTCGGTCATCCTCCTCGGCATCGGCACGCTCCTGACCTCGCAGGTGACCGCGCTCTGGCAGGTGTACCTCACGGCCGGCGTCCTGATGGCGCTGGGCTCGGGCGGGGTCGGCATGTCCACCGCCGCCACCGTCGCCGCGCGGTGGTTCGAAGGCCGGCGCGGGCTCGTCATGGGTGTGATCGGCGGCGCGATGTCGGCGGGGCAGCTCATCATCGTCCCGCTCGCGGTCATCCTCACCCTCACGCTCGGCTGGCGCCAGTCGTTCATCTGGCTCGGCATCCTCCTCTTCGTGGTCGCGGTGCCGATGACCTTCTTCTTCCTCCGGAACGACCCGGCCGAGAAGGGCATCGAGGCCTTCGGCGCCGGCCAGACCATCGCGCCGGGCGGCATGCCGGCGCCGCCGGAGGGCCGGACGAGCATCGGTGACGCGATTCACGTCCCCGCGTTCTGGCTCCTGGCCGGCAGCTTCTTCGTCTGCGGCTACACCTCGAACGGGCTCGTGCTGACCCACCTGGTGCCCCACGCGGCCGAGCACGGCTTCACCGAGATGCACGCCGCGCAGGCCCTGGGCGTGATGGGCGCCATGAACATCCTGGGCACGGTGGCCTCGGGCTGGATCTGCGACCGCTTCGGGCGCAAGGGGCCGCTCGCCTTCTACTACGGTGTGCGCGGCCTGTCCCTGCTCTTCCTCCTGTACGTCTGGAACGTGCCGTCGCTGCACATTTTCGCGGCAATCTTCGGGTTGAACTACATCTCGACGGTCCCGCCCACCACCACGCTCACCGCCAATATCTTCGGCCGCTACTCGGTGGGCGCGCTCTCGGGCTGGATCTTCTTCGCGCACCAGGCGGGCGCGGCGCTCGGCGCGGCGGTGGGCGGCTGGATCTTCAGCGCCACCGGCTCCTACGCCTGGGCCTTCACCTCGGCCGCCCTGATGGCGTTTCTGGCGGTACCCATGGCGCTGGCCATCAAGGAAGTGCCGGTGAACCGGACCCCCAGCAAGACAATGGTGCCTGCCGGCCTGCCCGCCACGGCGGGCTAGCGGCCTGGAGTAGAATGATGGGCATGACGAACGAAGGCACCACCAAGCTCCCCTCGGACTTCGCGCGAGATTTCCCCTTCGAGAGCCGCCTCAGCCTGGCCTCGCTGATCCGCTTCTGGGACGAGCAGGCCAAGGACCCATCCGTGTGCGGGGAGATGGCGCGGTCGCTCATGGCGCGCGTGCATCAGGTGCCCGCGCTCCTCGGGCCCATCGACGACATCACCCTCCTGGACGAGCACGGGGAGCTGGTGGACGGCCTGATGGGCGCGGTGTTCCCGTCCGTGTTCTGGGAGCAGGCCTACATGGGCGCGCTGATTCCGTTCACGCTCCGTAGCGTCTACGGCACGCGCGCCTTCGACGACATCATGGGCGCGGACGGCGTGCTCTACGGGCGGCTGAATCTCGAGATGCCCGCCCTGAAGGACTTCCGCCTCCTGAACGCCTACGCGCTGATCCTCGAGCGCCTGCACGGCGTCAAGTTCCCGGTGGACTACCCGCTGATCCTGACCATGCCGGAGGCCGCGAGCGGGCTGGATCGCCACTTCAAGATCCAGTTCGAGGGTCGCTTCGTGGACGTGGAGGCCCTGCGCCCGCTGCCGGCCCTGTCCGACGAGATGCGCAAGCGCCTCACCGCGCAGGC
>JBGPZD010000007.1:0-41361 GCA_041493605.1 Methylomirabilia bacterium
CCCACCGCCACCAGAAGCGCGTGGTATTCGTTGAAGAGCCGCGGGTCGCGCGGCAGGCGCGCCTCGAGCCAGGCGCGCAGCTCCTCGTAGCCCAGCCCCGGCCGGATCACGCGGTGGCGGGCGAGCACCCGGCGGGCGTAGGCGTCCACGACGAAGACGGGACGGCCGGCGGCATAGAGCAGGATGGAGTCGGCGGTCTCGGGGCCGATGCCCGGCACGCCGAGCAGCCCGGCGCGCAGCGAGTGGAGCGGCGCCCGCTCGAGCCGCTCGAGCCTGCCGCCGCAGCGGGCCAGGACAAAGCGAGTCAGTGCCCTCAGCCGGCGGGCCTTGAGGCGCCAGGTGCCGGCGGGGCGGATGAGCCGGCCGAGGCGGCTGAGCGGCAGCGCCGCCAGCCGGCGCGGCGCGAGGCGCCCGGAGGCCCGCAGGCTGGCGATGGCCCGCTCCACGCCCGTCCAGGCGGTATGCTGGGTCAGGACGGCTCCCACAGCCACTTCGAAGCGGCTGCGGCCCGGCCACCACTCTTGTGGCCCGAAACGGGCGTAGAGCGCCACGTAGAGGCCCAGGAGGCGGCGTCTGAGCGCCTGGTCCGTCACCACTCAGCCTTCTAACCCATCACCAGTCCCTCTCCCCTGAGGGGAGAGCGGCTGAAAAGGAGCGCCGGTGATCGCCGGATTCGTGCTGCTCCAGATTTCGCTCAGCATCTCGGTCGCGGGGCCGGCGACCTCGCCCGAGTACCTGCCGCTGCGCGTGGCCCAGGCCGAGGGCTATTTCGCCGAAGAGAAGCTCGACGTCGCCCTGCAGGGCATGCGTTCTGAGGCCGAGGCCGCGGAGGCACTCGGCCGGGGCCAGGTTCAGCTGGCCGCGACCTCGGTCGACGCGGCGTTGAGGCTCGGCCACGTCGAGGGCGCGCCGCCCAAGCTCGTCTTTGGTCTCACGGCGGCGCCGCCCGTCGCGCTGCTGGTTCCCGCCGGGCAAAAGGATGCGATCCGCGACCTGCCCGATCTCGCCGGCAAGGTCATCGGCATCCCCTCGCCCGGCACGCCCGAGCATCTGACGCTCCTCTCGCTCCTCGCCAAGGCGCGGATCCGGCTGCCCCAGGTCACCGTGCTGAGCCTGGGCGAGCGCGGGCTGGTCGGGGCGGTCGAGTCGGGCCGCGTGGACGCGGCGGTCATGGCCGATCCCCACGCCACGCGGCTCGTGGAGGAGGGCAAGGCCCTGGCGCTGGTCGACTTCAGAAAGCCCGGCGAGGCCGCGCGCTGGCTGGGCAAGCCGGCCGTTCACGCGGCGCTCTTCGCGCGGGCCGACACCCGCCTCGGAGCCGCCGAGCTCGCGCCGCTGGCCCGGGCCCTGCTCAAAGCGCTCAAGCGGCTCCAGAATGCCGCCCCGGGGGAGCTCGAGGGACGGCTCTCCCAGTCCGCGGTGGGAGCGCCGGCGGACTTCGCCCTGCGGGCGCGCGGGGCGCGTGAGATCTTCCTTCCCGATGGCTGGGTCACCGAGGACATGCTCCGGGAGAGCGTCCGGCTGGCCCGCGAGCGCGCGGCCTTTCCGAACAAGGTGAACGTGCCGGGGATGGGCAAGCTGCTCCTGCTCGAGCCCTTGGGTCAGGTCCTGGGCCCGAAGCGGCCCTGAGGCCGTCGGGCTCAGAGCAGCCGCCACCGCTCCAGCAGACGCCGGGTCGTCGTGACCGGCAGCCCGACCACGTTGGTGAAGCAGCCGTCCACCTCGGCGACCAGACGCGCGCCCAAGCCCTGGACGGCGTAGGCGCCGGCTTTGTCCAGGGGCTCGCCCGTCGCCACGTAAGCCTCGATCTCGGCATCGCTGTAGCCCGCCATCTTGACCCGAGTTGTGACCACCGCCGTCTCTTCGCGCCCCGCCGGCGCCTCCACCAGGGCCACCCCGGTGATCACCTCGTGGACCCGGCCGCGCAGGGCCTTGAGCATGCGCCCGGCGTCGGCCGCATCCCCGGGCTTGCCCAGAAGGCGACCGTCCAAGACCACCTCGGTGTCGGCGCCCAGGATGAGGGATGGTTCGGTGACTTCGCGGGCGACGGCGCGCGCCTTCGCCAGGGCCACGGCGACGATTCCGGCGGCGGGGTCGCCGGGCGGGTGCTCTTCGGCGATGTGGCTGGGACGGACGGTGAAGGCGAGTCCGAGCCGGGCCAGGAGCTCCCGGCGGCGCGGCGAGGCTGAGGCCAGGATGAGAGAGGGGGTGCCGCTCAGGTGACGATCAGCGGGTTGGCGTCCGTGATGACGCGGTCGTTCTTGGCGACGGCCTCACGGAGGAACTTGGGCAGATTAAACGAGTGCAGGTGCGCTTGCCCGTCCCAGTAGCCCAGGCGCTTTGGGTCCATCCGCTCGGCGATGAGTGTGTCGACCTCGGCCGCCGTCTGCTTGCGCGGGTCGATGCCCTTGGAGGCCAGCATGAACCCCCAGGGCGTGCCGAAGCAGGAGATGAAGGTCTGGTAGGGTGCGACCACCGGGAAGACCTCCCGGAGCGTGCGGTAGATGGCCCCGAAGAAGAACAGCTCGTTGACCTTGCTCATGCCCGCCTGCATGGTCATCACGCCGCCATCGGTCAGGCGGTCCCGGACCAAAGTGTAGAACTCCTTGGTGAAGAGCAGGCAGGCCGGCCCCTCCTCCAGCGGCTCCACCAGGTCGATGACGATCAGGTCGAAGCGGGCGTCAGTATTCTCCAGGTAGGCCCGGGCGTCCTCGTGCAGCAGGCGGGTGCGCTTGTCCTCGAAGGCGCCCTGGTGCATCTCAGGCAGGTGCTTCTTGCACTCCTCCACCACCTCGCCGTCGATGTCGACCATCAGGCAGTCGGTGATGGTCTTGTGGCGCAGGATCTCGCGGACCGTGGCCCCCTCACCGCCCCCGATGACCATGCCCCGCTGGGGGCGCGGGTGGGCCAGGAGGCCCGGGTGGACCAGGGCCTCGTGATAGATGAACTCGTCGGCCTGGCTGGACTGGATGCGGCCGTCCAGGACCAGGCACTTGCCGTAGGAGTGGGTCTCCAGAATCTCCATGAACTGGAACTTCGTCTGGCGGGAGACGATGGTCCGGGCGATGGCGTGCATATGGCCCTCGACCGGCGTTGTGGTCTCGAAAAACCACTTGTACTGGGGGGTTGCGGTCATCCTTGGACGGCCACCGGCTTGTGATGGATCGGGCCGGCGGCGTTGATGAAGATGCCCCGCTGCAGTTCGACAACCGAGGCCCGGGAGGCCCCGAACTGCTCCACGAGGTAGTCGGCCGCCACCTGAGGCTGAAGCACATCGCCGCAGGAGAAGACGTCCACCGCGGCGAAGCGGTACTCCGGCCAGGTGTGGATGGCCAGATGCGACTCGGCGATGACGACGACTCCGCTGATGCCGAACGGATTGAACTCGTGAAACACCACGTCGACGATGGTGGCCTGGGCCCGCTTGGCCGCTTCCACCATGGACGCCTTCACGATATCCAGACTGTTGAGGGCCTCTGCGTCGCAGTCGAACAGCTCGAGCAGCAGGTGTCGCCCCAGTGCTTGCACTCTTTCCCTCCTCCCGGTTGTTTTTTCCGCTGAAAAAAGTTTTCAGACGGATTTTTGTCACTGTGGGGCAAATGTTTTTTCATTGCAAGGAAAAAATGAGGTTTCAGCGCCCCTCCGGCCGGCCGCCGGGCGCCCCGCCGGGCCCCGGGGAGCCCGCCGCCGGCCCGCCGGAGCCCGCCGCGGGTCACTTTTTGCTTGCGTTCCCCGGCCGAGCCGCTAGCATGAGCGAAGAATCTCGACGGCCGCGGCGGCACGGAGCCGCCGCCCACAAGGAGGCGAAGAGGAGGACCGAATGGGCTGGACTCCAGTGATCAAGGCCGCCGGCACGGCCGGCAATGCCGAGGGCTCGACGCCGCTCAACGCGTTCGACAACGCCTTGCTGGCGGCGGGCATCGGCAACATCAACCTCGTGAAGATCTCCAGCATCCTCCCCCCCGGCGTCGACCTCATTCCGCTCCCCAAGATCAAGCTCGGCGCGGTCGTCCCCACGGCCTACGCGGCCATGACGAGCGAGGTGCCGGGCGAGGTGGTGGCCGCCGCCGTGGGCTGGGCGCGCCCCCACGACCCCACGAAGAACGGGGTCATCATGGAGTTCCACGACAAGGCCACGCGCGAGGAAGCCGAGCGGATGATCGTCCAGATGCTCGAGGAGGCCTTCCACGTCCGCGGCGAGCGGATCAAGGACATGCAGGTCTTCGCCGTCGAGCATCGGGTCGAGCGCACCGGCTGCGCCCTGGCCGCCGTGACGCTGCTGGCTAGCGACGATCTCGCGTAGTCGTTGATCCCGGCCGAGCCGCGCTTCATCGCCTGCCGGGCTTCCCTCCCGGACGCCCGGATTGTCCTCTTCGGCATCCCCTTCGAAGGCACCGTCAACCTCCGCCGCGGAGCCGACCACGGCCCGCGGGACCTCCGGATCGCCTCCGACTCCATCGAGACCTACTCCCCCGCCCTCAACCGCGACCTCGAGGACCTGGCCATCTGCGACCTCGGCGACTGCGAGCTGGGCGGGGGCAGCCCGCGCGAGCAGTTGACCCGGGCCGCCGAGGAGATCAGGCGCTGGTGGAAGCCCGGCCTCGTGCCCGTCGCGCTGGGGGGCGACCACATGGCCACCCTGCCGGTGATCGAAGTCCTCGCTCCGGCCATCCCCGAGCTCCGGATCCTCCAGCTCGACGCCCACCCGGACCTGCGGGAGCAGTTCCTGGGCGAGCGCTACAACTACGCCTCCGCCATGGCGCGGGTGATGGACGTGGTCGCCCCGGAGCGGATTTTCCAGGTGGGGATGCGGACAGGGGCGCGGGAGGAGTTTCAGCGCAAGGCGCCGAACCTCTACCCGGCGCACGCCATCCACCCGGTCGAAGCCGTCAGGAGCCTGGTCCCTGAGCTGAGCCGGCACCCGCTCTACGTGACCATCGACGTGGACGTGCTGGACCCCGCGGAAGCGCCGGGAACGGGCGCTCCCGAACCCTGCGGGCTCAGGACCGGCGAGCTGATCGAGATCATCCGGCTGCTCGCGCCCTGCCGGATCGTCGGCGCCGATCTCATGGAGGTGGCCCAGGCCTTCGATCCTTCCGGCCGCACCGGGATCACGGCCTCCTGGATCCTCCGCGAAGCCATCCTGACCTGGTGGGGTAAATGACGACGAAGGCGCAGTACTCGGCGCCGCGCTACTACGAGATCGCCTTCGACATGAACCGGAAGCAGGAGGTGGATTTCCTCGTCCACTGCTTCCGCCGCTACGCCACGCGCCCGGTGAGGACCGTGCTGGACATCGCCTGCGGCACGGGCCCGCATCTCATCCGTCTGGCCGAGCGCGGCTTCCGCCTGTCGGGGCTCGATCTCTCGCCGGAGACCATCGAGTTTCTGCGCGAGCGGGCCGCCGCCAAGGGCTTCCACGTCGGGCTCCACGTGGCCGACATGACCCGCTTCCGGCTGCCGCGGCCGGTGGACGCGGCCATCTGCATGCAGGACTCTCAGGGGCACCTGCTGACCAACGAGGCCATCCTCGCCCACCTGCGGTGCGTGGCCCGGGCCGTCAAGAAGGGCGGGCTCTACATCTTCGACCGCTACATGTGCTCCTCCTGGACCGACCCGGCGCGGCGCTGGTCGTGGACGCGGCGGCGCGGCAAGGCGACGGTGCGGGCCACCTTCGAGGCGCTCAAGGACCTCAACCCCGTGACCCAGACCTTCTTCGAGGACATGGAGCTCGAGGTCCACGAGGACGGCGCGCGCCACGTCTACCGGCAGCGCCACACCTCGCGCATGGTCTTCCCCCAGGAGCTCCGCGCCCTCGTGGAATTAGCCGGGGCCTTCGACCTCGTAGACTGGTTCTACGGCTTCAAGCCCCACCTCAGGCTCGACCGGGCGCACCACCCGCTCCTGATGGTCGTGGTCCTGCGCAAGCGCTGAGTGGCTAGGCTCATCCTCAAGCCCGGGGGCGACCGGAGGCTCCGGGCCGGGCATCCGTGGATCTACCGCGCCCAGGTCGCCGACCTCAAGGGTCCCTGGGCCGCCGGCGCCGCGGTGGACGTGGTGGACGCGCGCGGGCAATACCTGGGGCGGGGCTTCTACAACCCGCGCCCGGCGCTTTGCTGCCGCCTGCTCACCCGGCGGGACGAGCCGGTGGACGCCGGCTTCTTTCTCCAGCGCCTTGAGGCCGCCTGGGAGTACCGCCGCGCCGCCGGGCTCATCTCCGACGCCTATCGCCTGGCCTGGAGCGAGGCCGATGCCCTGCCGGGCCTCGTGGTGGACCGCTACGGGCCCGTGAGCGTCCTCCAGTGCCTCACGCTGGGCGTGTCGCGGGCGGCCGGCTGGATCGTGGAGGCCCTGGGCCGGCTCTTCCCCGACGGCCGCGTCTGCCGCCTCGACGACCTGACGGCGGCCCGCATCGAGGGCTTCGACCCGGTCCGCGAGGAAGAGGCCGGGGAGCTGGTCGTCACCGAGGGCCCGTGCCGCTTCGCCGTCCGCCCCGGCGCCGGCCACAAGACCGGGCTCTATCTCGACCAGAGCGAGAACCGCGCGCTGGCCGCCCGGCACGCCGCGGGGCGCCGGGTGCTCGACGCCTTCTGCTACGGGGGCGGCTTCGCCTGTCACGCCCTCAAGGCCGGGGCCGCCCAGGCCCTGCTGCTGGACTCATCGGCCGAGGCGCTGGCCCTGGCCCGCCGCAACCTGGAGCTCAACGGCGTACCAGCACAGGCGGAGCTCCGGGAGGGTAATGCCTTCGACCTGCTGAGGCAGCTCGAGGCCGGCGGAGAGCGCTTCGGTCTGGTCATCCTGGATCCTCCCCCCTTCACGCGGCGGAAGGACTCCGTGGAGGCGGCGGGGCGCGGCTACAAGGAGATCAATATCCGCGGCCTCAAGCTGCTCGAGCCCGGCGGCGTGCTGGCGACCTTCTCGTGCTCCCACCACGTCACCCAGGCCCTGTTCGAGGAGATCTGCCGCGCGGCGGCGGGCGACGCCGGCGTCACGGTCCGGGTGCTCGCCACGCTGACCCAGAGTCGCGACCACCCGGTGCTGCTGACCGTCCCCGAGACGCGCTACCTCACCGGGTTCCTGCTCCAGGCGGGCTAGGGCGCCGGGCCGGCGCTAAGCGGGCGCGCCGGTGCGCGTCTTGTCGTTGCCCACGCCCGTGTCAATGAGCACGGTGTGCTCGGGCGTCCGCACCACCCAGGTCTGGATCCGGGCGGCGATGTCCTCCACCGCGTCGTCCCAGAATTTCGGCTTGAGCCAATGGTAGCGCCGGGTGACGGTGACCTCGCCCAGCGTCAGGCGCTCCATCTCAGCGCCCCCGCGGCGCGCGCGGCGTCACTTGAAGATCTTCTTGACGGCGCTCACGGCCTCGTCCACGGGATGGCTCTTCGCGGCGGGCGGGGCGAGTCTCAAGCGCACCTCCGAGGTCTGCCCGGCGACGACCTGCACCTGGCGCACTTCGGCGACGAAGCGCGGGTGGGTGATCCGGAGACGGTAGGTGCCCTCCTTGAGCGTGCCGCGCGCCTGGCCCCCGGCCCCCGGCGTCAGCGTGGTCACCACCGCGTCCTTGAGGGTCAGGACCTCGACGGCGGCGTCCAGCACCGGCTTGCCCGTCCGGGCGTCCTGGACGATGGCCACCACATCGCCGGTCACGAACGGCGCGGGCTTGGACTGGTGGAGGTACGTGTAGAGCCCGACGCTGATGGAGATGAAACCGGCCGTGATCCCGACGATGGCCTGGAAGCGGGAGAGGGTCAGGTGGGCGCGGACGGACTGGATCAGCCGCCCGACCATACGGGGCGAGATCTCTTCAGAGGCCGGCCCGCGCTTGCTCTCGTTCACCCCGGTAGAGTAGCAGGACGGCGGAAGCGCGGGCAATCCGAGTTAGGGTAGGTGCCCGCGGCCGGCTCAGCTTTCCCGCCAATTCAGCTTTCCCGCCAATTCAGCTTTCCCGCCAATTCAGCTTTCCCGCCAATTCAGCTTTCCCGCCAATTCAGCTTTCCCGATAGAGCAGCAGCAGCAATCCGATCATGGTGAGCCCGGCGGCCCAGAGGCGGCCCGGGAGCCGGCCTTCGCCCGGCGGCAGCCGCAGCTCGAGCCACCGCGTCCAGCCCACCAGCATGGCCAGCACCCCCAGCGGTAAATGGGTCACCTCGATGAGATACTCCTCCTTCAGGTTGAGCGAGGCGTGGGAGTGCGTGAGGAGCAGGCCGCCGCCGACGGCGCAGAGGAGCGGGAAGACCAGGGCGCAGCGCCGCGATGACAGGCGGCCCGTGCGCACCATCCATTCGAAGACGCCGAAGGCCACCGTCAGCAGGACGAACACGCGGTGCTGGAGCACGGTGGCGACGGCCCAGCTCTCCCAGAAGCCCATCGGACCCAAGGGCCAAGCGCCCGGGTCGTTGCGGACCGCCATGAAGGCCGCCAGGCCGAGGAAGATCAGCGGCCAGTGGCGCGCCCAAGGCGCGCGGCCCGTCCGGTGCAGCAGCGCGAGCAGCCCCATGGCCAGCACGAAGAGGCCCGAGTAGTGGTGATTGAACTCCGACCACGCCCGGTCCTCGGCCGTCCGGGGCGCGTTGGGGTCGTCCACGGGCAAGTCCTCGATCTTGGGCGACGTGAGCGTCGGCCACTGGGGAGTGAAGCGGGTGAGGACCTCGCCCACGCTCGCGCGGTCGGTGACGACGTCCACGGCCGGCGGCAGCGAGGTCAACGAGGCCGCGGCGAACAGGACGGTCAAGCCGAGCCCGAGCTCGACCTCCACGAAGCGGCGCAACCGGGCGAGCGAGAGGTCCGGCGAGGCCGGCAGCCGGCGCACCGCGAAGAAGTTCAGCGCGCCCAGGCCGAGGAGAAGACCCAGGATCACGACCTTGGTCACGACCATCATCCCGTACGCCGTGCCGACCAGCGCGTAGACCCCACCCACGTAGTTCGCCGTCAGCCCGATCCCCGCGGCGACCAGAGTCGCCACCGCCGCGAAGGACACGGCCGAAAACCGCTGGAGCAGCAGGACGGGCCACGGGCGCTCGCCGCGCCCAACGGCCACCGCGGTGAGGTGGATGAGGCCGCCGACCCAGACGGCCACGGCCAACTGGTGGACGGCGTCGAGCGCCAGCAGCAGGTCGCGATCCTGGAGCCGGGCCGCGGCGTGGCTGATCCATGACGCGCTCGCGGCCAGCAGAAGGCTCAGTCCCAGGAGCGCGGGCCACCAGCCCGGCGCGTCCGGGCGGCGCCGCAGCACGCGCCAGCCGACGACCAGACCGGCACAGGCCAGGATCCGGACCAGGCTCGCCCGCACATACGTGGTGCCGAGCGCCTCCCGCAGCGGCCAGCCTTGCTGGTCCGCGAGAAGTCCGAGCTGAACGGCCACGGCCAGCGCCTGGGCCAGGGCGAGGACCACGGCGCCCGCGGCCGCGAGCGCCAGCACGCGCCCGAGCAGCGGCGCCAACTCCTGGCGTTGGCGGATGGCCGGGCGCAGGGCGAAAACGGCGAAGACGACCCCGCCGATCGCGGCCGACTGGCCGCAGAGCGCCAGGCCGCGGAGCAGGACGTCGATGAAGCCCGCCACGGCGGCTCAGCCCTCGCGGCGCGCCCGGTCGGCCCACAGCCGCACGGCCACGAAGATCGGGGTGCCGACGGCGGCGAGCGCCACGAACCACGCCGCGCGGCCCATGGCAGAGAGCAGGATGACCAGGTAGATGAAGTCGCGGTGGGAGAGCGCGTCGGCGAGCCGGGCCCCCGCCGACCGGCCGGCCCCCGCCGGGGCCGGCGCGAGGATGTGCGGGGCCACGGCGACGGCGGCGACCAGGGCGCTGGCGATCGCCACGGCGCCCAGCCACAGCGGCCAGGCCGATCCGGCCGCCAGGCTCCAGCCCACGGCCATGCAGCCGAAGACAGCGACGTGCACCAGGTTGTCCCCCCAGAAATCCAGGATGGCGCCGCCCGCCGATTCCAGAAACTTCAGCCGGGCCAGCTCGCCGTCGCAGCCGTCGAGGATCGAGTGGGCGAGGAAGATGAGCGCGCCGGCCAGCTGCCAGCCTGGCGCCGAGGAGAGAAAGAAGGGCGCCGCGGCGAGCCCTACGGCGAGGCTGACCACGGTCATGGCGTTGGGCGTGATCCGCGTCTCGACCAGCCGCCGGGTCAGCGCCAACGAGAGGCGCCGCTCGAAGTGACGCGACATGAACCCCTCGCTGTCCTTGATCAGGCTCTGCAGCAGCCAGCGCTCTGCCTTCGGGACGTCCCGGGCGGCGTCGAGCGGAAAGCGGCCGTCGCCCTCGAGCGCCCGGGGTGCCCGCGGGTACAGCCGGCGAAGCGCCGTGGCCAGCGCGGCGGCGCTCCGGCACCGCGCGGCTGCGGCGAGCAGGCGTTGAGGATTCGTGGTCTCGATCATCGAGACGCCCGCCGTGTCCGCGTAGAGCCTTTCGCTCTCCACGGGCCGTTCGAGCAAGGAGCGCAGCCATTGGGGCTGGGGGACGATATTGGCCGGCATCACGACGACCCGCCGGCGGCGCGCCGGCGCCGCCATGGCGGCCTTGCCCAGCACCCTGGCCGACGTTCCGTCGAGCCCGCGGGCGCCGATCCCGCCGTGGACGAGCACCCGTCCGAATCCCGCGCGCGCGGCGGCCAACGCGATCCGGCGCAGCAGGGGCAGCCCCGCGACGGGCGTGTTGGGATCCACGCGAGGGCCGGGATTGCTCCCGGCGGGCACGACGACCAGCAGGGTTTCGGCCGACTTGAGAGCGGGGGCGGCCGCCGTCTTCAGGGCGCCGACCCCCGGTGGCTCGCCAGGATGGACGAGGCCGCGGGCAGCGGCAGCTCCTCCCCGCCCCGGCGGCTCGACTCGCGCGCGAGGCTTTCGATGGCGACGCAGCGGGCGGCCTCGGCCAGGTTGACGCTCGCGGCCGCGCCGTGCGAGACCTCCGACACGAATTCGCCGGCCACGGCGCCGAACCAGTCGGGATGCTGGGAGCCGTCGGACAGGGCGGGCGGGCAGGGCCAGCGCCGCTCGACGCCGCCCGCCTTGAGCACCACGGTGTCGTCGTGGAGCTCGATTCGCCCCGCAGTGCCGTCGAGCGCGGCCCAGTTGCTCCGCGCATCGGCCGCCCAGGTGAGGAACACCTCGGCCGAGGCGCGGGGAAAGGTCACGCGGAGGGTGGCGGTGTCCTCGACGGCGAAGGCCGTATGCCGCCGCGTCTCGAGGCGCGCGCTGACGGCCGTGGGCTCGGCGCCGATCCACCGGGGCAGGACGTAGCTCACATGCCAGCCGTGGTCCGTGAGCACGCCCCCGCCCGCCACGCGCGGGTCCACGCGCCAGTTGCCGTTGCTCCCGTCGGCGGACGCGGCGGGGCGTGTGCGCAGCGTGTGCCAGACGGCGGCGGTCACCTGCCCGATGGCTCCCTGCTCGATGAGCTCGCCGGTCAGCCGCACGATGGGCGCGGAGTGCCAGTTGTGGACGGTGTGGAGCGCCCGGCCCCGGGCCGCCGCCAGGCCCGCGACCTCGCCCAGCTCCGCGAGGGAGCCCACGAGCGGCTTTTCGCAGAGCACGTGGAGACCGTGTCCCAGCGCGGCGCGGATGAGCGCCGCGTGGCTCGACGGCGGGGTGCAGATGTCGACGAAGTCGAGCGCCGCGCCGTCCAGCAGAGCCTCGGGCGACTCGTACCACCGGGCGCCGGGCAGCCGCGCCGCGCATTCGGCGCGCTGCGCGGGGTGGGCGTCAGTGGCCGCCACGATCCGGACATCGTCGCGGGCCAACCAGCCGGGCAGGTGGCCGTGGATGGCCACGTTGCCGAGCCCGATCAGCGCCCCGCGCAGCATGCTACTGGAGCCCGTGCTGGCGGACGACGGCTCCCAGGGCTTCGTCCAGGATGGCGAGCCCCTCCAAGGCGGTGTCTTCCCGAATGATGAGCGGGGGATTGAGCCGGATCGAGGGCGAGTAGGTCATGGCCAGCAGCCCGCGGCGCAGGCACTCTTGATAGAGCGCCTGCGTCACGTCCTTGGCGAGCGGCGCCTTCGTGGTGCGGTCCTGGACCAGCTCGATGCCCAGCATCAGGCCGCGGCCGCGGACCTCGCCCACGCACCGATACTTCTCCTTCAGCGCCTCGAGGCGAACGAGCATGGCCGCGCCGACCCGATCGGCGTTCTTGACCAGGTCTTCCTTCAAGATGATCTCGAGCGCGGCGAGCCCGGCGGCGGCGGCCAGCGGGTTGCCGCCATAGCTCGAGGAGCTGGCGCTCGGGTTGGACCACGGCTTGCGCCCCGTCAGCTCGTGCGTGGAGACCACGCCGCTCAGCGGAAAGCCGCCGCCCATGCCCTTGCCCACCGTCATCACGTCCGGCACGACCCGGTCGTGGTCGCATCCCCACATGGCGCCCGTCCGGCCGAAGCCCGTGAGCATCTCGTCCACGACGAGCAGCGCGCCCGAATCCCGGGCCACCGACTGGACGGCCCGCAGGAAGCCCTCGGGCGGCACCACGTTGCCCGCCGTGCCTTGGACGGGCTCGACGATGATGGCGGCGATCTCCCCGGCGGTCTGGTAGCGGATCACGTCGCGGATGTACTCGGCGCAGGCGATGCCGCAGTCGGGATAGCGGAGCTTGAGCGGGCAGCGGTAGCAGTCCGCGTAGGGCGTCAGGTATTGGCCGGGCAGGAAGGGACCCAGGTGGTGCTTGAACTCGCTGCCGAGGAGCCCGAGCACGCCGCCCGTCTTGCCGTGGAACCCGCCCCAGAACCCGATGACTTCCTGCCGGCCGGTCGCCGCCCGCGCCAGTCTCAGCGCGGCCTCGACCGCCTCGGCGCCGCCCGAGAACATCTGGATTCGGGTCAGCCCCTCCGGCGTCACCGTCGAGAGCAGCTCGAGGAAGCGGGCCCGCGTCTCCGTGGTGAAGCTGCCGAAGGTGAGCTTCTCGGCCTGCCGCTTGAGCGCCTCGACGTAGTGCGGGTGGCAGTGGCCGACGCTGCCGACGCCGATGCCCGCGATGAAGTCGATGTACTCGTTGCCGTCCTCGTCGACCAACGTGCAGCCGGCGCCGCGGGCCATGGCGAGGCCGGCGTACAGCGCGAAGCCCTGCATCCCTGGCGCCGCGTGCCGCAGCTCCTGCTCCACGATCCGCCGGGAGCGCGGGCCGACCTCGCGGCGCTTGCTCACCGGGCGCCTCCCCGGAAGCGCTGGGCCAGGTAGCCCGCGATCGCCGTCGCGGCCTCCTCGCGGTAGAGGGCGAAGCTCGGCCAGGCGTTGAGATCGAGCAGCACGAGCTCGCCGGCCGGCGTCACGATGACGTCGCCGCCGTAGACCTCGAGCCCCAGGGCCCCGGCCGCGCGCCGCACCAGCTGGGCGAGCCGGGTTTGGTCGAAGGCGTGGCCGGCCAGGCGCTGGTCCTTGTGATAGAACCACCGGAACCACGGCGGCGCCGCGTGCTGGCCGCCGCCGGGCCCGACGCCGTAGAACTTGATCAGGTCGCCCTCCACGTGCCGCTGGAGGACGGCCCGCGGGATGCCGCGCTCGGCGAGCCCCGCGAGCGCGCCCTCGAGCGCCTCGCGGCTCGTCGCAAACACCACGTCGCCCTCCTGGGTGTTGTGGACGTCGGCCCGCTTCACCCAGACCGGGAGCGGGCTCGAGGCGTCCTCCCCGGCCGTGGCGACCAGGCGGCTCGGGATGAACGGGACGTTGGCCTCGGCGAACTGGGCGATCATCTGCTCGCGGTAGGTGTTGAGCACGGCAACGGGGCTGTTGACCTGGCGCACGCCGGCCGTCTCCCAGGCGCGCAGCGCGCGCAGGACCGCCGGACGCTCGCACATCAGGAAGATGAACCGCGGCCGCGCGGCCCCCGGGGCGCCCAGCTCGTCGGGGTCCTTGAGCTCCACCCGGAACCCCCGCGTCTCGAGCTGCGTCGCGGTCAGGCGCAAGATCTCCGCGTCGTCGCTCTCGCGGCCCGGTGAGTGCACCTTTTCCCGGAAGATGCCCCAGCAGGACGAACGGTTCACTCGATTCCTCCCGGTCGGATCGTATGGATCGCGCGGGCCAGGGCCAGCGCCTCGGCCAGGGCCAGCGCCTCGGCCAGGGCCACGTCCTCGGCCCGGTCCACGTCCACCACCGTCTCGATCACCTCGGCGTACACGGGCTCCCCCGCCCGGAGCAGCCAGGCGAGGAACTCGCGCAGCCGCCCCAGCCCCGGCTCGGGCCGGATGCGCCGCACCCGCTCCGGCACCAGGTAGATCCCGGCCGTCACGAAGCGCCCCGCGGCGCCGCCCAGCTCCCTGACGCGGCCGGTCTCGTCAACGGAAACCCGGACCGGGTTCTCGTCGGCGACGAGCGGCGTCACGGCCAGGACCGTCGCCTCCGACGGCCGGCGCGCGGCCGCCGCCGCGAACCGCACGAAGTCCGCCTCGGCGCACCAGGCGTCGACCGTCGAGATCAGCATCCGGCCCGGCTCGGGGCCCTGCGCCACCTCGACGAAGCTCTCGAGCGACGAGGCCGTCGTCTTCACGATGCACCGGAGATCCAGGTGGCCGAAGCGCCCGCGGATCCAGTCCGCGCAGTCCCGTTCCTGCTCGTTCACGATGACGGTGAGCGCGGTCACGCCGGCGGCGGCGAAATTCCGGATCACCGATTCGACGAGCGGCACGCCGGCGACGGGCACGAGCGGCTTCGGCACGCTCCAGCCGTCGCGGCGCAGGCGGCTGCCTTCGCCCGCCGCGATGATCCCGCCGCGCACCACCGGCTCCGTCGTCACAGTAGCAGGGCCTCCACCGCCCTGAGCGAGCGCACCACCGGGTCGCCGGGGCAGCACGCCTGGGCCCCGTCCGCCGCCTCACCGGCCAGCCAGATGTGCCGCATGCCCGCGGCCCGGGCCCCCGCCATGTCCCGGGGCAGCGAATCGCCCACGACGGTGGCGTCGGCCGCCGTGAGCTCCAGCTCGGCGACCGCGCGCTGGAAGATGCGGGGATCTGGCTTCTCGCATCCGACCTGCGTCGAATCCACGATCACGGTGAACAAGCGCCGAACCCCCGCATTTTCGCATACCGTCGGGAGATTGCCATAGAAATTGGAGACGATCCCGAGGCGGTAGCGGCGGCCGAGCCGCTCGAGCATCGGCCGATTGGCGGCGAGCCCCGCGAGCGCGTCGTCGAGGAACCGGCCGGCGACCCGCGTCGTGAGCGGGTCGTCGTCGAGCCCCAGCGCGCGACTCACGTCCGCGGCCAGCCGGAACACCGTGTCGCGGAAGGACAGGGTGGCGGGGATGGCGCCCACCAGGGCGTCGTCGGCGCGGTAGAAGAGCGGGTCGAAGCCCTCGCGCGATGGCGCGACGCCGGCGTCGTGGAACAGGCGGTAGAAGCGCTCCTTCCAGGTCAGTCCCTCGGCGTCGAGCGTGCCGCCGAAATCGAAGAGGATCGCGCCGTCCACGGGGGATTGCCGGCCGCGGCGGCCTAGGACAGGCCGACCGAGCGGCGGGCTTTGGCGACGTGGCCTTCGCGCCGGCGGTGCTCGTCGTCGCTGAAGTCACCCAGGTCGCGGCCGAAGCGCAGCAGGGTGCGGATCTGGTTCAGGGCACGAACCATTTCGTGCTTCTCGTCGCCTGCTCCGCGCAGCACGACGCTGAGGGCCGCCTGTTCGAGCGGTATCCCGACGGATTCGCGCGCCATCGGCTTCAGGCTTCGGGTGGCCTTGAAGATCTCGAGCGCGACGTCGTAGAGGAGGCCGGGGGCCGAGGGCGCGGGGGCGGCCGCCACCTCGGCCGCGCTGGACTCGGCGGTCTTGGCCGCCGCGGCGGCTGAAGCGGCCAGCATCTTGTCGATGGCCCGCAGCAGGTAGGGGAAATCGACGGGCTTGAGGATGTAGTCGAAGGCGCCGAGGGCCACGGTCTCCTTGGCCAGCTCCACGTCGTCGTTGCCCGACACCATGAGGACGGGGATCCGCGGATAGTTCTCCCGGATGCGCCGGAGCACCTCCACGCCGTCCAGCTCGGGCATGCGCACGTCGAGCAGCACCACGTCGGGCGGCGCCTGGGACATCCGCGCCAGCGTCTGGACGCCGCTGTTCGCGCCGCTCACCTCGAAGCCCTGCCCGGTGAGATAGTCGCTCAGCAGCTCGACCACGGGCGGCTCGTCGTCCACGATGAGGATGCGCGCTTTCCGCTCGGCCATCGGCTCTCCGCTTCCCGTTAACCCTTGGCCGCGCGCTCGACCCAGCCGGGCACCGCGGCGAGCGCGGCGTCGAGCTTGGATGGATCCGGACCGCCGCCCTGGGCCAGGTCGGGCCGGCCCCCGCCCTTGCCGCCCACCGCCTGGGCGATCTCCTGGACCAGCTTGCCCGCCTGGAAGCGCTTGGTCAGGTCCTTGGACACCGACGCCACCAGGTTGACCTTACCCTCGACCACGCCGCCCAGGCAGATCACGCCCGACGGCAGCCGCTCGCGCAGCGTGTCCACCACCGAGCGCAGCCCGTCGGGATCGAGACCGTCCAGCCGCGCGGCGATAACCGGCACGCCCGCCACCTCGCGGGCCGCGGACACGAGTTCCTGGGCGCGGCCCTTGGCCAGCCGCGCCTCGAGCTGGGCCAGCTGCTTCTCGAGCTGCTTCTGCTCCTCGAGCAGCTTCTGGAGGCGATGGGGCAGCTCGAGCGGCGGGATCTTGAGCAGCCCGGCCGACTCGCGCAGCGCCGCCTCCTCGCGCCCCACGTGCTTGAGCGCCTCCTCGCCCGTGACGGCCTCGATGCGGCGGACGCCGGAGGCCACCGCGCCCTCGGACACGACCTTGAAGAGGCCGATCTGGCCCGTCGCGTCCAGATGCGTGCCGCCGCAGAGCTCGGTGGAGAAGTCGCCGATCTTGATCACGCGCACGCGGTCGCCGTACTTCTCGCCGAACAACGCCATGGCGCCGCTCTTGAGCGCCTCCTGGAGGTCCATCTCCGCGGGGCTCACCACGATATTGGCCTGCACCTGCTCGTTGACCAGCTCCTCGACCTTGTCCACCTCGCTGTCCTTGAGGCCGGCGCCGTGGGAGAAGTCGAAGCGCAGATGATCGGGAGCCACGAGCGAGCCCGCCTGAGTCACGTGCGTCCCCAGGATCCTCCTGAGCGCGGCATGGAGGAGATGCGTGCCCGTGTGATGCAGCCTGAGCCCCTGGCGGCGTCGCGACTCGACGCTCACCGCGACCTCCTCGTTCTCCTTGAATTGCCCCTGGGTGACCTTCACGCGGTGGACGATGAGCTGGGCGCCGCGATAGTAGGTGTCCTCGATGCGCCCCTGCCCCTCGCGCCCAACCAGCGTGCCCGTGTCGCCCATCTGCCCGCCCGACTCGGCGTAGGCGGGCGTGCGGTCGAGGATCACCTCGACGGTGTCGCCCGCGCGCGCCTGCGGGCGGCGCTGCCCCTCGGCGACCATGGCCAGGATGCGGGCGGGCGCGGCCAGCTCGCTGTAGCCCAGGAAGGCGGGCTTGGGCAGCTGGGCCGAGAGCTGGTTGTAGATGGCGACCGATCGCTCGCCGCCCTCGGCCGCGCCGAAGGAGGCGCCCGCCCGGGCGCGCTCGCGCTGGGCGTCCATCTCGGCTTCGAAGGCCGCCAGGCTCTCGGCCGGCACGGTCCAGCCCGCGTCCTGGAAGACTTCCTGCGCCAGGTCGGTGGGGAAGCCGTGGGTGTCGTAGAGGGTGAAGAGGAACCGGCCGTCCACGACCCGGTTCGGCTCCTTCGCGTGGGCCTCGAGGTACTCGCGGATCCTGGCCATGCCCAGGTCCAGGGTCTCGGCGAAGCGCTCCTCCTCGGCCTTGACCGCCCCGGCGACGCGCGGGTGCTGCTCCGCGATCTCCGGGTACGCGCCGCCCAGGATGTCCACGACCGTCTTCGTCACGTCCCAGAGGAAGGGCTCCACGAGCCCGAGCATCCGGCCGTGGCGCATCGCCCGGCGCATGATCCGCCGCAGCACGTAGCCCCGCCACTCGTTGGACGGCGTCACGCCGTCGCTGATGAGGAAGGCGGTGGCGCGGGCGTGGTCGGCGACGACGCGCATCGAGACGTCATGCTCGACATCAGCGCCATACCGCTTCTTCGAGAGGCGCTCGACGTGGGCGACGAGCGGGCGGAGCAGGTCGGTGTCGTAATTGGACTGCTTGCCCTGCAGCACCGCCGCGACGCGCTCGAGCCCCATCCCGGTGTCGATCGAGGGCTTGGGCAGGGGCGTCATGGTCCCCGACGCGTCGCGGTTGAATTGCATGAACACCAGATTCCAGATCTCGAGCCAGCGGTCGCACTCGCACGCCGGTCCCAGGCAGCGCCGCCCGGCTTGCTCCTCGGCGCACGCGATATGGTCGCCCTGGTGGAAGTGGATCTCCGAGCAGGGGCCGCACGGCCCCGTGTCGCCCATCGCCCAGAAGTTGTCCGCCTCGCCCAGGCGCAGGATGCGATCGTCGCCCATGCCGGTGATCTTCTTCCAGAGCGCGAAGGCGTCGTCGTCGTCCTGGAAGACCGTGGCCTTGAGCCGATCCTTGGGCAACCCCCACTCCCGGGTAAGAAGGTCCCAACACAAGCGGATCGCCTCGTCCTTGAAGTAGTCGCCGAAGGAGAAGTTGCCGAGCATCTCGAAGAACGTGTGGTGCCGCGCGGTCCGGCCCACGTTTTCCAGGTCGTTGTGCTTGCCGCCCGCCCGCACGCACTTCTGCGTGCTGGCTGCGCGCATGTAGTTTCGGGGCTCCTCGCCAAGGAAGACGCTCTTGAACTGGACCATCCCCGCGTTGGTGAACAGCAGGGTAGGGTCCTGGGCAGGCACGAGCGATGACGAGCGCACGACGACGTGGCCGCTGCCCTTGAAATAGTCGAGAAAGCTCTGGCGGATCTCGCTGCCGGTCATAGTCTCCGTATTATACTGCGCCGTCGTCGCCCGCGGTC
Source organism: Methylomirabilia bacterium (assembly GCA_041493605.1). GTDB lineage: Bacteria > Methylomirabilota > Methylomirabilia > Rokubacteriales > CSP1-6 > DASSSH01. Next base: position 18,866 of record JBGPZD010000007.1, read on the forward strand.
TCGCCGTCGGGGAGCCGATCCGCCAGCAGCCGCTTGGTGATGCTGGCCGCCACGCCCGGCGGATAGCCGCGCCGCATGAGGTAGTCGCGCAGCCGCGCCGGGGCGCGCCCGGGCTGTCCGCGGAGGAGCGCCGGAAGCCGGCGCCGGGCGGCGTCCAGCGCGCGCTCGGCCTCCGGCGTCTCGTCGAAGGCCGCGCCGACGGCCGCCGCGGCCAGGTCGGGCGGGATGCCCTTGGCCAGCAGCTCGCGGCGCAGGCGCATGCTGCCGACCTTGCGCCCGCGGGCGCGCGCCTCGGCCCACCAGCGCGCGAAGGCGGCGTCGTCCACATAGCCGCGCGCCACGAGGTCGGCAACCACGTCGCGCGCCGTCGCGTCGGGCGCCCCGCGGCGCTTGAGCCGCTGGGTGAGCTCGCGCCCGCTCCAGGCCTTGCGCGCCAAAAGATCGAAGGCCGCCAGCTTGGCGGCCTTCGCGTCGAGGACCGGCTTCTCCCGCGCGCCCGGGGGGCGCCGGGGCCGCCGCCGCGCCACGGCTACCCCCGCTTGGCGAAGCCGCTGCGCGGGGTCTCGGGCGAGCCGACGAAGCCCTGCTGGGCCTGGCCGCCCTCGGTCTCCCAGGTCATCTCGCCCGTCGAGAAGATGCCCTTGACCTTGAGGTCGAAGTCGTCGGGGTTGGTGGCCGCGTCGCGCGCGGTCTCGTAGGTGACCAGCTCCTCGCGGTAGAGCTGGAGCAAGGACTGGTCGAAGGTCTGCATCCCGTACTGCGACTGCCCCGCGGCGATGACCGCCGGGATCTGCGGCGTCTTCTCCGCGTCGCGGACCGAATCGCGGACGAGGCCCGTCATCACCATCACCTCCACGGCGGGCACGCGCCCCTTGCCGTCGGCCCGCACGACCAGGCGCTGGGAGATGATCCCCTGCAGCACCGCCGCCAGCTGGGCGCGGATCTGGTCCTCCTGGTGGGGCGGGAAGATGGAGATGATGCGGTTGACGGTCTCGGCGGCGTTGAGCGTGTGCAACGTCGAGAGCACCAAGTGGCCGGTTTCGGCCGCGTGCAGCGCGACTTCCATGGTCTCGGTGTCGCGCATCTCGCCGACCAGCACGATGTCCGGGTCCTGGCGGAGGGCGGCGCGCAGGGCCTGCGCGAAGCTGGCCGAGTCCTGGCCGATCTCGCGCTGGCTGATCACGCACTTGTTGTCCTCGTGGACGAACTCCACCGGGTCCTCGATGGTGACGATGTGGTCGTTGCGGTTGCGGTTCATGAAGTCGATCATCGCGGCCAGCGTCGTGGACTTACCGGAGCCGGTGATCCCGGTCACCAGGATCATCCCGCGCCGCTCCATGCACAGCCGCTCGAGGACCTTGGGCAGGTGCAGCTCCTGGAACGCGGGGATGCGCTCGGGCACGTGGCGCATGACCGCGCGCACCTCGCCCTGGGAGAGGAAGACGTTGCAGCGGAAGCGCCCCACGCCCGGCACCATGTAGGCCAGGTCCATCTCCTGCCCTTCCATCAGGGCGTTGTAGCGGTGCTCGCCCAGGAGGGTCATGGCCGTCCGGCGCATGAACTCGCGCGTGACCGGCGGCAGGTCGTCCTGCATCTCGAGGTGGCCGTGGATGCGCACGATGGGGCGGGCGCCGGCCTTGAGATGCAGGTCGGACGCCTTTCGCCTCGCGGTCTCGGTCAAGAGCTGCTGAAAGTCCATGGGTTCGCTCCTTGGGGCCGCGCCTACTTGCTCACCTTTTCGGCCGCGGCCGGCGCGGCGCCGCCGACGGGCTTGAGGCCCAGCGCGGCGCGCACCTTGGCTTCGAGATCGATCAGGATCTTGGGGTTGTCCTTGAGATACTTCTTGGCGTTCTCACGCCCCTGCCCGATGCGCTCGCCCTTGTAGGTGTACCAGGTGCCGGACTTCTCGAGCACGTTGTGGTCGGCGGCCAGGTCGAGCACCGAGCCCTCCTTGGAGATGCCCTCGCCGTAGATGACGTCGAACTCGGCCTCGCGGAACGGCGGCGAGAGCTTGTTCTTCACCACCTTGACCTTGGTGCGGACGCCGATGGCCTGGGTGCCGTCCTTGATCGTGTCCTGGCGCCGGATGTCGAGCCGGATCGAGGAGTAGAACTTGAGCGCGCGCCCGCCCGTCGTTGTTTCGGGGCTCCCAAACATCACGCCTATTTTCTCGCGGATCTGGTTGATGAAGATCACGCTGCCGCCCGAGCGCGCGATGGCCGCCGTGAGCTTGCGCAAGGCCTGCGACATGAGCCGCGCCTGCAGCCCCGGCAGCGAGTCGCCCATGTCGCCGTCGAGCTCGGCCCGCGGCACCAGGGCCGCCACCGAGTCGATGACGATCACGTCCACGGCGTTCGAGCGGACCAGGGTCTCGGCGATCTCGAGGGCCTGCTCCCCCGTGTCGGGCTGAGAGATCAGCAGCTCGTCGGTGTTCACCCCGAGGTTCTTGGCGTACTTCGGGTCCAGCGCGTGCTCGGCGTCGATGAAGGCCGCGGTACCGCCCATGTCCTGGGCCTCGGCGATGATGTGCAGCGCCAGCGTAGTCTTGCCCGAGGACTCCGGCCCGTAGATCTCGGTGACGCGGCCGCGCGGGATGCCCCCGATGCCCAGGGCCGCGTCGAGCCCGAGGGAGCCCGTCGGGATGACCGAGATCTCGTCGATGGCGCTGCTCTGGCCCAGGCGCATGATGGCGCCCTTGCCGAACTGCCGGTCGATGGAGGCGATGGCCAGATCCAGGGCCTGGCGGCGATCGCTTTTCACTTCTGCCATTGGACTCTCCTCAGCTGCGTGCGGAAAGGACCCGTCCCGGGCCCGGGGAGAGAGCGCAAACGCTCGATATCTCAGTCAGTTTCTTCATCCTACGATGGGCGCTCCACCAAAGTCAATCAAAGCCAGTGTGGGTGGCCGGAGGAGGCCTGTCAATGTCCCGAATGGGATACGTCCGGGCCGGTCCGAATCCCCTTACCGGACGTCGAAGTTCGTGTAAAGGCTGCCCCGGTCCGGGCCCTTGCTGCAGGTCACCACGATGGGCCAGCGCCCGCGCGTGGTCGCGGACCCGACCTGCCACTGCCAGGAGACCAGGCCGCGCGCGTCGGCCGCCCTCGGCTCGAGCCCGTGCGCCTTGGACAGCCCGGAGCGGTAGCGGACCTCGATCGAGCAGGCGGCGTCGGCAACGGTCTGGACACGGACGAAGGCCTCGCTCCCCCTCGGAGCCGGAGTCGCGACGGAGAGCAGGGTCAGCATGAGGTCGGCCGCGCCGGCCGGCCCGACCAGCACCAGCGAGATCAGCAGCGCGAGCAGCGACGCGGGGCGCCGCACGCGGCTCACGACGGCCCGAGCGCGAAGGCGCGCAGCTCGCTGTAGCGCGCGCCCGAGGGATGCAGGTCGCTGCGCATGAGGGCGATGCTCGCGACGGGCACCTCGCCGAACGCGGCGCTGTCGAGCCGGGTGATGGCCTCTCGAAGCCCGGGGCGGGATTCGCCCCGCCACCGGCGCTCGTCGAAGACGCGCCCGATGGTGAGATGGGCATGCCAGGGACGGCTCTCGGGTGGGAAGCCGCGGTCGCCCAGGGCCGCCGCCACGCGGGACTGGAGCGCGCGCGCCTCGAGAGCGCCCTGGGCCACGCCGACCCAGATGATCCGCGGCCGCTCGAGGCCCGGGAAGGCGCCCAGGCCGTGGAGCGTGAGCGCGAAGGGCGCTGCGCCGGCCGCCGCCTCGCCGAGCGCCGCCCCAGCCTCGCTCAGCCGCTCCTCCGGCTGCTCGCCGAGGAACTGGAGGGTCATGTGCAGATTCGGGGTCGGGACCCATGCCACCGCGCGGCTGAGCGGCCGCAGCCGCTCGATCTCGGCGGCGACGGCCGCGCGCGCGGCGTCCGTGAGAAGGATGGCGACGAAGGCGCGGATCACGGCGCGCGCAGCAGCCGGCGCCGGAGCATGTCGAGCGCCGCCTGCGCCGATCGCGCCTTGATCGCCTCCCGCCCGCCGCCGAAGCGGAAGCGCCCGACCTCGACCCCCGACGGCGTCGCGACGCCGATGAACACGGTGCCCACGGGCTTGGCCTCGGTGCCCCCGTCCGGCCCGGCGATGCCGGTCACCGCCAGCCCGCAGGACGAGCCCGACGCGCGGCAGATGCCGGTGACCATGGCGAGGGCGACCGGCTCGCTGACAGCCCCGTGGGCGCGCAGCAGATCGGCCGGCACGCCCAACAGCTCCTCTTTCGCGCGGTTCGAATAGGCGACCACGCCGCGCTCCACGTAGCGCGAGGAGCCGGGGACATTCGTGAGCCGGTGGGCGATGAGGCCGCCCGTGCACGATTCGGCGACCGACACCGTGAGCCCGCGATCGAGGAGCAGCCGGCCCACGACGGACTCGAGCGCGTCCGCGTCGGCGCCGTAGCAGTCCTCGCCCAAGGCTTCGCGCAGCGCCCGCTCGACGGGCGCGAGCGCGGCTTCAGCTGCGGCGCGCGTGGCGCCGCTCGAGCGCAGCAGCACCCGGACGCCCCCGTCGGCCAGCGTGCACGACACCTCCACCGGGCCTTCCTTTCCGAGCCAGGCGCCCAGCCGCTCCTCGGCGTCGGCGGGCCCGAGCCCGGTGGTCAGCAGCACGCGCTGCGCCACCGCCCCGTCGCTTCGGAGCACGCCCAGCGCCTTGACGACGTCCTCGACCATGACGTCGAGATGGGGCGAGTCCAGAGGCAGCGCGGCGATCGCGCCCGTGTCCACGGCGAGCGACCAGCCGTCCCAGCCGTCGGGGGCCGGCGGCACGAGCTCGGCGCCTTGGGGCAGGAGCGCCAGCCGGTCGAGCCGCCGCGGCACGGCCTGCCCGCGGCGCTGGAAGGCGGCTTCGAGCAGGCGCGCCCGGCGCTCGTTGAGCACGAGCCGCCGACCCGTCAGCCGCGCCACCACGCGGGGGACGATCTCCCCGGCCGAGCCTCCGGGCTGGGCCAGGATAACGACGAGCCCGCCCGTCGCGAGCGCTGAGCGCAGCGCGGGTTCGAGCGCGGCCTCACTCTCGTCCACCACCTGCCGCGAGGCGACGACCATCCCCTGGGCGCCGAGAACGCGCGCGACGTCCCGCGCCGCCGCGTCGTCGGCATCCCCGTGGGCGACGGTGAGGACATGGGTCGTGATCACGCGGGCACACCGAAGAGCGCCCGGGCGCCCAGGACGAGGATCAGGGCGTAGGCGCCCGCGATCAGGTCGTCGAGCATCACGCCGAGGCCGCCCGAGAGCGCCTGGCTCTCGCGGGCCGGGAAGGGCTTCCAGATGTCGAAGAGGCGGAAGAGGACAAAGGCCGTGACCAGAACCGGGATGGTCCGTGGCAGCAGCAGCACGGACATCAGCATGCCGGCCACCTCGTCGATCACGATGACCGAGGGGTCCTTCCGGCCCACCGCCCGCTCGACGCGATGGGCGGCCCAGGTGCCGATGACCGTGACCGCCACGAGGGTGGCGGCGAGGGTGAGCCGCGTGAACGGCAGGAACCAGATGGCCGCGAGGGTGACCAGGCTGCCGGCGGTGCCCGGGGCCAGCGGCGAGTAACCGGCGCCCGCCACGCTGGCGATGACCAGGGCCAGGCGATCGAGGAGGCTGGGAGGCCTACTCGCCAACGAGCTCGTAACCGTCCACCTCGACGATGGAGATCTCGGCGAAGCGCCCCGGCGTGAGCCGCCGGTCGCGCAACAGCACGACTCCGTCGATCTCCGGCGCCTGGCCGGCCATGCGCCCCTCGAAGGGGAAGGCGGGATCCGCGCTCGGGCCGTCGACGAGAACGGTCTGGCGCGTGCCGTAGAGCGCCTTCTGGCGCTCCCACGCGAGCCGGTCTTGGAGCTCTTCCACCTGCCGCGCGCGCTCGGCCATCACGTCTGGCGGGACCTGGCCGGCCATCGCCGCGGCGGGGGTGCCCTCCTCCAGCGAGTAGGTGAACACGCCCAGCCGGTCGAAGGCCGCCTCCTCGACGAAGCCGAGGAGATTCTGGAAGGCTTCCTCCGTCTCGCCGGGGAAGCCCACCAGCACCGTGGTGCGGATGGTCACCCCCGGGATGGCCGCGCGGAACCGGGCGAGGATCTCCTGCATCCGCTTGGCGGTGACGGCGCGGCGCATCGCGCGCAGGATGCCGTCGTCGCCGTGCTGGACGGGCATGTCGAGGTAGGGCACGACGCGGGCTTGGGCCCACTTGGCGATCAGCCGGTCGTTGACGTGGGCCGGGTGGAGGTACATCGGCCGGATCCACGGCATCTTCGTGTCGGAGAGCGCGAGCAGCAGGTCGCCGACGTCGCCGTTGCCGGGCAGGTCGCGCCCGTAGGCCAGCGTGTCCTGGGACACCAGGATGGCCTCCTGGATGCCCTGGCGGTGGAGCCCCTCGACCTCGGCGACGATGTCGCCGAGCGGCCGGCTGCGGTGCTTGCCGCGGAACTGCGGGATGGCGCAGAAGGCGCACCCCATGTCGCAGCCCTCGGCGATCTTCACATAGGCGTAGGGCGCGCGCGCCGTCAGCAGGCGCGGCGTGGCCGCGTCGTAGAGGTAGCCGGGCGGCGCGCTCGTGACCCAGTCCTGACGGCCCTCGGCCTGGTTGACCAGGGCCACGATGCGGTCGAGCTCCGACGTGCCCAGGATGGCGTTGACCTCGGGGATCTCGGTGAGGATCTCGCCGCCGTAGCGCTGGGTGAGACAGCCGGTGACGATGAGGGCGCGCGCCCGGCCGCTTTCCTTGAGCCGGGCCAGCTCGAGGATGGTGTTGACCGACTCCTCCCGCGCGCGGTCGATGAAGGCGCAGGTATTGACCACGAGGCAATCGGCGGCCTCGGCGGCTTCCGTGATCTCGTGGCCGGCGCGCGCGAGCATGCCCAGCATGAGCTCGGAGTCCACCTGGTTCTTCGGGCAGCCCAGGGTTGTGAAATGGACTTTCATGACGAGCGTTTATGATCCCACAGCGGTTCCCGGTGAGTCAAACCCGGAACCCACCTTGAGTGGCAGCCATTCTGTGTGTAGCATGCCACCTATGCCGAGCCGCCCGCGCCCTGCCCCACCGCTGGCCCGGGCCCTGACCCTGGGGTTGGCTCTCGCGCTCGGTGTCTTCGTGGTCGAGGACGCCATCCACTCGGTCCACCATCTGTTGGCGGAGCCCGACGAGATGGCGGCCTGCGCCGTCGCGGCGGCCTTGGCCCACGTGGCAGGCACGGTCGTCGAGACCGTCACGGCCGAGCAGCCGCTCGAGCCGTGCCTGGAGCGCCCGGCGGACCTCGATCCAGGCGATCCGCGCATTCAGTTCCTCCGCCCCGATCAGGGGCGCGCCCCTCCGCACTCCGCGTAGCCGCTCGACGGTTGCCGTCCCGATCCCCTACGCCCGCGGTCCGGGCGCGTCCGCGGGAACCAGGGCGGCTGCGCGGTGAACTCGGAACCGGAGGGACCCATGAAACTGAGAATTCTTCTGGCTGGCCTGCTCGCCGCGGCATCGGCCGCGGGCGCGGCGGCGCCGGCCTCGGCCCACGGCCTGGCGGGCAAGCGCTTCTTCCCCGCCACTCTCGTGGTGGATGATCCGTTCGTCTCCGACGAGCTGTCGCTGCCGACCGTGTCGCACATCAAGATCCCGGCCACCGAGGAGCAGCCGCACATGCGGATCACCGACGTGTCGGGCGAGTTCTCCAAGCGCATCACGCCCAACCTCGGATTCTCGCTGGGTGGCGACTGGCTCTACCTCGACAAGGACGGCAAGCAGGACCACTCGGGCTTCGGCGATCTCGAGGTCGGGCTCAAGTACCAGTTCTTCAAGAGCGACGCGCACGAAACCATCCTGTCAGCCGGATTCGGGATGGAGATCGGCGGCACGGGCCGGTCGCTGGTCGGCGCCGAGAACTTCGACGTCTACATGCCCACGCTCTTCTTTGGCAAGGGGCTGGGCGACCTGCCCGACGCGCTGGCCTATCTCAAGCCCTTGGCGATCACGGGAACTGTGGGAGGGGAAATCCCCAGCCGGCGCAGCAGCCGGAAGATCCTGCCGGGCGAAGAGGAAGGCGAGGTCGAGATCGAGAAGGAGTATCACCCCCATGTGTTCACGTGGGGCGTGGCGGTCGAATACAGCATCCCGTATCTCCAATCCTTCGTCCGCGACTTCGGCCTGCCCAAGCCGCTGAGCCAGCTCATCCCGCTGGTGGAGGTCGAATTCCAGCACCCGCTCGACCGCGGCCAGAGCGGCAAGTACACGGCCACCGTCAACCCCGGCATCATCTGGGCCGGCAAGTACTTCCAGGTCGCCGTCGAAGCCATCGTTCCCGTCAACGACCGGACGGGCAAGAACGTGGGCGTCCGCGGCCAGATCCACTTCTTCCTGGACGATCTGTTCCCCAATTCCTTGGGCAAGCCGCTATTCGGAAAATGATACCCATTCTCGTCAGAGCGATCGTGCTGGCGTCAGCGCTGCTCCTCGCGGCGGTGGCGGGGGCGGGCGCCCACGCCTTCCTCGACCGCGCCGAGCCACGGGTGGGCAGCACGGTCAAGACGCCGCCGGCCCAGGTGAGGCTCTGGTTCACCCAGCCGCTCGAGCCCGCCTTCAGCACCGTGCGGGTGCTGGACGGCTTGGGCCGGCAGGTGGACAAGCGGGACGTGACCGTGGATCCGGGCAAGCCGGACCTGCTGACAGTGTCCGTGCCGGCGCTTGGGCCCGGGACCTACAAGGTCGTCTGGCGCGTGCTCTCGGTGGACACCCACGTGACCGAGGGCGACTTCACCTTCACCGTCGCCCCGTAGGCGAGTACGAGCCTTCGACGTCTCTTTGCCGCCCCGCGGCGCGGTCTTGACGCGTTTTCCAGCTCGGCGCAATATCGGTTCCTGGGGGCCAGCTTGGTCTGCACCGTGGAGAGGGGGCTTCGCGGGGGGGGATAATGGCGTTTATGCTCCCTTCTATGAAGCGGTTGGCCGGGTCAAGATGATCCATGGCTGGCTCCTCCCGAGTGCGCCCTTAGATCGCGTCTTCTCTCAGTGGGGCAGGGTGTGCCGCCACATTGACTGGGGGGGCAGCCGCTTTATCGCATCGACGCGCACGCTGCGCACGAGGGACGATCCCGCGTGATGACCTCGGGTGGAGATCCGCGCCGATCCCAGGGCCCTCCGGGATGCTCGCCCGAGCCCCGCGCTCCCGGCAGGTGGTGGTCGGATCCGGTGGCATGGGCCGGCGGTGCGCTGTGCCGATACCCGGCGCTGATCCCGGTGATCATCTTCGCCACGACATTCCTTGCGTTTCTGCCGTGTCTCTGGAATGGGTTCGTCCTTTGGGACGATAACGTCAACCTGACCGGCAATCTTTCGTATCGCGGCCTCGGCTGGACCCAGCTGGCGTGGATGTTCGGCGGCTACCGCACGAGTTTCTACATGCCGCTCACCTGGCTGACCTACGCGCTGGACTACAAGCTCTGGGGCATGAACCCGACCGGGTACCATCTCACAAGTCTCATTTTCCATGCCTTGAACGCCGGCGTGCTCTACTTCGTGGCCCTCCGCCTCCTGGGGACTGGTGCCGGCGCCGACGCCGGCCCCTCCGGCGCCGACCGCATGGGTGCCGCGTTCGCCGCCTTGCTGTTTTCGCTCCATCCACTTCGAGTGGAGTCCGTCGCCTGGGCGACCGAGCGCCGGGACGTCGTCTCGGGATTGTTCTATCTGCTCGCCGTCCTGGCCTATCTGCGCTCGTGCGATCCGCGGCCGCCGAAGGATCACGGGAGCCGCGGTTGGTACTGGGCGGCCGTTGTCGCCGGCGCGGGCGCCATGCTCTCCAAGCCGATGGCGGTGAGTCTTCCGGTGATTCTCGTGCTGCTCGACTTCTTCCCACTCCGCCGGTTTCACGGGGGTCCCGCTTGCTGGATTGCACCGGCCGCGCGGCGCGTGTGGCTCGAGAAACTGCCGTTCATTCTGATGAGCGCCGCGACGGGAGCACTCACCCTGGTGTCATTCTTCGATCTCAACGACTTGACGACCCTCCCCGATGTGGGCTGGGTGGGTCGGCTGGCGGTCTCGTTCTACGCTCTGGCCTCTTACCTCCGGAAAACCGTTGCGCCCTGGGATCTCACCCCCGTGAACGAGATTCCCGAGCCGCTCGATCCTCTGGCGTGGCCCTTCCTATTGAGTGCGGCCATCGTTTCTGGCATCACGCTCTCGGCGGTCGTGCTCCGGAGGCGGTGGCCCGCGTTCCTCACCGCGTGGATAAGCTACGTCGTCGTGCTGCTTCCAGTGCTGGGCGTCTTTCAATTCCACCGCCTGATTGCAGCCGACCGTTATACATACCTGGCGTGCATGGGCTTCGCAATCGTCGCGGGTGGGGCCGTGCCATGGCTCGTCGCCGCTCGCAGAAGGGGTCTCCTCGGGCCCGCGCCCGCTGGCGCGCTGGGTTTAGTGTTCCTGCTCGTCCTGGCCGGATGGGGAGCCGGGACGTGGCAGCAGACCAAGGTGTGGCGAGATACGCAGACTCTGTTCCGGTGGGCGTTGGACGTCGACCCGATGTGCGCGATCTGCCAGCTCAACCTTGCTGCCGGGATATTCTTCGAATCGGGCAGCCTCGGAGCGCACGCCAGAGAGGCGGAGCTCCACTTGCGGCAGGCCATCGCCCTGCGCCCCCGGTTTTCACCGCCCTATTACGGTCTCGGCCTGACTCTCGCGACGCAGGGACGTCACGTCGAGGCCGAGGCCGCGTACCGCGAATTCATTCGGCTCGAGCCGAAGAACGCCGGAGGGCCCGCCGCGCTCGGTCTGCTGTACGTCGACCAGGCCCGCTACGATGAGGCTTTGCCGCTCCTGCGGCGAGCGATCGCGCTAGCCCTAGCGGGATCCGGGCTGCCGAATCGCATCAACCTGGCGTTGACGGGACGGGCCGAGGCGCTGGTCCGCGCCGGACGCACTGAGGAAGGCGCTTGGCTCGCCGGAGAAGCGGCAGCCCTTCAGCCGAAACCGCGCCGATGATCACCACGGTGAGGACGTAAGCTGGGCGCTTGGAGAGGCGCGGCGGCGGCCGGAGCGGGGAGGCTAGGTCGACCGGTAGTTGGTGAACTGGACCGCGATGCCCAGGTCCTTGGACTTGACCAGAGCGATCACGGCCTGCAGGTCGTCACGGTTCTTGCCGCTCACCCGCACCTGCTTTTCCTGGATGGAGGCCTGGACGCGGATCTTGGAGTCCTTGATGAGGCGCACGATCTCCTTGGCCTTCTCCATGGGCACCCCGTCCTGAAGCGTGATCTTCTGCCGCCGGGTGCCGCCGGCGGCCGGCTCGGGCTCGTGCACGGTCAGCGCCTTGAGGTCGATGCCGCGCCGGTGGAGCTTGGACTGGAGGATGTCGAGCACCGCCTTGAGCTTCATGTCGTCGCCGGAGCTGATGACGAGGTCCATCTTGTCCTGGGTGATCTCGTGCTTGGCGCCCTTGAGGTCGTAGCGCGTCTCGATCTCGCGGGTGGCCTGGTTGATGGCGTTGGCGACTTCCTGCATGTCGAGCTTGCACGCGATGTCGAAGCTGTTCTCGGCGGCCATGGCGGACCCTAGCGCATCTCGAGCGGCACCACGGCGGTGCCCGGGGGCGGCGTGAAGGCGAACAGCGCGTCGCTGAGCCCGGTGTCCAGCGCGACCTTGCTGAAGTACATGCTGACCGTGTTCTGAAACTGGTCGTAGAGCACGGCCTGCCGGACGACGAAATCCTTGGGATCCACCGAGAGCACCAGCCGCGTGAGCAGCGGCCCGGGCGACTTGGGCGTGAGGTCGAGGACGGGGCGGCCGGCGCCGTCCACTTTGGCCGCCGGGTTGAGGAAGCGCACGCTGAACTGGTCGTGCAGCTTGCCGAGCCCGGCCAGGAAGCTGCCGGCCGGACCCGCCAGCGCCTTGGGGGCGCTGCCCTTGTTGACCTGGTTCAGCTCGGGCGTGTAGACCCAGAGCGAGACGCCGTCGGAGACGATCTGCTGGGGCGACGGCGTTTTGTAGTCCCAGCGCATCTTGCCGCCCTTCTTGAGATAGACGACCCCTTCGGCCTTGATGTCCTGGCCCAGGCTCCGGTTGTGGGCCACCTGGGTGAACTCGGCGCGCAGGTCAATGATCCGGCCGTAGGTCGCCTCCACCCCCGCCACCACATCGTCCAGATTCTGCGCCAGAGCCGGCGCCGGGAGGAAGAGCAAGGCGAGAGCGAGCGCGGTTACCCCCCTCACCCTGGCCCTCTCCCCGGAGGGGAGAGGGAATCGACGGGACATCATTTGCCTCGCCTGGCGAGGTACTCGGGGCCGACCAGGATCTCGCGGGGCTTGGCGCCCTGCCCCGGCCCGATGATGCGGTCCTGCTCCATCATGTCAATGAAGCGCGCGGCCTTGGGGTAGCCGAGGCCGAGCCGGCGCTGGAGGAAGGAGATGGACGCGGCCCGCTGGGTGATCACCAGGCTCACGGCGTCCCAAAAGACGTCGTCGCGGTCGGCATCCTCGCCCCCGCGGCCCTCTTCCGCCACCGGCAACACGACCTTTTCGTAGACGGCCGCGCCCTGCTTGCGCAGGAAGTCGCACACCGCCTTCACCTCTTTGTCCGCGACCCACGAGCCGTGGACGCGCATGTGGCGGCCGCCGCCGGGCGGCACGAAGATCATGTCGCCGCGGCCCAGGAGCTGCTCGGCCCCGTTGGCATCCAGCACGGTCCGCGAATCAACCTTGGACGCCACCTGGAAGGCGATGCGCGTCGGGAAGTTGGCCTTGATGAGCCCCGTCACCACGTCCACCGACGGCCGCTGGGTCGCGACGATGAGGTGGATGCCGACGGCGCGCGCGATCTGGGCGAGGCGGACGAGGGAGTTCTGGACTTCGCCGGCCGAGGCCATCATGAGGTCGGCCAGCTCGTCCACCACCACGATCCAGTAGGGCAGCTTCTCCTCGGGCGGCACTTCCTTGTTGTAGCCTTCGATGTTCCGCACCGACTTGCCCTGCAGCAGCTTGTAGCGGTCGTCCATCTTGCCGACGATCCACTTGAGCCGCGCCGCGGCTTCCTTGGAGTCGGTGACGACGGGGGCCAGCAGGTGCGGGATGTTCTCGTAGACGCCCAGCTCCAACCGTTTCGGGTCGATGAGGAGGAAGCGCACATCGGCCGGTGTCGCCTTGTAGAGCAGGGAGCAGATCATGGTGTTGAGTCCCACGCTCTTGCCGCTTCCGGTGGAGCCCGCGATCAGCAGGTGGGGCATGGACGTGAGATCGGACACGACGGGATTGCCGGTGGTGTCCTTGCCGAGGGCCAGCGGCAGCTTGCCCTTGGACTCGGCGAACTCGGCGCTCACCAGGATCTCGCGCAGGTACACCGTGGCGATATCGGGATTGGGCACCTCCACCGCCACGGTCCCGCGCCCGGGGATGGGACCCACGATCCGCACCGCGGCGGCCTTCATCGCCAGCGCCAGGTCGTCGGAGAGGTTGACCACCTGGCTCACCTTGATGCCCGCCGCGGGCTCGAACTCGTAGGAGGTGATGACGGGGCCGGGGCTGGCCTGGACGATGTGGCCCTCGACGCCGAAGTCGGCGAGCTTCCTCTTGAGGATATTGGCGTTGGCCTCGAGCTCCTCGCGCGTGCGCGCCAGCGACGAGGCGGGCGGCGCGGCGAGCAGGCCGACGGCCGGCAGCTGGAAGGCCTGGGCGCCGCCCTTGCCGAAATCGAACGTCTCCTGCCAGGCCAGCCCCTTCTGGGCCAGCGAGGACTTGGGCTTGGCCGGCTCCTTGACGACGAGCGGCGGGGGCGCGGCCGGCTTGCCTTGGGCCTCGGGCCAACCGCCCGGCGGGACGGCGGCCACCAGGGGCAGCTCCTCCTGCAGGAGCCCGCGCGCCTTCTTCTTCTCGGGCGGGCGCAGGCGGCCGAGCCGCATGCCGAGGGCGCGCGAGAGCACGCCATAGGAAATCTGGGTGACGAAGAGCACGCCCACCGGGATGATGGCGAGCAGCACGATCCAGGTGCCCACCGTGCCCACGGAGACCCGCAGGGCTTCCGACACGCCCCAGCCGACGACCCCGCCCCGATGCAGGTGGTATTCCGCCAGCGTGTCCGAGGCGCGCGCCAGGATGCCCGTGGTGCTGATCAAGAGCAGCACGAGGCCGGCGATGGCGGGCCAGCCCGTGGCGATGCGCGGCCGCACGAAGGCGGACGTCCCGTACAGCGCGAGCAAGAGCGGGAACAGATAGCCCGCGTAGCCGAAGGCCCAGAAGGACGTCCACCCGAGCCAGGCGCCCACGGGCCCGACCGGACTCGACTGGTCCATGGGGTGGACGGTCGGATCGAAGGCGTAGAGCGCCACGAAGCAGAAGCCCGCCAGCGCCAGCGCCAGGATGCCCTTGGCCTCCCGCACCCACCGCCCGGGCTCGCGCTTGGGCTTTTTCGCGGCGCGCTTGCGCGCGGGCGCGTCCCGCGCGGTGTCCCTGGGGGCTGCCTCGCGGAGATCGCGCGGATCCTCGACCCTCACCGCCGCCGGCTTGTCGGCCATCAGACCTCCAGGATCATGGGCAGGACCACCGGCTTGCGCTGGAAGCGCTGGTTGATGAAGCGGCGCACCGCGCTGCGCACGATCGCGCCGATCAGCTCCTTGTCGATCACCTCGGGCTCCTCGCGCGCCGCGAGGGCTTCCCGCACAGCCGACTTGACCTCATCCATCAGCTCGTCGGCCTCCTTCATATAGACGAACCCGCGGGAGACGATCTCGGGTCCCGCCACGATGGCGCCGGTGGTCTTGTCGACGGTCAGCGCGATCACCACCATGCCCGCCTCGGCCAGCAGCTGGCGGTCGCGCAGGACCACCGCGCCCACGTCGCCGATGCCCTTGCCGTCCACGAGCACCCGGCCGGCCGGATAGCCGCCCAGGACCCGGGCGCCGGACTTCGCGAGCTCGAGCCCGAGACCATCCTCGATCAGGAAGATGCGGTCGCGCGGAATCCCAACGCTTTCGGCGAGGCGGGAGTGCTGGAGGAGATGGCGGAACTCGCCGTGGACGGGCACGAAATAGCGCGGCCGCGTGAGGGCCAGCATGTCCTTCAGATCGTCCTCGCTCGCGTGGCCCGAGACGTGGACGAAGGCGACGTCCTCCCAGAGCACTTCGGCGCCTTGGCGCATCAGGGCGTTGATGGCCCGCCCGATCACCCGCTCGTTGCCGGGAATCACCCGCGACGAGAAGATCACGAGGTCGCCCGGGCCGACCTGGACGTACTTGTGCTCGCCGGCGGCGATGAGCGAGACCGCCGAATTGGTCTCGCCCTGGCTGCCCGTGGAGAGGATGACCTGGCGCGCGGCGGGCAGCTCGGCCAGCTCTTCGAGCGACACGATGAGCCCGTCGGGCACCTTCAGGTAGCCCATCTCGGAAGCCACCGCCACGTTGGCCAGCATGCTCCGTCCCAGGAGCGCGACCTGCCTCCGGCACTTGGCCGCCAGATCGAGCACCTGCTGGATGCGGTGGATGTGCGAGGCGAAGGTCGCGACGATGATCCGCCCCGGCGCCTCGTCGAAGCGGCCGGCCAGGGCCGCGCCCACCTCCGTTTCCGAGCCCGTGCGCCCGGGCCGCCCCACATTGGTCGAGTCCGAGCAGAGCGCCAGCACCCCGCGCTCCCCCAGCGCCTTGAACTTCGAGTAGTCGGGCTGCAGGGCGTCCACCGGGCGCGGGTCGAGCTTGAAATCCCCCGTGTGAACCACGGTGCCGACCGGCGTCTCGATGGCCAGGCCGATGCCGTCGGCGATGGAGTGGGTGACGCGGATGGGGACGACGGTGAAGCCCCCGATCTTGATCTCGTCCCCCGGTTGATAGGAGCGGAGGTCGGCCTTGTCGAGCACCCCGAGCTCGGCGAGCCGGTGCTTCGCGATGGCCAGGGTCAGCGGCGTGCCGTAGACCGGCACGTCGAAGTCGCGCAGCAGATAGGACAGTGCCCCGATATGGTCCTCGTGGCCGTGGGTCAGCACCACGGCCCGAAACGACGCGCGGTGCTCGTGCAGATAGGAGAAGTCGGGGATCACGTAGTCCACCCCGGGCATCTCGTCGTCGGGGAAGAGCAGGCCGCAGTCCACGGCGATGAGGTCCCCGCCCGACTCCACCAGCATCATGTTGAGCCCGATCTCGCCCAGCCCGCCCAGCGGGATGAGGCGGACGGCGGGCTCGGCGGGGACGTCGATCGGGACGGGCTCTGGTCGGTAAATAGTGTTCACAGCGGCCTTTTCATCCTACCATCCGCCTGCGCCGGGGCAAAGAAACCGGGCGCGAACGCGGCCAGCCGCGGAAGACCCCTCAGTCCGTCGCTAGTCGAGCGGTAGCGTCCGCTGGCCGCTCGGCTCAATCCTCTTGATCCCGCGCCATATGTTGAGCCCAGCCGGGTGCTGGGAGAAGAATAGGAGGTGGTACATCTTGACGTTCTTTTCGTTGGTGAAGTAGGGCTCCCCTTGGTCCGAGTACAAGAATCCGAGCGCTGCCATCTTCTGCCTAAACTGCATGATGATTGGCTGGTCTCGACTGGCTAAGTCGTCTGCCGATAGCGGTTCACCGGCGACTAACTTCACATGCAGTAGGGCTCGCCATTGATCTCCGCCCATCAGGGCATCAAGCGGGCCACCGCGCTTCCTGGCAAACTTCGCCAGGTTTCGCTTGACCCCTATGCCTCCCGGGAACAAAAAGAGGATGTCGATTGGGCGCGTAGCAAGTGTCTCGAACAGCTTGAACGTAACTTCGAATCCCTGAGGGTCGACGAAAGCAAGACCAAGTGTCTTTCGGGATAGGCTATCTACAGCCTCACGAGTTACCGCGTGACAGTCCCCCACCCGCACGGTCACCCGAGGGAGGCCGGAGGGGGAGATCCGACGCTTGAGAGCTTCGACGTGTCTAGCGTTCAGGTCACCGAAGAATAGACGGTCAAATGCCGGCTGGACTCGCAGCGCGCGTAGAGGTGAGCCTTCAAATTCCGCTCCCGATTCCCGGTCGATACCCATTCCCGGGCCAGCGAGAGGGTCAATATAGATCAGCTGGTCCCACTTTCCCTCCTCCCGTTTGGGCGCCATTGCGCGCATGAACGCGGAAGCGTACCTCTCGACGTAACCCAGCTTGTCCTGAGTCCATGAGCCGCTGACCCTGGCCGGTAGGCCATCTTGTGCCAAACGCATTACCCCACAGCGAGCTCCGTGGATCGTACGTCGGGCATTTCATCCCACGTCCTGCCGTCCAGAAGTCGACCCCGAGACTTGGGTGTCCTGCCTCCCCACTGCTTGAAGAAGAAGGGCACGCCCGCGGCCACGCACTGATCACGGACTAGTCTCACCCACTCGGGTGACGCAGCCCTGCGTCCAGGGCCACTCTCACCGCCGACAATGACCCAATGGATCCTATCGAGGGGTAACTGTGGAATCGGGCCGAGGAGAGGCTCTACTGAAAGGAATCGAACCGCTGCTGGAACCTGTCTCAGGTCCTCGATTCGACCGACATACTTTTCGCTTTCGACCGATACGCCTTGCCAAACGTGAGGAGGCCAGGGCAGGCTGGGAGCAAGGGCCACCAAGCGCTCGCTTCGCTTCGTCAGGATCTGGAAGACGTGCCAGTGGGCTCGCTCCATCATGTCGAAGACCTGCCGGATGTACTCGTCTGGCACCGACTCGTGGAAGAGATCGCTCATGCTGTTGACGAAGATTCGCTTCGGCCGCCGCCAGCGGAGTGGGAGGTCCAGTTGATCGGGTTGGAGGGTGACCACGAAGCCGTTCCGATAGCGCGGGTTGCCCATCGCGCGAAGCCGAGCAGCCAAGCGCTCCGCGTAGCAGTTCTTGCAGCCGGGACTCACCTTGGTACACCCGGTGACCGGGTTCCAGGTCGCGTCGGTCCACTCGATCCCGCTGTGATCAGCCACAGGCTCTCCTCGCCGAGCAGGATACACGACCCGGGTCCCATCGGAAGTGTGTCTAGATTGAGACTCCCTCTAGCCGACGGCCGGGCGCCCTCTAGCGGGCCGCGCGGGCTTCGAAGAGGGTCAGGAGGCCCACCGCCGCAATGCCGCTGAGGATTGCCGGCGGAAACAGGACGAATCGCAGCTCGACGATGACGCGCGGGTCGCCGAAGAACACGCTGAGCGCGCTGACGGACAGAACCAGCAGCCCGTAGACGGCGCCGGCGGGGATCCAGAGCGCGCGGCCGGCCAGGACGCCCAGCCAGCCGCGCCGCGCGAGAATCCCGGCCAGCAGGGCGAGCCCGAGCATATTGGGACCCACGCTGCAGACGAAGAAGAGGACGACGAGCGCGAGGAGGCCGCCGAGGGCCCATTCACGTTGGCTCGAAAACCAGAGCGCGCCGAGCCAGGCCCACGCCCCCGCGGTGGCACTGCTGAGCAGCGCCGCGGCCACGACGCGCATTGCCCGGCGCCGGCCGAGCCGCATGCCGATCATCACGGCCAGGGCCAAGCCGAGGTAGACCACGATCATGCCCAGCAGCAGGGTCATCATGGCAGCCGCGCGACCAGGCGCGCGAATTCGGCGAGCGACAGCGTCTCGGCGCGGCGGCCCGGGTCGATGCCGGCGGCCAGCGCCGCCGCGCGCGCCCGGTCCGCCGACAGGCTGAGGCCGGCGGCGAGGGAATTGGCGAGGCTCTTCCTCCGCTGGGCGAAGGCGGCGCGGACCACGGCGCGGAAGCGCGCGGGATCGTCCACGGGCACGGGCGGCGCGTGACGCGCGCGGAGGTGGATGACGGCCGAGTCCACCTGGGGCGGCGGCTTGAAGGCGCTGGGCGGCACCGTGAAGGCGAGCCGGACTTCGCAGGCCAGTTGGCTCAGCACGGAGAGGCTGCCGTAGGTCTTGCCCCCGGGCTCCGCCGCCACGCGCTCTGCGACCTCCTTCTGGAGCATGAGCGCCATCTCGCTCACGGCCGGGCCCGCCTCGACCAGGGCCATGAGGATGGGCTTGCCCACGCTATAGGGCAGGTTGCCGACGACGAGCACGCGGCCGGCGGGATCGGGCTTGAGCGCGGGCAGTGCCGCGTAGTCGTAGCTCCGCGCGTCGGCGTCGAGGATCTGGACCTGGGGAATGCCGGCAAAGCGCTCCCGAAGCCGGGCAGCGAGCGCGGCATCCACCTCGAGGGCGATCAGCCGCCCGCAGCCGGCCGCCAGGCGGCCCGTCAGCGCCCCCTGCCCCGGGCCGATCTCGACGACCAAATCCCTCGTGGTGGGCCGCACCAGGCCAATGATGCGCTCGGCGACACCGTCGTCGCGCAGGAAGTGCTGGCCGAGCGCGCGCGTCTTGCCTGACGACGGGCGGCGCGCCGCCGGCGGGAGGGTGGCGCGCGCGTTGCGGCGGGGGCTCATCCGCGGCCCGAGCGGAAAGCCTCGAGCTCCTCGAGCAGCTTCCCGTGCACCTCGCGGACGCGCGTCTCGGTCTGGGCGCGCGTCCCCGAGTTGTCGATGACGTAGTCGGCGAACTTGGCCTTGACCGAGACGGGCATCTGGCTGGCGATGCGGTGCCGCGCCTCGTCTTCGGGAATCGCATCGCGCGCGATCAGCCGCGCGAGCTCGGTGGCCGGGTCGGTGACGACGACGACCACCCGGTCCATCCCCTTCTGGCCGCCGGACTCGATGAGCAGGGCGGCGTCCCAAATCACGATGCCCCCAAAGGCCTCCTCCTCGAGGACCGACAGGATGCGCTCCTGCCGCTTTCGGATGGCCGGATGCGTGATCTCCTCGAGACGCTTCCGCTTGGCGGGGTCGCGGAACACCATGTCGCCCAGGCGTTTCCGGTCGAGATGGCCGTCCTCCTGGAGGACCTCGCGCCCAAACTCGAGCACGATCTGGGCGTAGGCCGGCTGGCCGGGGAATACCACCTCACGCGCCAGCACGTCGGCGTCGATCACCCGCGCGCCCAGGTGGGCGAACATCGCGCTCACCGTGCTCTTGCCGGTGGCGATGCCGCCCGTGAGGCCGACGAGCAGGAAGAGCCTCATACGGCCGCCCAGTCGGCCCCCGCCGTGATGTCCACCTTGAGCGGCACGTCGAGCGTGAGGGCCGACTCCATCACCTCCGCGGCCAGAGCCTCGAGGGGCCCCAGCTCGTCCTCGGGCGTCTCGAAGAGCAGCTCGTCGTGGACCTGGAGCAACATGCGGGTGCGCAGGCCGCGCCCCTCGAGCTCCCGCGCCAGGCGCACCATGGCGATCTTGATCAGGTCCGCCGCCGTCCCCTGGATGGGCGCGTTGGTGGCCATGCGCTCGGCGAAGCTCCGGAGGTTGGGGTTGCCGCTCTTGAGCTCGGGGAGATAGCGCCGGCGGCCCAGCAGGGTGGTGACGAACCCCCGCTCGCGCCCCTCACGGACGGTGCGCTCGAGATAGGCCTTGACCTTCGGGTGGCGGGCGAAGAACTGGTCGAGGAATTCCTGGGCCTGCTTGGGTGTGATGGACAGCCCCCGCGAGAGCCCGAACGCCGTCACGCCGTAGATGACCGAGAAATTCGTGGTCTTGGCGATGTCGCGCTGCTCGGGCGTCACCTCGGCCAGAGCGACGCCGAACACCTCGGCGGCGGTGCGCCGGTGAATGTCCTCACCGGCGCGGAAGGCGGCGATGAGGCTCTCCTCCCCGGAGACGTGGGCCAGGATGCGCAGCTCGATCTGCGAGTAGTCGGCCGCCAGGAATTTCCAGCCGGGCTCGGGCACGAAGGCGGCGCGGATCCGGCGCCCCAGCTCGCTCCGGATGGGGATGTTTTGGAGGTTTGGATTGCTCGACGACAGCCGCCCCGTGGCCGTCACGAGCTGGTTGAATGACGTATGGATGCGCCCGGTCCGCGGATGGATGAGCAGGGGCAGCGCGTCGGCGTAGGTGGACTTGAGCTTGGCGAGCGTCCGGTGCTCGATGATCTTGGCCGGCAGCTCGTGCCCGAGGGCGAGCTGCTCGAGCACGTCGGCGTCGGTGGAGTAGCCCGTCTTGGTCTTCTTCACCGGCGGCAGCTTGAGCTTGTCGAAGAGAATGGCGCCGAGCTGCTTGGGCGAGCCGATGTTGAACTCCTCGCCGGCCAGCCGGTAGATCTCCCCGGTCGTGCGCGTGAGCTGCACGTCGAGCTCCCGCGAGAACTCGCCGAGCCGCGCGGGGTCCACGCGGATCCCGTGGCGCTCCATGGCGGCCAGCACGGCCACCAGCGGGCGCTCGATGTCCTCGTAGAGGCGGAGCAGCCCGACCTCCCCGAGCGCCCGGGGCGCCATCTCCCAGAGCTGCCAGATCCAGCGCGCCCGAGTCCCCGGGGCGGCCAGGCCGGGCCCCTCGCCCAGCAGCTCGGCCGAGACTTCCTCGAGCTTGTAGTTGGTGCGGGCCGGGTTGAGCAGATAGGCGGCGACGGCCGTGTCCTGGTAGCCGGGAGCGCGGCCGCCGCGCGCGAGCCACCATTCGATGACGGGCTTGACGTCATGGCCGACCAGCCTCCGGTTGCCCAGGTCGGGGAGGCCGCCGTCGAGACCGAGCAGCGCGGGCCCCGCCCCGGGATGAAACAGCCCGAGCGCGGTCAGCGCCGGATCGGGAGGCCCACCCTGCCCCGTCCACTCGACGGCGAGCGGCGCTCCCGCCGGGACGCGGGCGAGATAGGCGGCGAGGGCTTGGGGACCGTCGAGCGCGGGCGCCTCGGCCGCCGGCGCCTGGGCCTGGGCATCGGCGGGGAGCTGGCGGAGCAGGCTGTGGAACTCGAGCTCGCTCCAGAGCGTCCGCAGCCGCTCCCAGTCGGGCTCCCGGCGCTTGAAGGCCTCGAGCTCCACGGCGACGGGCACGGCGGTGCTCACCGTGGCCAGCTCCCGCGAGAGCAGGGCCTGCTTGCGATTGGCCGCCAGGGTCGCGCGCAGCTTGTCCGGCACCAGGTGGAGGTTCGCGTAGAGCCGCTCCACGGTCCCGAACTGGGAAATGAGCTTGACCGCCGTCTTCTCGCCCACGCCCGGCACCCCGGGGATATTGTCGATGCTGTCCCCCATCAGCGCCAAGAGATCCGGGATCTGGCCCGGCTCCACGCCCCACTTCTCCTTGACCGCGGCCTCGTCGAGGACCACCCGCTCCCCCCGGCCGGTGGCCGAGAGCACCCGCACGCGGGGCGCGACCAGCTGGAGCATGTCCTTGTCGGCGGTGACCAGCATCACGTCCAGGTCCAGCGCGCGCGAGCGGTCCACCACGGTGCCGAGCACGTCGTCGGCTTCGAAGCCCGGCACCTCCAGCAGCGGCAGCCGGAGCGCTTCGAACAGCGCCTTCACGTAGGGGATCTGGCTGCGGAGGTCGTCGGGCATGCTCGGCCGCGTCTCCTTGTAGGCGGGAAAGCGCTCCTCGCGGAAAGTCGGGCCCGGCGGGTCCCAGGCCACGGCGAAGTACTCCGGGCTCTCCTCGCGCAGGAGCTTCCAGAGCATGGTGGACATGCCGAAGACGGCGTGACAGGCCACGCCCTTGGACGTCGAGAGATAGGGGATGGCATGGTAGGCGCGGTAGAGATACCCCGGGCCGTCCAGCACGAAGAGCCGGCCGCTCATGCCGCGACCACGACCCGGTCGTAGAGCGCGCGCACCC
>JBGPZD010000142.1:0-4118 GCA_041493605.1 Methylomirabilia bacterium
GACGACGTGCGGGTCCGCTGGGTCGGCGTGGGCCGGCGCTCGAACAACGTGGGCATCATCAGCCTGGCCGTGCGCCGCAACTACTTCGGCGCCTACAACTCCCAGGCCTTCCTCTCGGTGGCCAACTTTTCAGCCGAGCCCCAGACCTTCTCGTTCCGGCTGACGCTGGACGACGAGACGCTGGCGGGCAAGTCCCTCACGCTCGAGCCCCAGGTGCGGCGCTCGGTGGTCGTGCCCTTCAACGACCAGCAGGGCGGCGTGGTCCGGCTGCGGCTGGACGTGACGGACGACCTCGCCGCCGACAACGTGGCCTACGCGGTGATCCCCCCGCCGCGCTCGATCAACGTGCTGCTGGCGAGTCCCGGGAACCTGTTTCTCGAGAAGGCGCTCAAGACCGATCCCCAGGTGAAGCTCGAGGTGCGGAAGCCCGAGGACTACAAGGGCGGGATGGAGGGCTTCGACGTCGTGGTGCTCGACAGCGCGAGCCCGCCCCGCCTTGGCAGCGGGCGCTTCGTCCTGGTCAACACCGTGCCGGCGGACGTGCCGCTGGAGCTGCTGGGACGGCTGGACGCGCCCATCATCATGGACTGGGACCGGACGCATCCGATCATGCGGCAGATCGACTTCGCCAAGATCGCCATCGAGGAGGCCATGCGGGTGCGGCCGCTGGCCGCCGGCAAGACCCTGGTGGAGGCCGTGGGCGGGCCGCTGATCTACACGGTCGAGGAGCGGGACCGCAAGGCGGTGTTCTTCGGCTTCGATCTCTTCCGCAGCGACTTCCCGCTGCGCGTCGCCTTCCCACTCATGCTCTCCAAGAGCCTGCGCTGGTTGCACCCGGCGGGCCTGGACCAGTCGAGCCTGCAGCTGCAGGCGGGGCAGCCCATCCTGCTGCCGGTCGAGCATGGGGTCACCACGGCCACCGTGCGCACGCCGTCGGGCCGGAGCGTCAAGGCGCAGGTGAACCGCGGCATGGCCAGCTTCACCGAGACCGACGAGGTCGGCGTCTACGCCGTGATCACGCCGCGGGGCGAGACGCGCGTTGCGGTGAACCTGATGAACGCCGAGGAGTCGGACCTCACCCCGAGCCCGGTGCCGGCCTACGTCGAAGGGGCGCAGCCCGAGACGCCGCCGGTCCCGATCCAGCGGGAGCAGTGGGCCTGGTTCGTGCTGCTGGCGATGCTGATCTTCGCGCTCGAAGGGTTCCTCTATTGGCGGCGCCAGACGGGCGGGCGCCTGGGGCTGCCCTACGCGCAAGGCGACCGGTGGGCGCTGGCACTGCGCTGCGCGCTGCTGGCCGTCCTGCTCCTCGCGCTCGCCCGGCCGACCGTGCCGCGGATGGTGGACCGGCTGAACGTGATGTTCCTGCTGGACATGTCGGACAGCGTGAGCCTGGCCGCCCGGGAGAACGCCTTCCGCTTCGCCGCCCAGGCGGTCAATAGCATGCACCCCAGCGACCAGGCGGGCCTCATCGTGTTCGGCGAGGAGGCGGTGCTCGATCAGCCGCTGCGCCCCGGCGCCAAGCTCGAGCGGCCCCAGGCGGCGGTGCGCGGCCGCGCGACCAACTTGGCCCAGGCGCTTCAGCTCGCCCTGGCGACTACGCCGGCGGGCCACGCCAACCGCTTCGTGCTGCTCACGGACGGCCGCCAGAACGCCGGCAACGCGATCGCCGTGGCCCAGGCGGCCAAGGACGCGGGCGCCGACATCTACTACGTGCCGGCGCCGCTGACCTTCACGCAGGAGGTGGTGGTCGAGTCGCTGGTGCTGCCGCAGGAGGTGAAGTTCGGCGAGCCCTTCCAGGCCAAGGTCGTGGCGTGGAGCCAGGCTGAGACCCAGGGACGGCTGGGCCTGTTCCGCAATGGGGAGTTCCTCGGCTCCCAGGTTATCAAGCTCAACGCCGGCAAGAACGTCTACACCTACCGCCAGTCTCTCGAGCAGAGCGGCATCCACGTCTATCAGGCGGCCGTCGAGGTGGACGGCGACACCATCGAGGAGAACAACCGCGCCGTCGGCACCATCGTGGTGCGCGGCCGGCCCCAGGTGCTGCTGGCGGAGAAGAACCGCGAGCAGGCCCAGGCGCTGGCGGCGGCGCTGCGCTCCCAGCACGTGGACGTCTCCGTGGTCGAGCCCGACCGCATCCCCAAGGACCTGGCCGGGCTGCAGAAGTACGACGGCGTCATCCTGTCCAACGTCTCTTCGCTCAAATTGACCAAGAAGCAGATGGAGAACATTCGCGACTACGTGCGCGAGCACGGCGGCGGTCTCATCATGATCGGCGGTGAAGAGAGCTTCGGCCTCGGCGGCTATTACCGGACGCCCATCGAGGAGGCGCTGCCGGTGACCATGGAGGTGAAGCAGAAGATCGAGATTCCGAGCCTGGCGGTGGTGCTCTCCATCGACCGCTCGGGCTCCATGGCCATGACCACCGGGGACGAGAAGGTGACCAAGCTCGACATCGCCAAGGAGGCCTCGCACCTCGTGGTGGACCTCCTGGACGACCGGAACGAGGTCGGCGTGATGAGCTGGGACACCGAGTTCGTCTGGGACTCGCCGCTGCGCCAGGCGCGCGACAAGCAGGTGATCCACCACGCCATCGCCACGATCAAGGCCGGCGGCGGCACCGATGGCTACCCCGCGCTCAAGGAGTCCTACCAGATCCTCTTCGACCGGCCGGCGCTGCTCAAGCACGTGATCTTCCTGTCGGACGGGCAGATGACCCGCGGGGACTTCCAGGGGCTCCTGCGCCGCATGGCCAAGGACAAGATCACGGTCTCGACCGTCGCGATCGGCAAGGACGCCGACGTGCCCCTCATGGTGGACATCGCCAAGTGGGGGCGCGGGCGCTTCTACTACACGGAGGACGACTCGACGATCCCGCGCATCTTCACGCTCGAGACCCAGCTGGCCTCCAAGGCCTCGCTCGTCGAGCAGCCGTTCAAGCCGGTGCTGGCCAGCCCCGCTAACGAGGCCGTCCAGGACATCAACTGGCGGGAAGTGCCGCCGCTCGGCGGCTACGTGGCGACCACGCTCAAGGGCACGGCCGACATGGTGCTCATGACCCACCAGGAAGACCCGCTGCTGGCCACCTGGCGATACGGGCTCGGGCGCTCGGCGGCGTTCACCTCGGACGCCAAGGCCAAGTGGGGAGTGCTCTGGGTGCGCTGGCCGGCCTTCAGCAAGTTCTGGGCCCAGGTCACCCGTTGGACGCTGCGCACCGGCACGCGCAGCGACACCGTCGCGACGGTCTCGCGGGTGGACGATATGGGCGAGGTGCTGGTGGACGCCATCGACCCCAAGGGGGAATTTATCAACTTCCTGGACTCTCAGGTGGGCGTGGTCGCCCCCGACAAGGAGCGCACGGTCATCGATCTGGAGCAGATCGGCCCCGGCCGCTACCGCGGCCGCTTCCCGGCGGGCCAGGAGGGCGTCTACCTGGTCGGGATGGCCCAGCGGCGGGCGGAGCAGATGGTTGGCTCCCAGCTCGCCGGGCTGGTGGTACCGTATGGGCAGGAGTTCCGGGACTTGGGCGTGGACGAAGCGTTCCTCCGGGAGCTGTCGGAGTTGACAGGCGGGGGCGTGCTGGCTGAGCCGCGGGAAGCGTTCCTCCAGAGCCGGCACCGCTCGCGCCTGACCCTGGAGCTGTGGCCGTGGCTGGTTGGGCTGGTGGCCGTCATGTTGATCCCCGAGATCGCGCTGAGACGCGTCGGCCCCGGGGCTATGGCCCGGTGGGTCGCGCGCCTGAGAGGCCGGCGGGGGAAAGGGGGGGCCGCGCATGAGCGCTCGACTCAGTCCTAGGGTCGTCAGTCTCGCGGCGCTGATTCTGGCCCTGCTGCCCAGCGCCGAAGGCCACGCGGCGGCCAAGCCCCGCACCGTGCTCGTCATGCCGTTCGTCACCGTGGACCTGGCCCGCGAAGAGCAATGGATGGGCGAGGCCGTGGCGCAGTCGCTCATGCTGGCCTTCGCCCAGGCGCCGTCCCTCATCCAGATCGACCGCGAGCGGCTGCGTCAGCTGCCCCAACCGGAAGCCTGGGACGAGCCGGCGACCGTTCAGGCGGCGCGGACGCTGCGCGCCGACGTGGCGGTGTTCGGCGAGGTGCGGCGCGTCGGCGCCGAGGTCGTCA
>JBGPZD010000166.1:0-2957 GCA_041493605.1 Methylomirabilia bacterium
AGCGCCAGCTCGAGGGCCGGGCCGAGGCCGAACGCGCGGAACTCCGCGTAAATCTCCCCGAGCGTGCCGGCTCCGGCCGGGTGATCGGTCCCGAACATCACGCGTTGGGGGAAGGCGCGCAGTCCCTCGCGCAGTTGGGCCCAGGCTCGCGCCTGATCGCCGCCCGGTTCCCAGGTCCGCGAGAGCGCGGCGAAGACGTGGACGGTGTCCAGGTAGAGATTGGGGTACCGCGCCACCAGCTCGAAGGCCTGCCCGACCCGCGGGTAGTTGGCGTGGGCGAAGACGGTGAGCAGGGTCGGGAAGGCGCGCAGGATGGTCTCGAAGCCCGCGAGCGGCAGCGCCCCGCCGTAGAACTCCTCGAAGCCCGTGTGGAACACCGCGATGCCGCCGTAGGCCGCGATGCGCTCGTAGAGCGGGAAGTGGCGCTTCTCCCAGGGCGTGAAGCGCTGAATGAAGGGGTGGAACTTGATGCCGGGGAAGCCGTACTCCAGGAAGCACCGGTCGATCACCGCCAGCGGGTCGCTGGTCTGCGGGTGGCAGGTGCCGAAGGCGATCACCCGCGGGTAGCGGCGGGTGAGCCGCCAGTTCCAGTCGTTGAGCGCCTCGGTCTCCTCCGGGAAGATCGCGTGGGCGAAGTTCCAGACGGCCGCCACGCCGAGCCGCGCGTACTCCTCGATCAGATTGTCGAGGAGCACGCGCTCCGGCACGGGGTGGGCGGGGTTGGAGCGGCGCGCCCACTCGACGAGCTTCGCCATGCGCGCCTGCGGGAGCAGATGCGCGTGGCAGTCGACGACCGGCTCGGGATCGGCCACCGTCTCAGGCGGCCAGTTCGACCTGACTGATCCGGACGCGTCCCTGGCGGGCCAGCATGGCCAGGAAGGCGATCATCTCGCCCTCCGACACGCTGATCTCCGCGCACAGATCGCCGACGGTCATGACGCCGTGGGCGGCGAGGCAGTCCAGGATCTCGCCGTCCACCGCCCCCCACCAGTTCTCCGGATCCAGCTCGTGCGTGACGTGCGCGGCGACTCGGCAAGTCATGGAACCCTCCTCACCGGCAGCGACGGCTCCCACTGGTGCCGGAAAGACGAATCCAGGCAGCGGCGCCCGCACTCGACTGCGGTCGGCGGGTCGAACACGCTGCAGCTCCGGACCGCCACGGCCCGCCGGAAGCCGGGCAGGCCGCGCTCCTCGAACTCCACTTCCACCTCGCGTCCATTCTGGGCGCAGTAGAAGTGGCGGCGGCGGATCGCGCTGTAGAAGAGCACCAGCAGCGGCGCCAGGAAGAGCAGCGCCGCGATCAGCGCCCAGCTGAACACGTCGCTGACGCCCCGCACCCAGGCCTCGCGCACCTCGTCAACGGGCCATACGCCGGGCCAATCCATAGGCAGTCCTCCCCTCGTGACGTGACGCGGAGATTATCTGCATACGGGATGCCGGGGAGGCGCAGAAAAAAACCGCCCAATAATCGAGGGCTTCCCCGGGGGCCGCCGCCGAGCCGGGGCGCGGGCCTGGTGCCCGGCGGCCCCACGTGGGGATTCGACGCCCCAGCCGTCGCGTGCGCTAGGGATTTAGTCCGTTCGTCTCATTGACCGAAAAGGCGCGCGGCGCTGAAATGAGGGCAGTTGTAGGGGCGTACCAGGTTCCCGGCTGTAGCCGGGACGCGAGCAGGATGAGCCTGCCGCACCTCCCAAAGCCCGGTGGGCGGGGCCGCACCCGCTCATCGGGCGCTTTATTTTTGCGGGCCCTCCGCTTCTAGCGGGAGCGCGCCGGCGTGGCGAAGCGGAACTTCGACATCTCCGCCAGCTGATCGAGCGAGAGCACGCCCTCGCGGCGATCGGCGCCCACGACCCAGGTGGGGTAGGCCTTGACGTCCACCTTCGCGCAGAGGTCCGGCCGCGCGTTCAGGCCTTTCGGATCGCACTCCACGTACGGAATCTCGGTCGCCGCGGGCCCGAACCGGGCCTTTTGCTCTTTGCAGGCGGGTCACCAGTAGGCGCCGTACATGATCGCGCCCGTTCCGGACAGATGCCGCGCCAGCGCCTCCTGATAGCCCGGCGGGGCCGAGGACGGGAACGCGAAGATGAAGGCGCCGGCCAGGATCACGACGCCGGCCGTGCTGACGCCGACGGCGACCAGGCGCGGCGCGCGGGCGCGGGCCTTGCGGCTGGTGGCGGGCGGCTGGCGCCAGATCACGGCCACGAGCAGCGCCACCGCGATGGCGGCGGAGGCCAGGCAGTAGACGCAGGCCGCGCCCAGCTCGAAGAGCGACAGGTAGGTCATATAGGCGGAGAAGCCGACCCCCGCCGAGGCGAGCTGGAACGCGTAGGTCCAAAGGCCCGGCCGGAGCCCGGCCAGGCCGAGCGCGCCCAGCGCGGCGTAGAGGAGGGCGCCCCAGAGCGCCGTCGGCACGCCGAGCAGGAGCGCGTAACGGCTCGACTGGACGATGTCGCAGCTGGTGCCCGCCGCGCAGAAGGCGGCGCCGGCGCCCGCGAGCTTGAGCCAGGCGAGATAGCCCGACACGGCGAGCCCGGCGACGGCGAGCGCCGTGACGACCCAGTCCGGGGAGGGCGCGACACGCTCGGCCCCTTGGGGCTGCTCCGGTTTCCGGTCAGGCTTGGCCATGGGCTCTCTCCGCCGGCTGATTATGCCACGAGCGCGCGGCCGCCGGCAGCCGGGCGTGCCGCGGGCTAGACCGTCGCGAAAAACCGCGCCGGCGCGCCTTCGGTGCCCGCGATCTTGTAAAAGGGGGCGGCGAACTCGACGCGGCGGCGCGGAAGGGCGCCCAGGTTGGTGAGGCCTTCCATGATCACGATGCCGGCCCCCAGGATGACCCGGTGCATGCGAAAGTCCTCGGAGGTGAACTCCGGAAGCCGGGCGCAGTATTCCTCGAAGAAATCGAACCCGATGTTCTTGGGGCCGCGGTCCACCAGCCACTGGGCCGACTCGGGCGGGAA
>JBGPZD010000023.1:0-27568 GCA_041493605.1 Methylomirabilia bacterium
CTGCGCGAGGGCGTCGCCGACGAGGAACTCGAGCTTGCGGACCTTGTTGCCGGACTCGAGCAGCCCGGTGAGGTCGTCGCGCTTGAGGTAGAGCTCGACGCCCAGGTGGCGCGACAGCCGGTCGAGCTTCAGGATGGGCGTAGGCACCATCGCGAGCTCGAGCCGGGCGGGAACCGTCATGTGGTCATCGTACCACTGCCCGAACCATTTCACCGCTCGCCTGTTCAACTCAGCACTCGGCTCGCGCCTTCGGCGCTTACCTCGAACGGCCACGCTCGTGCCTGCGGCAGCTCGGCCGTGTCTCGTCTCGCACTACCGAATCACGCGTGCTCCTTCTTCAAATTTGCGGCGATCGGCGCGAAGTCGTAGGAGGGGAACACCTCGTAGCGGAAGGCGCCCCACGCCTTCTGCTCCATGTAGCGGTTGAGGTTGCGCACCTTGTCGGCCTCCACGCGCAGGTGGATGAAGCCCGTTTTCCTCAGATGGGCCATGATCTCGTCGAGGGTCTTGGCCTGGTCGTGGGGGAGCAGGACGGTGAGCATGACAGCGGGCCAGCCCGGACCGCACCGTTCCATACCACGCCCGGGGGGTCGCATATTGACAGGAGCCTGCCGAGCGGGTACCGTTCTGCCATGCGCATCGAGGTCCACGACAACCAGATCGAGTCCGCCCTCAAGACCATGAAGAAGCTCATGCTCAAAGATGGGCTCTTCAAGGAGATGAAAAAGCGGGCGTACTACGAGAAGCCGTCCGTCAAGCGCAAGCGGAAGCAGGCCGAGGCGCGGAAGAAGCGGCGGAAGGCCATGAAGCGCACCGAGCAGGAAGACTAGATCGCCATCCCCGGGGCGCCCGCGCGGCGCTCCGGCCTCCGCTCCAGACCCGCCCGCGGGTGACACGGAACCGGGAGACCCTGGCCAGCCACCGACTGTGGCTGGCCTTCGCGTCCATGCTCCTGGTGTCCGGCATCGCCAATGCGTTCCCGGTTTTCCTCCCCCCGCTGCTCGAGGAGTTCGGCGGCTCGCGCGGGGCGACCGCCTCCACCGCCTCGCTCCTCTGGGTGGGCGGCGCCGTGCTCGGTCCCCTGGCCGGCTACCTGGTCTCTCGGTGGAACCCTCGGCTGCTCGTCACGATCGGGCTTGCCGCCACGGCCGGCGGGCTCGCCCTCGGCACCCTGGCCCCGTCGCTCACCGTGTTCATCCTGGCGGTAGGCGTGGGCGGTGGCATCGGCGTCGGGTTAACCGGCATGATCACTCAGGCCGCGCTGATCGCGGACGCCTACGTCCGCCGTCGGGGCCTCGCCATGGGGATCGCGTTTTCGGGCTCCATGGCGGCCTATGCCCTGGCGCTGCCCGCGCAGTGGGCGATCAACCGCTGGGGCTGGCGGGGCGCCTTCTGGGCTTACGTCATCGCGATCGTGGCCGTGATCCCCTGGGCCTGGATCGCCCACCCGGCGCGCCTCCATTCGACCGCCAAGGCCGGGCCCGCGGCCGGCGAGGCCGGCATCGGCACGGTGAGGTCCATCGTGTCCTCGCCGGGCTTTTGGGGGCTCCTGGTCGTTTTTTCGACCCCGCCGCTCTTCGGCTATCTCGCCATTACCCAGCACACGCTCTATTTCACGGCCCGCGGGTTCACGCCGGCCGAAGCGTCGCTCATGCTGGCGGTGGGCGGCGGGCTGGCGGGCGGCGGGCGAGCGTTGGCGGGCTGGACCGCCGATCACCTGGGAGGTCTCACCGCGGGCTTCATATCCTTCAGCTGCTCGCTGGTGGGAATGCTCTGCCTGCTCGGCATGGAGGCCTGGCCGGGACGGCTCCTGGCCGCGGGCTATGTGCTGTTCATTTTTCTACCGCTCGGCTCACGGGCGACGATCGTCTCGGTGCTCATCAGCCGGATCGCGCCGCCCGTCCACTACGGCCTGATCTTCGGCCTGCTGGGGATCGGCAATAGCCTGGGCGCGGCGCTGGGACCCTGGATGTCGGGGGCGCTCTACGACCACACCCAGTCCTACCTGATCATCTTTCTGTGGGCTACGGGCATCGCGCTGGCCGGGCTCGGCGGCCTGGTGGTTTTCTCCCTGACCACCCGGCGGGCGGCCTAGCCCCCGGGCCGCGCATATATAAGGAGCCGCGCATATATAAGGAAGGGCCCCTCAGCGGCTGCGGGGTCGGGCGGAGTCGGTTCAGCGCGGCCGCCAGCGAGCGCCCCGTCTCACCGTGAGCACCGGCACGAAGCGCTGCCGGGTCTTGAGCTCGTGCCCCGCCGAATCGCCGAAGGTGAAATCGCCGTCCTCCAGGTCGAGCACGGCGGCGTCGCCGGCCGCTCCCGGCGTCAGCGCGCCGAGCCGGCCTTCCTGCCCGATGGCGCGGGCCGGGGCGTCGGTCACGGCGCGGATCACGTCATCGAGCGACATGCCGAGCGCGAGGAAGGCGGACATGACGCCCAGGAGATCGTAGGCGCGGCGGGCGACCAGCGGCCGCACCATGTCGGTGGAGAGCGTGGTGGGCGGCAGCCCCTGGGCGATCGCGGCCCGGGCCACCTCGAGATCGCAGTGCACGCCCGCATGGGCGACGTCCAGGACCACGCCGCGCGTCGCCGCCTCGCGCACCGCGCCGCGCACCCGGCCCCGCTCGTCCAGGATCCCGTGCTCGTAGCCGTTGAAGATGTGGGTGGCGATATCCCCCGGGCCGAGCCGCTGGAGAATGGCCTCGAGCGGGACCGGCGTGCCCGAGACGTGGACCATGAGGCGCGTGCCCGTGGCGTCCACGATGCGCCGGGCCATGTCGAGCGCCGGCAGCGCATTGGCCTCGCCCGTGGCCATCTGCTGGATGCGCACCTTCACGCCCAAGAGCTCCGGGAAGCGGGCGAAGGCGTCGCGCGTCCGGTCCTCCTGGGCGAAGCGGAAGTCCTGGAGCTCCCCCACCCCTGCCGCCAGGCTCATAAGTCCGGTGGCCGCCAGGTGCAGAAACGCGAACACCCGCGTCTCGGCGTGCGCGATGACGTGCTCGCGAAAGCCGGCGTAGGTCGCCCAGCCGGTGCTGCCGGCGTCCACGCAGGTGGTGACGCCCGTGGGCAGGCAGATCGCGTCCGGATCGACGAAGAGCGGCTGGCCCCGGTGAAAGAAATGGCCGTGCAGGTCGATGAGGCCGGGCGCGACCAGCTTGCCGGCCACGTCGATGACCTCGGCGGCACCGCCGTCGAGCCGCGGCGCCACCGCGGCGACGCGACCGCCGGCGAAGCCGACATCCATGGGCGCGTGCAGACCGCGCCCCGGATCGAGCACGGTGCCGCCGCGAAGCAGCAGGTCGAAGTCCATCCGGGGCTCGGCCGCTAGCCGATCTTGGCCGCGAGCGCCGCGTACTTGTCGAGCAGCGGCAGCACCTCGTCCCGGCCCGCCGACGGCAGGTTGAACAGCGCCCGGTGGACGCCCAGGTCGCGCCAGGCCGACAGCTTGGCCTCGTCGGGGCGCGCCCCGAACAGGGACACGGTGACGGTGGCCGGATCGCGCCCGGCTTTCTCGGCGCGCTGGCGCAGGTCCGCGAGGCCTTCCTCGATGGAGTCGCGGCCCACGATGGGCATCCAGTGGCCGTCGAAATCCACGGCCCGCTGGCGGGCGTGGGGCCCGCTGCCCCCCATGAGGATGGGCGGGTGCGGCTTCTGGACCGGCTTCGGATAGGCCCAGAGCTTGTCGAAGTTGACGAACTTGCCGTGGTACTCGGCCTCGTCCTTGGTCCAGATCTCCTTCATGGCGGCGATGCGCTCGCGCAGGATCTTCCAGCGGCTCGCGAAGTCGGTGCCGTGGTGGGCCATCTCCTCGGCGTTCCAGCCGCCGCCGACGCCGAAGAGCACGCGCCCGCGCGAGATGTGGTCGAGGCTGGCGACCTCCTTGGCGAGGGTGATCGGATCCCGCTCGATGACCAGGCAGATGCCCGTCCCCACCTTGAGCCGGGTGGTCACCGCGGCCGCCGCCGTCAGGGTGACGAAGGGATCCAGCGTGCGCCAGTACTCGCGCGGCAGGTTGGGCCCGCCCGGCCACGGGCTCTTGCGGCTGGCGGGGATATGGGTGTGCTCGGGGACGAACAGCGACTCGAAGCCGCGCGCTTCGACCTCGCGGCCCAGCTCGTCGGCCCGGATCGCGTAGTCGGTGTTGAACTGGTAGACGCCGTATTTCATGGATGGGCCCTCTCGTCGGGGAAGTCCAGCGGGGTGTAGTAGGGACGGCCGCCCAGCGCCTTGACCTCTTTCTGGAAGCTGGTGCCGTAGTATTCCTCCGCGTCGGTGAGCGCCCAGGCCTGCCGCTTGTAGCACCACGACTCCGGATGCAGCCGCTGGGCCGTCTTGAAGAATGGCACGGCCGCCTCCGTATGTCCGGCCGCGTGCAGGTGCTCGGCGAGCCTGAAGTTCGCCGCGCCCAGTGCGTGCTCGGCCGTCGGCAGCGGCAGCCGTTTCCGCCGCTCGCCGGTCGGCCGGACGAAGGCGCTCTCAGGTCCCTTCGCGACCCAGTCGCGAACGGCCGCCAGATAGCGGGTCATGTCGAACTTGGTGTACTCGATCCAGCGGTTGTCGGCGAACGCCACCTCGTTCGGCCTCACGATGCGCCCCTCCTCGTCGATCCAGACCGCGGTGGGCACGTTGACCATGTTGAAGCGCGTGGCGACCTCGTAATGAACGTCGATGAGCGACGGGTGCGTGGGGTTGGCGGCGCGGATCCACTCACCGGCCGCGGCGGCGCCCGCGCTGTCCAGGGCCACGGTGATGACCGTCAGGCCGCGCGGCTCCAGCTCGGCGTGCAGCGCCTGCCACCCGGGCAGGTCCAAGCGGCACCCTCACCACGACGCCCACGCCAGCAGGAAGACCTTCCGCCCCCGGAAGTCCGCCAGCGAATGCCGGCGTCCCTCGAGGTCGGGCAGGGTGAAGTCGGGCGCCTCGAGCGACCGCAGGCGATCGCTCAGATCCTCAAACGCCTCGCCGACCGCCCACACGCCGTGCGCCGGGCTCGCCACCACGGGCTGCCCCAGGTGGCGGGCCAGCCGCGTCAGATTGACCCGGAGGTCCTTCCCGGTCCCGCGCGCCCAGTCGGCGGCCGCGGCGCCCTGCGGGGCGGGCACACAGGCCGTGCCGCGGCAGAGCCCCTCGGGCTTCCACTCCCAGCCGGTGGCGCGCGTCAGGTCGCCCGGGGAGAGCCAGAGGCTCTCGCCTTCGGCCGCGGCGTCCCGGACGGCGGTCTCGGCGTCTGCAGACAGGACGATGGCATTCATGCCGGCTCCCGCATGGTGTTACCATGGAATGGTGAACATTCCAACCGAGGGAGGTGTCTCATGAACCGCGGACTCCGCTGGCTTGTCATCGTGCTGGCTGCTCTCGCCCTCATTGGAAACACCACCCTGCCCGCCCCCGCCGCCGACACGACCAAGGTGGACCAGGCGACCAAGCAGGTGGAATCGGGCGCCAAGAAGATTGGCGAAGGCAAGATCGGCGAGGGCGTCGAGGAGACGGCCAAGGGCATCGGCAACACCGTCGTCGAAGGCGCCAAGGTGACCGGCGAGAAGTTCAAGGAAGCCGGCAAGGCGGCCGAGCCCCCGGCCAAGAACGCCTGGGAGAAGACCAAGGAAGGCGCAACCTCCTTCGGCACCAGCGTCAAAAACTTCTTCAACAAGCTCTTCGGCGGCGACTAGCGCTTCGGTTTCGTGGCCAGAGTGAGGTAGGCGGCGAGCGGTGCCGTCTCCCTCTCCTGGAAGCGCACGGCGACCCGAAGCTGCTCGAGATCCTGCTCCAGGGTCTTGCCGCCCAGATCGATGCGGCGGGCGGTGAAAAATTCCTTCACGTCCTGCTCCCACGCCGGGCTTACCAGGGCCGTGATGCCCTCCCACATCCGCCGGTAGGCGCTGCCCGGAAAGCGCCGCGCCATCTCCTCCCAGTGCGACTTGACGAATTCCCACGCCGGCTCGCGGCTGTAGACGCTGGTCAGCAGCGCCCGGATAAGGAAGGGCGCGTCCTGGCTGCGCACCTCGCCGCTGAGCGTGCGCTCGAGGGTTTGGCTCAAGAGCTCGGGCTGTCGGAACCCGGCGAGGGCGTAGAGATAGCGCTGCTCCTCCTGCGGGTTGCGCGCGCTCTTGAAGCGACCGAGAAACTCAGCGTACTCGGCCTCGCCGCCGCTGGCCGCCAAGATGGCGATGACGGCCGGGAGCACGTTCGGATCCACCGTTGACTCGTCACCGCGGTAGCGCGCGTAGACCTCGCGCGCCCGGCCCTGCGTGGCCGGGTCATTGCCCAGGGTGCCGAGGGCACGGAGCAGGTCGCCGCGGAGCTGGCGCTCGAGTTCGGTTTCGTCGGGCTGGGCCTCCCATCCGAGGCGCTCCGCCGCGGTCTCGAGCCGCTGGCGGACCAGGGCCTCGAGCTGCGGCCTCAGCTCCGCGGCAAGAACCCGGTTCACGTAGGCCAGCGAGCCGATCAGCACGGTCCACACGTTGCGGTCCGTCTCGCCGGCGAACCGCGCCGTGAGATCCAGGTAGTCGGTCGCCGTCAGCATTCCCGACTGGGCCAGCGCGAAGCCGTCGCTCAGCAGGTTGAAGCGCTCGATGGGCTCGAGCTTGGCAAGGGCGCCGCTCATCTTCTTCAGAAGCGGCGGCGCGTATCGCACCCGGTAGAAGCCGTGGCCGCCGGCATTGGCCACCACCCAGTCGGCGGGGGCGGGCAGCGACACCAGGACCTCGCCGTCCTCGAGCAGCAGCTGCTTGTGCACGAACCCGCGCTTGACCGAGGCCCGGAGCGTGATCGGGATCCGCCACCGCTCCTCGGCGCGTGCCTCGCCGCCGAGATAGTTGAAGCGGCGCTGGGAGATCTTGAGCCCCCGGCCCTCGGGCTCCACGGAGACCAGCGGGTAGCCGGGCTTGAAGATCCACCCGTCCATCACCTCGGGGATGGGCTGATGCGCGGCATCCCCCAAGGCCTTCCAGAGATCCGTGGTCTCGGCATTGGCGAAGCGGTGGCGATCGAGGTAGAGCCGGACGCCCTCGCGGAAGCCCTCCGGGCCAAGGTGCTGCTCGAGCATGCGGAGCACAGAGGCGCCCTTCTCGTAGGTGAGCAGGTCGAACATGGCCTCGCAATCCCGCGGCGCGCGCACCTCGAACTCGATGGGCCGGGTGCTCTCGAGGCCGTCAACGGTCATGGCGGCGGCGCGCGAGACGCCGAAGGTGACCCAGCGCTTCCACTCCGGCTTCCACGCGTCCACCGCCAGCAGCTCCATGAAGGTCGCGAAAGCCTCGTTGAGCCAGATGCCGTTCCACCACGTCATGGTGACCAGGTCGCCGAACCACATGTGGGCCAGCTCGTGGGCCACCACGTCGGCCACGCGCTCGAGCTCGCTGTGCGAAGCCGCCGCCTCGTCCACGAGAAGCGCGGTTTCGCGGAACGTCACCGCGCCCAGATTCTCCATGGCCCCGGCGGCGAAATCCGGGATCGCCAGCAGGTCCAGCTTGTCGCCCGGGTACGGCAGGCCGTAGTAGCGCTCGAAGAAATCCAACGAGAACGCGCCGATCTCCAGCGCGAAACGGGCCAGGTGCGTTTTCTCCGGTACGCACCAGACCCGCAGCGGCGTCTTGCCCACCATCACCGGCTCGGTGGCCACCAGCTCGCCCACCACGAACGCGACGAGGTAGCTCGACATGCGGATGGTGTCCGCGAAGGCCACCGCCTTCTTGCCCGGGCCGGCCGGCGTCTCGCCCACGACCGCGCTATTGGAGACGGCGGCGAGCCCCTCGGGCACGACCAGCGTCACGCCGAACACGGCCTTGAGCGTGGGCTCGTCCCAGCACGGGAAGCCCCGGCGGGCGTCGGTGGCTTCGAACTGCGTGGCCGCGAGGGTGTGCGAGGCGCCCGCGGCGTCGGTGTAGGTGCTGCGGTAGAAGCCGTGGAGGCGGTCGTTGAGGATTCCGGTGAAGCGCAGCTTGAGCCGCCACTCCCCGGGGGCGATGGGCGCGGGAAAGAGCAGCCGCGCGCGCTCATCGGCCTCGTCCAGCGCCGCGCTCCCCTGCACCACCACGCCGCCGGGTCCCTCGATGGCCACCGACAGGATGACCAGCTCGGCGGCGTTGAGGACGATCTCGGTGACGGATTCCTTCACCGAGACGGCGATGGTCTCCTCGCCGGCGAACGTGGCGGCCTCCAGGTCGGGCTCGAGTCGGATGTCGTAGCGCGCGGGGACGACGGTGGCGGGAAGCCTGAAGTCCATGCGCGAAAGGATACCATCACCGCCGGGCCGAGACACTTGACATCTGTTCTCCCGGGGCGCGACACTGCCGGGGCACGACTTCCGGCTCAGGAGATTTCATGGACAGCCTCAAGGACAAGACCGCCGTCGTCACGGGCGGCGCGAGCGGCATCGGCCGGGCGCTCTGTCTCGCGTTCGCGCGCGAGGGCGCGCGCGTGGTCGTGGCCGATCTGGACACGGCCGGGATGGCGGAGACCGCCGCCGCCGCCGGCAAGTCCGGCAGCCGCGCCATCGCCGTGCGGACGGACGTGAGCCGGCTGGCGGACGTCCAGGCCCTGGCCGCGCGCGCCTTCGCGGAGTTCGGCGCCGTGCACGTGCTCTGCAACAACGCGGGCGTCGCCGTGCACGGCGGGCTCGAGTCGGCCAGCCACACGGACTGGGAGTGGCTGATCGGCGTCAACCTTTGGGGCGTGATCCACGGGATCGAAGCCTTCGTGCCGCGCATGATCGCCCAGAAGCAGCCGGGCCACATCGTCAACACGGCCTCGATGGCGGGGCTCATCGCCTCCCAGGGTCTCGGCGTGTACAACACCACCAAGTACGCGGTGGTCGGGCTGTCGGAGACGCTCCAGAAAGACCTGCGCCCCTACGACATCGGCGTGTCGGTGCTCTGCCCCATGGGCGTCGCCACCAAGATCAACGACAGCGCGCGCAACCGCCCCGCCCATCTCATGGGTACCGGCGCCGGCCGGAGCGGCGAGGTCGCGCTCATCGGCCGCACGCTCACCCCCGAGCACGTGGCCGAGCGCGTGCTGCGCGCCATCCACGCCAACCGGCTCTACATCATCACCCACGAGGAAGGCTTGGCCCCGCTGCGCCGTCGCTTCGAGCGCATGGAGCAGGCCATCGAGGAAAGCAAATGAACTACGTACCGATCGACGGCTGGGGTAGGCTGCCCGAGGGCTGGCGTCAGCCGGAAGCGGCGGGCGTCGCGGTGGACGCGAAGGACAACGTTTACCTCTTCACCCGCAGCGAGCACCCGGTCATCGTCTTCGACCGCGACGGCAAGTTCCTCCGCTCCTGGGGCGAGGGGCTGATCCGACGGGCCCACGCCATCACCATCGATGCCGAGGGCATGGTGTGGCTCACGGACGATCTCCATCACACCATCCGCAAGTTCACCCCGGAGGGCACACTGCTGCTCACCCTGGGCCATCCGGACCAGGCCAGCGAGCTGCACGGCGGAAAGCCCTTCAACCGCCCGACCCACGTCGCCATCTGCCCCAAGACGGGCTCCCTCTTCATCTCCGACGGATATGGAAACTCCAACGTCCACAAGTACTCGCCCGACGGCACGCACGTCATGTCCTGGGGCGAGCCCGGCACCGATCCCGGGCAGTTCAACCTGCCCCACAACCTCGTCACCGACGCCGACGGCCTCGTCTATGTCGCCGACCGCGAGAACCACCGCGTGCAGATCTTCGACGGCCAGGGGCGCTACCAGGGCCAGTGGAATAACCTGCACCGCCCCTGCGGGCTCTACGCCGACCGGAGCAACGGCGGCCACTTCTACATCGGCGAGCTGCCGACGAGCCTGGCGGTGAACGCCAAGACCCCTGGCCTCGGCCCGCGCGTCACCGTGCTCGACGCCAAGGGCCAGCGCGTCTGCCGCTTCGGCGGCCCCTTCTCCGGCGCCGGCCCCGGCCGGTTGATGGCGCCCCACGCCGTCGTCGCCGATTCCCGCGGCGACCTTTACGTGGCCGAGGTGTCCTACACCTTGATGGGCATCGCGCTCAGCCTGCCGTTCGAGATCCGCTGCTTCAAGAAATTCCGGCGGGTGGACTAGGCCATGATCGCCGTCCTCACGCGGAACTGGTGGGCCCTGGCGCTCCGGGGCATCTTCGCCATCCTGTTCGGCCTGGCGGCCCTCGCCATGCCCGGCATCACCCTGGCCGCGATCATCTGGCTCTTCGGTGCTTACGCCGTGGCCGACGGCGTGTTCGCCATCGTGGTGGGTCTTCGCGCCGTGGAGCGGCACCAGCGGTCGTGGCCACTGATGCTGGAGGGGATCGTGGACATCGCGGCCGGGGTGACCGCGGTCACTTGGCCGGCGCTCACCGCGCTCCTGCTGCTCTACCTGGTGAGCGTCTGGGCGATGGTGACCGGGATCCTCGAGATCGCCGCGGCCATCCGCCTGCGGCGGCACATCAAGGGCGAGTGGATGCTGGCGGTGAACGGCGTCATCTCGGTGCTGCTCGGCGCCTTCCTGATCGCGCCGCCCCGGGTCGGCATCCTGACCGTGGTGTACTGGATCGGCGCCTATGCGCTGATCTTCGGCGTGATGCTGCTGGCGCTCGGCCTGAGGCTGCGGCAGCTGCAGCCCCGCGCCGCCTGACACGGGGAGACTCGATGCTCAAGCTCGACGGCCTGGCGGAGCTGGCGGTGGTCGTGGACGATCTGGAGGCCTGCGAGGCCTTCTACACGCGGCTCCTGGGCGCCGAGCCCTTCAACCGCGTGCCCGGGCGTCACGCGTTCTATATGGCGGGCGGGCTGCGCTTCCTGCTCTTCAAGCCCGGCGTCATGGTCTCGCGCAAGGCGGCCCACTGCCGCGGCCCCCAGCACTTCGCCTTTCGCATCGACACGAGCCTGGTGGACGCGGCGATCACACACCTCGAGGCGCTCGGGATCCCCTACGACGGTCCCTACCACGACCCGGGAAAAATCTCGATCTACTTCGACGATCCCGCCGGCAACCGGGTCGAATACCTGGCGCCCACCGAGTCCTAGCGGACGGCGGCGCCGCGGACGAAGATCCGGACCGGGTACGGCCCCTTGGCGTAGCGCTCGAGCTCCACGACGCGGAAGCCCGCCCGCTCCACGGCCGACACGGTGTCGCGGTTGGGGTGGCAGCCCGCACCGACCTTTCTCCAGATGGGCGTGACGGCATCCTGAAACCGCGCCCAGCCCGCGCTCGGCGAGCGGACGTGCTCGAGGAAGCGCAGCGCGCCGCCCGGCCGCAACACGCGCCGGATCTCGCCGAGGCTACGGTCCAGGTCGGTCACCGTGCAGAGGACCAAAGTCGCCACGGCCGTGTCGAAAGAACCGTCGGGGAACGGCAGATCCTCAGCGCCTGCCTCCAACAGCTCGATCTGCCGCCCGAGCGCCGCGGCGCGCGCCCGCGCCCGCCTGAGCATGTGGGGATCCGGCTCCACCGCGACGACCTCGACCGCGACCGGGTAATGGGCGAAATTGAGCCCCGTGCCGCAGCCGACGTCGAGCACCCTTCCCGTGAGCCTTGAGGCCAGCCAGTCGCGGTGGGCGCCGAGGAACTTCCGCTCGGCGCCCCGGATGAGCCGATCATAGACGGCGGCGAAGAGCGGATGCCCGCGCGAAGACCCCATGGGGAGCGACGGGCGGCGGGCCGTTAGCGCGGCTCGGGGAGCGGGAAGAACCGGCCGGTGGCGCGGGCGACCATCTCACGGCTCTCGAGATCCTCGAGCGCGCCTTCGAGATCCAGATACCGTCCCGCGTCCTTGGCGGCGCGCCCGCGCCCCAGCAGCGGCCGCTCGATGGGCGCGGGCTTGAGGTAGCGCACGGTCAGCTCGCCGGTGACATAGATGCGCCCGGTCGCGTGCACCGCGGCGCCCGCCAGGACCTCGTCCAGATAGGCGGCCACGATGCCGCCGTGGGCGGCGCCGGGGGGCCCTTCGAAGCGGCGCGGGATGACGATGGGCGAGAGCACCTCGCCGTCGGCGCCGAAGGTCCGCACGCGGAGGCCGATCTCGTGGCTCGGCCCGCAGCCGAAGCAGGCGTTGAACACGGTGCGGCCGCTGAATTTGACCTCGGGGAGTCGCGCGAGGAGCGCCGCGAAGGGCGCCGGGACCGGTGGGTCGTGGGTCATGGCTCGAAGTGCCTGCGCAGCAGCGGCGCCCAGGCCGAGAGCGGCCGCGTCGGCTTGCCGACCACCTTGGCCGCGTCGTCCCAGCGCCGCAGGCGGAGCGCGTCGCCGAGCCACGGGTGCGTGCCGAGCCGCGCGACGTCCTCCGCGCTCATGATGCCGCCCTGCAGCGTCAGCGTGTGCTTGGAGGCCGGCGTGAGGCTGTCGTAGTAGCCGGGCTCGGTGGCGCAGAGGTAGCGCTTGGCGTCGGCGTGCATGCCGACGAGCCAGGACACGCGCGTGGGCACCCAGGGCGCGATCAGCGCCGCGCCCAGCTGGTGGTGGCCCCGCGCGCCGGGGCCCGCGGCGTGCCCGCGCTCCTTGCTGTCGAAGACCAGCGCCTGGTCCACCGCGTAGCGGCCGACGTCGTGCAGCAGGCAGGCCAGCACCAGCTCCTCGTCGGCCCCCGCCTCGCGGGCCAGGTCGGCGCACTGGAGCGAATGGGCCAGCTCCGACACGGGCTCGCCGCCGTACTGGTGCGCGGCCGAGTTGGCGAGAGCCTCCAGCAGCCGGTCGGCTATACTCATGGCTCCCTGGAGTATACTCAGGCCCCGGAAGGCAATCCCAGTCGTTCCCAACACAAGGAGGACGCTCGATGGCCGTGACCGTGAAGGCGATCGCCGATGGACCGCTGATGGTGAAGGGTGAGTGCGAGGTGCAGGACGCCCAGGGGAACGCGATCCCCGGCAAGGGCGGCGACACGATCTACCTTTGCCGCTGTGGTCACTCGGCGAACAAGCCCATGTGCGACGGCTCCCACAAGAAGGTGGGCTTCAAGTCGTAGCGGGGCCGCTCGGCTTCACCATCTGCTCCGGGCGCACCAGGCGGTCGAACTCCTCCGCGCTCACGTAGCCCAGCCCGAGCGCGGCCTCGCGGAGCGTCGTCCCCGTCTTGTGCGCCCGCTTGGCGATCTCGGCCGCGCGGTCGTAGCCGATGTGCGGCGCCAGCGCCGTCACCAGCATGAGCGAGCGCTCGAGGTTCTCGCGGATGCGCGCGGTGTTGGGCTCGATCCCCTCCACGCAGTGCTTGCGGAATGACCCGCAGGCATCCGCCAGCAGCCGCACCGACTGCAGCACGTTGTGGCAGATCAGCGGCTTGAAGACGTTCAGCTCGAAGTTGCCCGACGCCCCGCCGATGTTGACCGCCACGTCGTTGGCCAGGACCTGGGCGCAGACCATGGTCATGGCCTCGGACTGCGTCGGGTTGACCTTGCCGGGCATGATGCTGCTCCCCGGCTCGTTCTCCGGGATGGCCAGCTCGCCGAGCCCGGCGCGGGGCCCGGAGGCCAGCCACCGGATGTCGTTGGCGATCTTCATCAGGGCGCAGGCCAGGGTCTTGAGCGCGCCGCTGGCCGCCACGAGCTGCTCGTGGGAGGCCAGGGCCTGGAATTTGTTTGGCGCGCTGGTGAAGGGCGAGCCCGTCAGGGCCTTGAGCTGGCGCGCGACGCGCTCGCCGAAGCCCTCGGGGGCGTTGAGGCCCGTGCCCACCGCGGTGCCGCCGATGGCCAGCTCGTAGAGCCCCGGAAGGGCGGAGCGCAGTCCCGAAAGCGACTGCTCGAGCATGGCCGCGTAGCCGGAGAACTCCTGGCCCAGCGACAGCGGCGTCGCGTCCTGGAGGTGGGTGCGCCCGATCTTGACGATGCCCTTGAAGGCCTCGGCCTTGTGGGCCAGGGCGTCTTTGAGCGCCTCGACGGCCGGGACGAGCCGACCGGCGATCTGCTCGGCCGCCGCCACGTGCATGGCCGTGGGGAAGACGTCGTTGGAGGACTGGGAGCGGTTGACGTCGTCGTTGGGATGGACCGGCTTCTTCGAGCCCAGCTGGCCGCCCAGGATCTCGATGGCCCGGTTGCCGATCACCTCGTTGGCATTCATGTTGGTCTGCGTCCCGCTGCCGGTCTGCCAGATCACGAGCGGGAAGTGGTCGTCGAGCCCGCCGGCGATGACCTCGTCGGCCGCGCCGATGATGGCCCGCGCCTTTTCGGGCTCGAGCAGCCCCAGCTCGCGATTGACCATGGCGCAGGCCTTCTTGACCAGCCCGAGCGCGCGGATCATCTCCCGCGGGAAGCGCTCGCCGCCGATCTTGAAGTGCTCGAGCGACCGCTGGGTCTGGGCGCCCCAGTAGCGGTCGGCGCGCACCTCGACGGCTCCCATGCTGTCAGTTTCCTTCCGCGTGGGCGTCGCCATCACTCGTCTCCCCGCCTCATGCCGGC
Source organism: Methylomirabilia bacterium (assembly GCA_041493605.1). Classification (GTDB taxonomy): domain Bacteria; phylum Methylomirabilota; class Methylomirabilia; order Rokubacteriales; family CSP1-6; genus DASSSH01. The sequence goes on from JBGPZD010000023.1 coordinate 14,350, forward strand.
AGCGGCCAGCCCAGCCACTCGCAGACCGCGCGCCCCATCACCCACTCCGCATCCGCCTGTGACAGCCATGTCAGCTCCTGCGTGAATAGCGTGATGGCCTCGCGGTAGGTGCACGGCAGCCGGGTGAGGTCCGTGCCCCAGAACACGCGGCGCGGGCCGAAGGCGTCGAAGACGCGCCGGACGTGCGGGTGCAGCCCGCGGTACGGATACGGCTCGGTGGAATAGCACGGCAGCGCCGACGCCTTGACGGCCACGTTAGGCCAGCGGGCCAGCGCCAAGAGGTCGGGCAGATCGGCGAAGGCGGCGTCATCCTTCTGGGTCATCGAGAGCGCCAGGTGGTCGATCACCAGCTTGAGCCCGGGATGGCGCTCGGCGATCCGGCCCGCCTGCGGGAGCGAGCCCGGCACGAAGATCATCACGGGCAGCCCCGCCCGCTCGGCGGCGAGCCAAAGCCAGTCCGCGGTGCCGTCCGTGAGCCACGGCTTCTGCAGCGCGGTGTGGAAGGTGAAGCGCAGCCCGAGCATGCCCGGCTGGCGCTTCCAGCCGGCGACGAGGCCCCGGCTCTCGGGCTTTTCCACCGCCAGCCGGCCCATTACGGCGAAGCGGTCGGGATGAAGCCGCGCCGCCTCGAGCGCCAGATCGTTGCGGTCGCCCTCCCACGAAGGCGGCACGATGACGACGCGCTCGACGCCGGCGGCGTCCATCTCCTTGAGGAGATCGTCCTTGGAGAACGCCTGGGGCCGGTGGGCCTGCTGCGCGCGGCCGGGCGGCCACGGCCGCTCGGGCGTATCGGCGCCCCAGAGGTGGACCTGCGAGTCGGCGATGATCATCGTGGCCGTAGGATAACACCGCTCGTCGCTGCGCCCCGGCCTGGCGCAGGTTCGATGGAACGGGCGGAGTTGAAGCGGGGCTGACCGGGCCGGGTCAGCGGCGGGCGAGCACTTCAGCGGCGAGGACGCGAGGATCCTTGCAGCGCGCGTTGCGGCTCGTTCGGAGGATGACCGCGTCGCGGAATCCCGCCTCTCGGAACTCGTCGAGGAAGGCGCCGCCTTCCTTCGCTCCTCCGATTCAGGCAAACCACTCGGCGTCGCTCGGCGGCCCCGTCCGCGGCAGCGGCTCGCTCAGGACGAGCTCGGCGGCGTAGACGGCGCCCCCCGGCCTCACGACCCGCGCCAGCTCGGCGAAGATCGCGGCCCGCGCCGGATTCAGGTTGAAGATGCCGTTGACCAGCGCCACGTCGATCGAGCCCCCTTCGAGCGGGAGACTCTCGGCGTCGCCCCGGCGGAAGCTGACGTCGACCCCGCTCGTCGCGGCCGCGCGCCGCGCGCGCCCGAGCATCGCATCGCTGAAGTCGATCCCGACCACCCGGCCCGTCGGGCCCGCGCGGCGGGCCGCAATCAGGCTGTCGAGACCAGCCCCGCAGCCCAGGTCGAGCACCGCGGCGCCCGCCGGGATCGAGGCGAGCACGGCGACGTTGGAGACCCCCGCGAATGCGTCCACGGAATCGGACGGGAGCTCGGCCAGCACCTCGGGCGGATAGCCCAGGCTTTCCGCAAACCGCCGGCCCACCGGAAAGGAATGCTTGATGCCCGGGCTCTCGGCAGCGAGCGAGTAGGCCCGGCTCACCGCGCCGCGCAGCCGTCGAGCCTCTTCGTCGCTCAACTCCCACGCATGCACCCGCTCGGTTGTCATCGGATTTACCGATAACACATTACATAATGAATCGTCAAACCCTATTATCGGGAAGAGGCCGATCAACCGTTGGCTAGCGCCAGAGGAGCCGGCCGGCGGCGGCGAGTGACGCCAGCCCGACGAGTCCGACGAAGACGCGGGTATGTGCTTCCCCGAGAAAGCCGCAGATAAGCGGCCCGAGAAAGATCCCGGCGTCCACGCCCACGCGGTAGAGGCCCGTCCGCCAGGCCAGCCCGCCGAGCGGGGTGTGCTCGCGGATCACGCCGAGCGGCAGCATCCAGCCGGCCAACCCCAGGCCGAAGAGCGCGCAGCCCACGGCGAAGAAGGGAAACGATCCGAGGCCGGCGCCCCAGGTCCCGAGGCCGAGCACGGCGGCGACGCCGGCCAGGATGGGTAGGCGCCCCAGCCGGTCGGCCAGCCAGCCCACCGGCAGCAGCGCCACCAGGTCCACGAGCTGGGCCAGGCCCAGCAGCTGGGACACCCCGGCGCGGTCCAGGCCGAACTCGCGCGTGCCGCGCAGCGGGACCAGGAACTGGCTCACCGAGGACCAGGACAGCGCCATGATGGCGCCGACGGCGAACATCATCCAGACGATGGGCGCGGTGCGCGGGGCGGAGGCGGCCTGGGCGCCGGCCGGCCCGGCGGCCGCGGCGGGGCGCGGCGCATCGGGAAAGCGGCGGCGGAAGAGCGGGATCAGCGCGAGGGTGACGAGCAGCGGCGCCGAGGCGGCCAGCATGGAGAGGCTCCAGCCCCACCGCGCCGGCAAGAGGCCCACCGCCGTGAGGCCGCCCAGGATTCCGAACATGCCGGAGAACTCGAACGTATTGAGCCGCACGGAGGCCGACGGCCCGCCGTGGTCGCGGAGCAAGGCGGTGAGCCCGCCCACCATGCCGAGGGTGTGCGCGAGGCCGGTGAGGATGCGTCCGAGGATCAGCACCCCGAACGGCCCGCCGCTGCCCAAGAGCAGCAGGCCGACGAGGAGCACCACGGGCGCCAGCGCGAGCGTGCTGCCGAGGCGCCGGCCCGCCAGCCAGCCCGTGGGCACGTCGGCCGCCATGCGGGCGAAGCCGAAGGAGCCGGCCAGCAGGCCCAGCTCCCAGTCGGTCAGCGCCTGCGCGCGGCCGATCTCGGGCAGCAGCGGGCCAAAGGCGCCGATGCAAATGGTATTGCAGAAGGCCATCAGGCACAGCAGCGCCGTGCCGCTCAAGACGTGAAGGGGCGGTCAGGCCACCAGGGGTAAAACGGCGGCATGTCGGCGCTGGGCCTCAGCGTGAAGCGCGCCGGCCGCTTCTCGAGGAAGGCCGCGACGCCTTCGTGGGCGTCGGCCGAGCGCCCCGTCCAGTCCATGCACCGCGAGTCGAGGCGGTGGGCCTCCATGGGATGGTCGGCCCCCAGCATGCGCCACATGAGCTGCCGGGCCAGGGCCACCGAGATGGCCGAGGTGTTGCGCGCGATCTCGAGCGCCAGCTCCCGCGCCGCCGGCAGCAGCCGATCGGGCTCCACCACGCGCGTGACGAGCCCGCCGTCCTTCGCCTCCTCCGCCGGGAACACGCGCCCGGTGTAGACCCACTCGGCGGCGCGGCTCATGCCCACCAGCCGCGGCAGGAACCACGTGCTGCACGCTTCCGGCACCACGCCCCGGCGGGCGAAGACGAAGCCGATCCGGGCCGCCGTCGAGGCGATGCGGACGTCCATCGGCAGCGTCATCGTGATGCCGAAGCCCACCGCCGGGCCGTTGATCGCGGCGATCACCGGCTTCTTGAGGTCGTAGATGCGCAGCGTGACGAGCCCGCCGCCGTCGCGGTGCTCGCCGGGCCCTTCGTCCCTGCTCCGCGCGGCGCGGTCGAAGGTCTTGCCCCCCGCCGAGAGATCGGCGCCGGCGCAGAAGGCGCGCCCCGCGCCGGTGACGACGACGGCGCGCACGGCGTCGTCGGCGTCGGCCGCGTCGAAGGCGGCGACGAGCTCGTCCAGCATGGTGCCCGTGATCGCGTTGAGCTTCTCGGGCCGGTTGAGCGTCACCGTGCAGACGCCGTCGGTGACGTCATAGCGGATCTGGGTGAAGGCCACGCGTCAGCTCCCGGCGGGCTTGTCGGCGCTCGGGGCCTCGCCGCTGGGCGGCTCCTCGACCTCGCCCGCCTTGAGCTTGCGGAAGACGGTCTTGGGGTCGATGCCGAGGATCTTGGCGGTGAGCGTCCGGTTGCCCTTGGTGAGCCGCAGCGTCTCCTCGAGGAGCCGCTGCTGGACCTCGGCCAGCGGCGTCCCGACGCGGACGATGAAGACGCCGTCGGGCATGGGCGTCGAGCCGCCCACATTGTCGGGCAGGTCGGTGAGCTCGACGTTCGCGCCGCGCGCGAGCACCACCGCGCGCTCAATCACGTTCTCTAGTTCCCGGACATTGCCCGGCCAGGAGTAGGCCTCGAGCCGGCGCATGGCGTCTTTGCTGAAGCCCTCCAGCCGCCGGTTGTTCTTGGCGGCGTACAACCGGAGGAAGTGCTCGGCGAGCACCGGGACGTCCTCCGGACGGTGCCGGAGCGGCGGCACGGCGACCGTGATCACGTTGAGCCGGTAGAAGAGATCTTCGCGGAAGCGCTTGTCCCGCACCAGGGCGGCTAGATCCTGGTTGGTCGCGGTCACGATGCGGACGTCCACCTTGATCGACCGGTTGCCGCCGACCCGCTCGAATTCCCCTTCCTGGAGCACCCGGAGGATCTTGGGCTGGGTCACCGGTGAGAGGTCGGCGATCTCGTCGAGGAAGAGCGTGCCGCCGTTGGCCACCTCGAAGCGGCCTTCCTTGCGCGCGGTGGCGCCCGTGAACGCCCCCTTCTCGTAGCCGAACAGCTCGGACTCAAGAAGAGTCTCGGGCAGCGCCGCGCAGTTGACCGCGACGAAGGGGCCGGCCTTCCGCGGCGAGCGCTCGTGGATGGCGCGCGCCACCAGCTCCTTGCCGGTGCCGCTCTCGCCCTGGATGAGGACGGTGGCCGAGCTGTCGGCCACCTGCTCGACCAGGGTCATCATGCGGCGGAAGGCGGGGCTCACGCCGATGATCTCGCCCTGGCGCAGCAGCGCGTCCAGGCGCTGCTGGAGCGCGCGGTTCTGCGCGATCAGCGCGCGGCGCTCGAGCGCCTGCCGGACCACCTTGACGAGCTGGGCGCGCTGGAAGGGCTTGGTCAGGAAGTCCGTCGCGCCATCTTTCATCGCCTGGACGGCCTCCTCGACCGTCCCGAAGGCGGTGAGCATGACGAAGTCCACGTCGGGGGCCACGACCTTGGCCGCCTTGAGCAGCTCGAGCCCGTTGAGCCCGGGCATCTTGAGGTCGGAGAGCACCAGGTCGACGCCGCCCGCCTGCAGGCGCTCGAGGGCGGACTGGCCGTCGGGAGCCTGCACCACGCCGTATCCCTCCCGCGTCAGCGCACGCTCCAGGCTCTGGCGCACCGCCGGGTCGTCGTCGGCCACCAGCAGGGTCGCGGACGGCGCGGCGGGCTCAGACATGCTCGGCCCGCTTGATGGGCAGCGCGAGGACGAACGTCGCGCCGGCGCCCGGCGCGCTGTGCCACCGGATCTTGCCGCCGTGCTCCTCGACAATCTGCCGCGCGATGGACAGCCCCAGCCCCGTGCCCTGGGGCTTGGTGGTGAAGAACTGCTCGAACAGCCGGCGGCCGATCTCTGGCGTGATGCCGGGCCCCGAGTCGACCACCGCGATCTCCACCGTGTCCTCCACACGGCGGGTCGTCACGGTGACTGTTCCCCCTTGGGAGACGGCCTCGAGGCCGTTCTTCACGAGGTTCAGCACCGCCTGGCGCAGCAGGGTCCGGTCGATTTCCATCGGCGGGACGGCCGGGTCGGTCGCGGCCGTCACCGTGACGCCCTGGCGAGTGGCCAGTGGGCGCACGAACTCCGCCAGCGCGGTGACCATGTCGTTGACCGAATCTTCCTCGTACTGGGGCCGCGGGAAGCGCGCGAAGGCCAGGTACTCCTCAGTGAGCGCGTCGAGCGCCGCGACCTGGTCGCGGATGGCGCTCACGAGGCTCGTGGCCTCGCCCATCTCGGCGGCCGGCCGGTCCCCGACAATGTCGCCCAGCAGCTCGGCGTTCAGCTCGATGGCCGCGATGGGGTTGCGCACCTCGTGGGCGACCTTGAGGGAGAGCCGCCCCACGGTAGCCATGCGTTCGGCCTCGACCAGGCTTTCCTGCGCGGCCCGCAGCCGCGTGAGGGTGCCCGTGAGCTCGGCGTTGAGCCGCTCGACCTCGTTGCGGGCGCGGCGCTCGCGATCGGCCACGTGACCGAGCGCGTAGGCCGGCAGCCCGACCATCCCCATGAGAATGGCCACGGCTGTCCAGGCCGCGCCGGGCAGCGCCAGCCAGGCCGCCGTCCAGAAGAGCAACCCCGCAACCGCCGCCAGCAGGAGCCCGACCCACCGGCCGTAGTAGTACGCGTTGACCGCCACCAGCGGGAAGAAGAGGCTGACGAACGGGCTGTCGCCGCCCCCGGTGAGGTAAAGGAGGGCGAAGACCAGCAGCAGGTCCACGCCGAGCGCGGCCGTGAAGATCTGCCGCGTGGCCCGCGGATTGACGGTGACGAGGGCCAGGATGCCCGCCTTGTAGGCCGCGAACCACAGAACGAGGGAGTAGACGTCGAGATGGAAGCGCGGGCGGAGGGGCGCCAAACCCAGCGCCGCGAGGCCGCCGACCATGACCACGGCCAGGAGCACAGCGAACAGCCGCTCATCGCGCTCGAGGAGGCGGAAGACGGCGGCCCAGGGGTTGCGCGCGGGGTTCGTCATAGCCAATGTGTCGCAGACACTATAGCGCAGACCCGCCCGTGGGCGCAGTCGCCCGCGCGGCCCCCGCGGCGCCCGCCGGCGCCGTCTCCTCGCGCCGGAGCAGCGGCAGGGCAAGCAGCGGCAGCAGCCCGATCAGCCCCACCGTGATCAGCAACCGGCCCAGGTTGGAGTAGTCCTGCTGGGTCACCGCGAAGACGGTGTTGAGGTAGCGGGTGAACAGCTCGCTGGCGGACAGCGCGAGGTTCATCAGCGAGGCCATGATGGCGAACATCGTCGCCTCGGCCCCCTTGGGCGCCGTCCTGGCGATCAGCACCAGCATCGGCACCATGCTCAGCTGACCGAGCGGCGCCGCGATGGTCGTGTCGATGAAGGCGAAGGTCCGCGGGCTCACCCCGATCCATTCGTTCGCGCCGTAGAAGAGCCCGATGGTCGGCAGGTAGAGCGCCGCGCCGAGCACCGTGACCCAGAACAGCGTGAAGCTCACCGGCCGCCGCGTGATGGGCTTGCGGAAGACGATCAGCCCCGCCAGTCCCATGACCGCCGACACCTGGGAGAGAATGCCCAGGAACTCCTCGTCGAAGCCGAGCTTGTCGATGGCCCAGTAGCCGTAGCCCTGTCCCACGCCCGGCACGGTCCGGAAGCAGAAAATCGCCAGTGCGGAGACGGCCACGGTCCGCGAGATGCCCATCCGCTGGAGCAGCACGCAGATCAACCCGCCCGAGATCAGGAGGATAATCTCCTGCGCGAAGGGCACGCTCAGCATCTCGAGCGCCACCGCGAGCCCCGCGTAGCCGAGCCCGACGAACAAGACCAGATGCGCCTTGCCGCCTCCCAGCGGCCCCGCGGCGTCCTCGACATGGCCGGCGGCCGCCTGCGAGGCGCGCCCGCGCGCACCCGGCCGGATGAACAGGGCGCCGAGCATCACGAGCGCCGGGAGCGCCATGGCCACCGCGAAGACGCCGCGCGGCTTGATGGCGCCGGCGAGCCAGCCGCTGACGAAGCCGCCCGCGATGATCCCACCGGCCAGCAGCACCATGCGGCCCAGCGTCTGCACCTGGGCGACCTCCTCGTCGGTGTCCGCCACCTCCACGCTCAGCGCGTCGGCCACCACGTCCTGCATCATCAGCCCGACCGCGATCAGCACCATGGCGCCGAGAAAGGCGCCCTTGGTCTGGACGGCGGAGGCGAGCCAGCCATAGCCGCCGAGCGTGCAGAGCGCGCCGAGAATGAGGTAGGACGCCCGCCGGCTGCCCAAGATGGGATAGACGTCGGACGCCACGCCCACGACCATCTTGGTGCTCCAGGGCAGCGCCGCCCAGAAGGCGATCCCGGCGGCTTCGGCCGGCGTGATCGCGAGCTCGTTCTTCTGGAAGAACAGCAGGCCGATGGCGGTGACGCCGTTGGCGCCGTAGGCGAAGTAGGTGACCAGGATCGGCACGTAGGAAAGCCGCAGGGTGCCGAACAGCCGCCGAAACAGCGCGGGAGCGGCGGGCGGCGTCGCGCCGGGCTCGGGCATGGTCCTAGTCTATCCCAAGGGCCCGCGCCGCCCGGCCTCTTGACTCGGCGCCACCGCCGCCGGTAGGGTCGGCCCCATGGCCCTGCGCGGCTCGGCGGTTCTGGCCTTCTGGCACGACGTCGTTCCGGAAGGCCGGGCGGAGTTCGACCACTGGCATATCCGCGAGCACGTCCCGGAGCGGCTCGCGGTGCCCGGCTTCCTGCGCTTCCGCCGCTACGAGGCCATCAGAAGTCCCGCGGCCTACTTCTACTTCTACGAGACCGAGTCGGTCGCCACGCTGCGCAGCGCCGCCTACGTGGCCCGCCTCAACGATCCCACGCCGTGGACGCGGCGCGTGCTGCCGCTCTTCCGAAACACCAAGCGCACGGCCTGCCGGGTCACGGCGACCCTCGGCCACGGCATCGGCGGCGCGGTGGCGACGCTCGAATTCGGCCCCGAGGCGGGCCGCGCGGACGCGCTGCGCGGCTGGCTGACTTCCACGGCGCTGGCCGCGGCGATGGAGCGCCGGTGGCTCGTGGGCGCGCACCTCTGCGAGGCCGACGTGGAAGCGACCACGGTGAAGACCGAGGAGAAGACGCTGCGGGAGCGTCCCGACGAGCTCGCGCGGTGGATCCTGCTGCTGGAGGCCATCGACGCCGAGGCCGCCGAGTCGGCCTGCCGCGACGTCCTCGGCGACGACGGTCTCACCCGCCACGGCGCCGCGGCGGACGTCGCCACCGGCCTCTACCGGCTGCACTATTTCCAGTCGCGGGCAGGCACCTAATCGATCGGCGCGCGGCGCGCCGTCCAGCCCGCGGCGCGCTCGTAGGCCTGGCCCGCGCGCAGCACGGTGGCCTCGTCGAAGGGGCGACCGATGATCTGCATCGCGAGCGGCAACCCCGCCCGGGAGAAGCCGCACGGCAGCGCCAGCGCCGGCAGCCCGAGCCCGTTGATCGACCGCGTGAGACGGGCGAAGCGCCCCTGCCGCTCCGTCCGCTCCTCGACCGTGCCCTCGATGGCGTGGGAAAGCGGCGGCGCGGGCTCCGGGATCACCGGGGCCACCAGCACATCCGCCCCGGCGAACACCTCGTGGATGAACGCTCGTGTCAGCCGCGCCCGCAGCCTCAGCGCCTGGAGATAATCGTAGGCCGAGATGCGGAAGCCCAGCTCGAGCCGCGCCCGCACCGTCGGCTGGATCTCCTCGGGTCGCTCGCGCGCCAGCCGCGCGTGCGCGGCTGAGCCCTCGGAGCGCGAGATGATGGTGGCCACGTCGTTCATCACCTGCGGATCGGGGACCGCGATCTCCGTCACCCGCGCCCCGAGCTTCTCGAGCGTCCGCACGGCCTCGCGCACGGCGCCTTCCATCTCCGGATTCAGCCCGCGGAAGAAGAAGTTCTCCGGCACCGCGACGCGGAGCCCCGCCGCGCCGCCGTCCAGGCCCGCCAGGAAATCTGGAACGGCCCGGCGGCTGGAGGTCGCGTCGAGCGGGTCGTAGCCGGCGATGGACTGGAGCATCAGGGCCGCGTCGCGCACCGTGCGGGCCATGGGGCCGACATGGTCGTTGGACCAGGACAGCGGCATGACGCCGGCGCGGCTCACGCGGCTGTAGGTGGGCTTCAGGCCCGCGATGCCGCAGCAGGCGGCCGGCAGCCGGATGGAGCCGCCCGTGTCGCTGCCGAGGGCACCGAGCGTCATCGCCGCCGCCACCGCGACACCCGAGCCGCTCGACGAACCCCCGGTGACGTGCCCGGGACGCCAAGGGTTCTGGGCATGACCGTGGTGGGCATTGTCGCCGAAGGGCCCCATGGCCAGCTCGGTCATGTTGAGCTTGCCGAGCGTGATGGCCCCGGCGGCCGTGAGCCGCGCGACCGCGGTGCAGTCCTGCTCGGCGGAGAAATACTCCCGCGTCTTCGTGCCGCAGGACGTGGGCAGCCCGCGAATATGGCAGAGGTCCTTGTAGGCCAGCGGCACGCCGTGGAGCGGGCCGCGCCAGCGGCCGGCCGCGGCCTCCGCCTCTCGCTCCGCGGCGGCCCGGAGCGCGCCGTCGGCGTCAACGGTGATGAAGGCGCGCAGCCGCGCGTCGAGACGCTCGATGCGGGCCAGGCACTCGCGGGCCGCCTCCACCGGCGAGACCTTCCGCTGCCGGATGGCGGCGGCGAGCGATTCGATGGTCCAGTCGGGAGCGCTCACCGGGTGTCCTGCTCCCGCGCCGCTTCTTCGAGAGCGGCGATGAAGCGAGACGGCTCCTCGCTCAAGGCCAAATTGCCCGCCCGCTCGATCACGCCCAGCAGATTGGCCAGCTCGGCCTGCTGAGATCGGGACTTCGGCTCCGGCATCGGGTCCTCCTTTCGCCAGCGGCAGCGAGCATACTATCTCACTCGCGCCCCGGTCTCCTCATGTATGATCTAGGGCCGCCGGTCCATGATCGACCTGCACACCTTTTCCATCGCGGCGTGCGACCCGCAAACGGGCGACTTCGGCGTGGCCGTCTCCACCGCCCGCCCCAATGTCGGCAGCCTCGTGCCCTTCGTCTCCCGGCGCGGCGCCGTGGCCACCCAGGCGCGCGTCAACACCGAGCTTGGCCGGCGCTGCCTGGCCCTCGTGGAACAGGGCGTGCCGATCGCAGTCGCGCTCCGCGGTCTCCTCGAGGCCGATCCCGAGCGGGCGATCCGCCAGGTCCACGGCGTCGACGCCGAGGGCGGATTCTGCCACACCGGGGCCGACTGCGTGCCGTGGTGCGGCCACGCGAACGGGCCCGGCTTCACGGTGGCCGGCAATATGCTCACCGGCCCCGAAGTCACCCGCGCCATGGCCGAGGCGTTCGCCGCGGCTGGCGAGGAGAAGCGCGAGCTTTCGGAGCGGCTCCTGATGGCGCTCGAAGCGGGGCAGGCCGCCGGCGGCGACAAGCGCGGCAAGCAGTCCGCTGCCCTGCTGGTGGCCAGCGAGGAGCCGCGCATGTACCACAACCTCAGGGTGGACGACCACGCCGATCCCGTCGTCGAGCTTCGGCGGATCTACGGCGTGGTGGTGGCCCATACGCAGCAGATCGCGCAGCAGTACGGGCCGGACGGGCTTCGGCTGTTCGGCCGCGTCAAGTACTGAACAGTGGATCATCCCGCGGAGGAAACGGCCATGGATTGGATGCGCAAGGCGCTGTGGGTTGTGATCGCGGTGCTCGTCGCCCTTATGCTGCCGGCGGGCCCCGCGCAGGCCCAGAAAAAGACGCTCGTGGTGGCTCTCAACGAGGATCCCGACATCCTCGACCCGACGCTGTCCCGGACCTATGTCGGGCGCATCATCTACTCCCAGATGTGCGAGAAGCTCTACGAGATCGACGAGAACCTGCGCATCTTCCCCCAACTCGCGGCCGGCCTGCCCGCCTTCTCCGACGGCGGCAAGACCGTCACGATTAACCTTCGCCCCAACGTGAAGTTCAACGACGGCACGCCAATGACCGCCGAGGCGGTGCGGTTCTCGCTGGACCGCCACCTCAACATGAAGGGCTCCAACCGCCGCAGCGAGCTCGAGTCGGTCAACTCAATCGAGGTGGTCGACCCGCTGACGGTGCGGCTCAAGCTCAAGGCGCCCTTCTCCCCGCTCGTGGCGATTCTGGCCGATCGCGCCGGGATGCCCGTCTCCCCGGCCGCCGCCAACAAGCTCGGCGACAAGTTCGGCACCGTGCCCGTGTGCGTCGGGCCATGGAGTTTCGTCGAGCGCGTGCCCCAGGACCGCATCGTGCTCGAGAAGTCCCCGCACTACTTCGATCCGAGCCAGGCAAAGTTCGACCGCTTGATCTTCCGCATCATCCCCGACGACAACGTGCGCCTGGCCAACCTGCGCTCCGGCGACATCGACATGATGCACCTCGTCGGGCCAACGGATGCCGCCAGCCTCCGCAAGGAAGCTCGGTTCGAGCTGTCTAGCGTCACCGGAATCAGATATGACGGCATCACCATCAACATTCGCAACAAGACCGGCAAGACGCAGCCGGCCGGCGACCTGGGCACTCCGCTGGCTAACGACCCACGGGTTCGTGAGGCGCTGGACCTCTCGATCGACCGCGAGGCCCTCAACCAGGTCGTCTGGGACGGACAGTACACGCCCGGCTGCACACCCATCTCACCCGCGAGCCCGTTCGCCGACAAGAGCCGCAAGTGCCCGACGCGGGACGTGGCGAAAGCGAAAAAGCTTCTTGCGGAAGCGGGGCTGGCCGGCGGCTACAGCTTCGAATTGACAATCGTGAACAACCCGCAGCAGCGCCGGGTCGGCGAAGTGATCCAGGGCATGGCCAAGGAGGCAGGATTCAACATCAGCCTGAGACCCAGCGAGTTCGCATCGTCGCTCAAGGACGACGATGCCGGAAAGCTCCAGGCCTTTCTCATCGGCTGGAGCGGACGGGTGGATCCTGACGCCAACATCCATCAGTTCCAGACCTGCGGCGGCAGCCTCAACACCACCCACGTCTGCGACGAGAGTGTCGACGCGCTGCTGAACAAGGCGCGCGAGGTCAGCGACCTTGGGCAGCGCACGTCCCTGTACCGCCAGGCCGTCGAGAAGTTCGCGTTCGGCCGGCGGAACATCATCTACATCTATCACCCGAACTACATCGTGGCGTATCCGAAGAACCTCAAGGGCTACAAGGGCGTGCCGGACGGTCTCATCCGGATCAAGGGCACGTCCTGGCAGTAGCGGGACGGGAGCGGCCGGCGCGGCGCCGTGCGGGCGCGGCGCCGGTCGCCTGACGTCGCGTGCTCGACTACCTGCTCCAGCGCCTCGCCATCTCGGCGGTCACCCTCGTCCTGATCAGCCTCATCGTCTTCACGGGCGTGCGCCTGATTCCCGGCGATCCCGCGCGGGTGATGGCGGGCACCGACGCCGACGAGGCGGGCCTCGCCGAGATCCGCGAGAAGTACGGGCTCAACGACCCGATCCCGATCCAGTACCTCCGCTGGGCCGGCCTGGCGGTCCGGGGCGACCTTGGCGAGTCGATCCGCTCCCGTGAGGGCGTGACCTGGACGGTGGCCCGGAAGCTGCCGATTACCATGGAGCTGGCCTGTCTCTCCATCCTGGTCGCCTTGGCCATCGCCATCCCGGTCGGGGTCTTATCCGCGGTCCGCCGAAACTCGTTCTGGGACTATCTGGCCAACGGGCTGTCGCTCTGCGGGCTCTCGGTGCCGAGCTTCTGGCTCGGCATCATGCTCATCCTGTTCTTCTCGGTCCGGCTCGGCTGGCTTCCGGCCTCCGGCTTCGTC
>JBGPZD010000021.1:0-28569 GCA_041493605.1 Methylomirabilia bacterium
ACAGCGCCTCATACCGCATCGGCCCGTTCGTGGTGCAGTCGGCTGTGGTCGAGCACCCGGCGGTGCCCGTGGCCGCCGTCATCGGCAAGCCCGACGCCCTCCGCGGCGAGATCGTCAAGGCCTTCGTGGTCCTGGCCCCGGGCCACGTCGCCTCGGAGGCCCTCGCCGCCGAGCTCCAGGAGCACGTCAAGACGGTGACGGCGCCCTACAAGTACCCGCGCGAGGTCGAATTCGTCCGCGACCTGCCCAAGACCATCAGCGGCAAGATCCGCCGTACCGAGCTCCGACAGATGGAGCGCGACCGCTCGCAGCGAACACCCTCGCCCCCGAAGGGGGAGAGGGCAGGGTGAGGGGTGATCCAGTGACCACGCGGCGGGAGTTCGTCGGTGCTCTGGTTGGCGGCCTCCTCGTCTCACCGCTCGCCGCCGAGGCCCAGCAGGCCGGAAGGGTGTACCGGATCGGTTTCCTCCAGACCTCGGCGCCTGAGGAACAGGTGCACCTCACGAAGGCGCTCGACGAGGGGCTGCGGGAGCTGGGGTATGTGGAGGGACGAAATATCGTGATCGAGCGGCGATTTGCGGGTGGAAAGCAAGAACGGCTCCCCGCTCTGGCGGCGGAGATTGTTCGGCTGAAAGTCGACGTCATCGTCACGGGAGCGAATCCGGTGATCGCTGCAGTTAAGCAGGCGACCGCGACGATCCCGGTCGTCATGGCGGTTTCGAGAGATCCGGTGGGCGTTGGGTTCATCGCGAGCGTGGCGCGGCCGGGGGGGAACATCACGGGATTGAGCAATGATCCCACTCCCGAAATAGTCGGCAAGTATCTGGAGCTTTTGAAGGAGGCCGTCCCAGGAGTCTCTCGCGTGGCCCTTGTGTGGAACCCTGTACCGCCGGGCGCGAGAACTTACAGGGACGTGGTCGAGCGTGCCGCCCGGAAGCTGGGCGTGGCGGTCCAGTCCGTAGAGGTCCGCGGGCGCGACGATTTCGAGGGCGGCTTCGCCGCGATGGGCCGCGGGCGCGCCGACGGGGTCGTGGTGCTCCCGGACCCCGTGATCTTTTCTGCTCGAGATCAGGTCGCCCTTCTGGCGGTGAAGAACCGGCTGCCTGCCGTCACTGGGCTGAGGGAGTTCGCGGAGGCGGGGAGTCTCATGTCATACGGGCCAAACATTGCTCAGCAGTTCCGGCGGGCCGCTACGTACGTGGACAAGATCCTCAAAGGCGCCAAGCCGGGCGATCTGCCGGTGGAGCAGGCGACGAAGTTCGAGCTGGTGATCAACCTCAAGACCGCGAAGGCGCTTGGGCTGACGATCCCGCGGTCGCTCCTGCTCCGCGCCGACGAGGTGATCCAGTGACCACGCGGCGGGCCTTCCTTGGCACGCTGGCCGGTGGCCTGCTCGCCACCCCGCTCACCGCCTACGCGCAGCAGGCGGGGAAGGTCTACCGGATCGGGATTCTGGAGACGATACCCGCGGCACAGAACGCCGCCAATCTCGACGCCCTGCGCAAGGGCCTGCGGAATCTCGGCTACATCGAAGGGCGAAATCTGGTCATCGAATATCGGTCGGCGGATGGTCTCGCCGAGCGGTTCCCCGACCTCGCCTCCGAACTGGTTCGTCTCAAGGTCGACCTGATCGTGACCAGGGGGACGCCAGCCGCCAGGGCGGCCAAAAACGCGACCGGAACAATTCCAGTGGTTATGGCGACGATGGGCGACCCGCATGCCATCGTGGCGAGCTTCGCGCACCCGGGTGGCAATATTACGGGGGTGACTACCTTTAGCACCGAGTTGACAGGGAAACGGATTGAACTCCTCAAAGAGCTGGTTCCACGTCTCTCGCGAGTTGCGTTGCTTCACAATATGGGCAATCCGGCTGCCCCACCCGAATGGGAAGAGACAAAGACCGCGGCGCGCTTCCTGGGTCTCCAGGCTGAGCTTCTTGACGTGCGGAGCCAGGACGCCCTGGGCCGCGCATTCAAACTGGCAGTCCGACAGCATGTCGACGCGCTTCTCATCGGGGCAGACGGTCTCACCCAAATGCATCAACAAACGATCGTTGACTTGGTGGCCCGCAATAGGCTGCCTGCCGCCTATCCGGCCCGCGAGTTCGTCGAGGCCGGGGGATTGATGGCCTACGCCGTGAGCTATCCCGGCCTTTATTTCCGGTTCGCAAGCTTCGTCGACAAGATCTTCAAGGGCGCCAAGCCCGCCGACCTGCCCGTGGAGCAGCCAACCAAGTTCGAGCTCGTGATCAACCTGAAGACCGCCAAGGCCCTCGGCCTGACGATCCCGCCGTCCCTACTGCTGCGGGCCGACGAGGTGATCCAGTGACCACGCGGCGGGCCTTCCTTGGCACGCTGGCCGGTGGCCTGCTCGCCACCCCGCTCGCCGCGAATGCGCAGCAGGTGGGAAAGGTGTACCGCATCGGTCTTCTCAGTCCCACCACCCCTCAGGCTCTCGGTGTTCAAGGCTTCCGTGAGGGCCTGCGGGCCCTGGGCTACGTCGAAGGTCACAATATCGTCGTCGAGCACCGAGCGGCAGAGGGGAGATTTGATCGACTGCCTGAACTAGCGGCCGAACTAGTCCGGCTACGGGTCGATGTCATCGTCGCGGTAGTTACCCAGGCTTCCCTCGCGGCCAAGAATGCGACTAAGACAATCCCCATCGTGATGTTGGCCGTTGGTGATCCTGTTGGGGCCGGCCTTGTCGCCAGCCTCGCGCAACCGGGTGGCAACGTTACAGGAACATCTGTCCAGAACGTGGAGGGCGCGGGCAAATCGCTGGAGCTGCTAAAGAACGCTATCCCGAAGCTCCGCGTAGTCGCCGTCCTCTGGAATCCCGCTAACCCAGTTTACCAAGCCCAAATGGTGAAAGAGACGGAGGCGGCGGCTCGGGGTCTGGGAATCCAACTGCGAATGCTCGCGGCGCGCGACGCGAAAGAGATCGACAGAGCCTTCGCCGCGATGACCGGAGAGCGGGCCGAGGCGCTGACCGTCATCGCGGACCCGGTGTTCAGTGCCCAGCTAACGCGGATTGCAGCCCTCGCTGCCAATGGCCACCTGCCGTCGATAAGCGCGTTCAGAGAGTATGCGGAAACGGGTGGTCTCATGGCCTACTGGGCCAATTTTTCCGAGCGGGGCCGCCGCACTGCCGTCTACGTCGACAAGATCCTCAAGGGCGCCAAGCCCGCCGACCTGCCCGTGGAGCAGCCCACCAAGTTCGAGCTGGTCATCAACCTCAAGACCGCCAAGGCCCTCGGGCTCACGATCCCGCAGTCGATCTTGGCCCGCGCGGACGAGGTAATCCAGTGAGCTCCATCTTCACCGAAGAGCACGAGATGCTGAGGAAGAGCATCCGCGCTTTCGTGGAGAAGGAAGTGACGCCGCACGTCGCCGAGTGGGAGGAGGCGGGGCGGCTCCCCAAGACCTTCTGGCGCAGGCTGGGCGAGCTGGGCTTCCTCGGCCTCGAGTACCCGGTGGAGTATGGCGGCGCCGGCGGCGATTTCCTCTCGAGCGTGGTGCTGGGCGAGGAGATGGCGCGCTGCCGCTCGGGCGGCGTGGCCTTCAGCGTGCTGGTCCAAACCGACATGTCCTCGCCCTGGCTCACCAGTTACGGGACCGACGCCCAAAAGCGGAAGTATCTGCCGGGCATCATCAGCGGCGAGACGGTCTGCGCGCTCGGCATCACGGAGCCGGGGACGGGATCGGACATGGCGGCCCTCGCGACGCGCGCTGTGAAAAAGGGCGACCATTACCTGCTCACGGGCAGCAAGATCTTCATCACCAACGGGGTGTACGCCGATCTCTACTTCATCGCGGCGCGCACGGGGCCCGGGACGGCCGAGCGGCGCCATGACGGCATCTCCATGTTCCTGGTCGAGCGCGGCCTGCCGGGCTTCATCGTGAGCCGCAAGCTCGACAAGATGGGCATGCGCGCCTCGGACACCGCGGAGCTGGCCTTCCACGAGTGCCCGGTGCCGGCGGAGAATCTGCTGGGCGTCGAGGGGCGCGGCTTTCATCAGCTCGCGGCGGGGCTCCAGCGGGAGCGCATCATGGCGGCCGTGCTGGCGCTCTCGGGCGCGGCGCGAGCGCTCGAGGACACGGTGGCCTATATCCAGGAGCGGCGCGCCTTCGACGGCCCGCTCAGCCAGAAGCAGGTGCTGCGCCACCGGGTGGCCGACATGGCCACCGAGATCGAAGCCGCGCGCCAGCTGGTGTACCACGCGGCGGGGCTCTACAATGCCGGCCAGGATTGCATCACCGAGGTCTCCATGGCCAAGCTCTTCTGCACCGAAGTGGCCAACCGGGTCGCGTACCAGGCGGTGCAGCTCCATGGAGGGTACGGCTACATGCGGGAGTTCCCCGTGGAGCGCTTCTTCCGCGACGTGAGGCTCTGGACCATCGCGTCGGGCACGTCGGAGATCATGAAAGAGATCATCGCGAAACGGCTGCTCCCGTGACGGGTCGGCCGGGGAGGTGAGAGGGACCGCGGCGACAACGCTGTCAGCCCGCAGCTCAACGTCGGGGAACACGGAGGACGGGACATGGACAAGCAGAAGCGCGACTTCCTGAAGACGGCCGGCGCCGCCGTGGCCGGCGCCAGCACCCTGGCCTTCCCGAACGTGGCCCGCGCCCAGCAGGTGCACCGGTGGAAGGTGCAGTCGCTCTGGAGCGCCCAGGAGCTTACCTTCAAGATCTTCCAGGAGTATTGCGAGAAGATCAAGAAGCTCACCAACGGGCGGCTGGAGATCACGCCCTTCTCGGCCGGCGCGGTGACGGGCGTCTTCGAGACGCTGGACGCGGTGAGCGCGGGAGTGCTCCAGGGGCAGTCCTCCTGGCCGGGCTACTGGACGGGGAAAGAGGCGGGACTCGCGGTCATCAGCGACTTCGTCTTCGGCTACACCCACCCGTGGCAGCAGGACGCCTGGTTCTACTACAAGGGTGGGCTCCAATTGCTGGAGGAGGCCTACAACAAGTTCAACATGCACGTCATCGGCCTGTCCTGGTGGGGCGTCGAGTCCATTCCCTCCAAGAAGCCCATCCGGAACATGGCCGACTTCAAGGGGGTCAAGTTCCGCTCGCCCCAGGGGATGACGGCAGAGATCCTCGCCAAGCTGGGCGCCTCGGTCGTGGTGCTCCCCGGCGGCGAGGTGTACTCGGCGCTCGACAAGGGCGTCGTGGACGCGGCCGACTGGGCGACCATCTCCATGAACCAGCGCATGGGCTTCCACGAGGTCGCCAAGTTCCCGATCTACCCCGGCTTTCACTCCATGCCCGTCCAGGACTTCGCCGTGAACATGAACGCCTGGAAGGCCCTGCCGGATGACGTCAAGGTGATCCTCGAGTCCTCGGCCCGCGAATGGGGCTGGGACCAGGTCGAGCGCGTGGCGGTGGACGACATCCGAGTCGTGCAGGAGATCAAGCAGAAGGGCGGGGTGACCTTGGTGTCGTGGACCGACGAGGACCGCCGGAAGATCCGCACGCTGGCCCAGCAGACCTGGGACGACTGGTCCAAGAAGAGCCCGCTCGCGAAGAAGGCGGCGGACTCGCAGAAGGCGTGGCTCAAGGACCTGGGGCTGCTGTAGTAGTCGGCAGGATCGGCAGTTCACTCGAGGGGAGGGGGCCGAAGGCGGCCCCCTCCCTAATGATCGGCGCGAGGGGCCCATGGACCGATTCTTCAAGGCCGTAGACCGGCTCAATGACTGGTGCGGCTGGCTCGTCGGCTTTCAGATCGTGCTGATCGTCGGCGTCATCGTCTACGAGGTCGTGGCCCGCTACGGGCTCAACGCGCCCACGGTGTGGGCCAACGAGCTGATGATCTACATGACCGCCGTCGCCTACCTGCTCGGCGGCGGTTATGCCCTGCTCCACCGGCGCCACGTCGCCGTGGACGTGGTCTACGCGCGCTTCCCACTGCGCGTGCGCGCGTGGCTCGACCTGCTGACGCTCGGGTTCTTCCTTCTCTACCTCGGCGTCCTCATCTGGGCCGGCGGCGTCTGGGCGCTGGACTCCATCAAGGGCGGGGAGACCACGGGCACCCCCTGGAACCCGCCCATCTGGCCGGTGAAGCTGGCCATCCCGGTGGCGGCGATTCTCGTTCTCCTCCAGGGTATTGCCAACGTGGTCCGCGACTGCCGGCAGGCCTTCCGGGCGACCGGCGCATGAGCATCGAATGGATCACCGCGCTGATGATCCTGTCCTTCATCGCGCTCCTGGGCGCCGGGCTGCCGCTCGCCTTCGCCACGGGCGCCATCGCGGTCACGTTCGCCCTGATGCTCTTCGGCCCCAGCAGCCTGAATCTCATCGTGAGCCGCATCTTCACCCTGATGGGAAACTACGTCCTGGTTTCGGTGCCCCTCTTCATCCTGATGGCGTGCGTCCTCGAGCGGGCCGGCGTGGCGGAGGATTTGTTCCGGGCCGTCCACGTCTGGTCGGGCCGCGTGCGGGGAGGCCTGGCCGTCGCGGTGATCGTCTCCTGCGCCATCATGGCGGCCATGGTGGGCGTCATCGGGGCCGAGGTCGTCACCATGGGCGTGGTGGCGCTGCCCGCCATGCTCGGCCGCCGCTATGACAAGGATCTCGCGCTCGGCTGCATCTGCGCGGGCGGCGGGCTCGCCACCCTGATCCCACCGAGCGTGGTCTTCATCATGTACGGCCTCACGGCGGGCGTCTCGGTGGGCCAACTCTACATGGCGGGCGTGGTGCCCGGCCTGCTCCTGGCGGGCTTCTACATCGCCTACATCATGATCCGCTGCTACATCCAGCCGGATCTGGCGCCGGCAGCGAGCGAGGCAGAACGCAACATCCCGCTCCGGGAGAAGGTCGCGCTGCTGCGGGGCCTGATTCTTCCGGGGCTGGTGGCCTTCGGGGTGCTGGGTTCGCTCTACGCCGGCTTGGCCACGCCGACGGAAGCGGCCGGCGTGGGTTGCCTCGGCGCCTTCATCGCCGCCGCCGTGCACCGCCGACTCACCTGGGAGAACCTGACGCGCGCCGTGGTGGACACGACCAAGGTCACCTGCATGCTCTACTGGCTCTTCTTCGGCGCCTCCACGCTCATCGGCGTCTACACGCTGGCCGGCGGCACCAATTTCATGAAGCAGACCATCACGGCGCTCCCGATCGGCCCGTGGGGCATCCTGACCCTCATGATGATCATCTGGATCATCCTCGGCTGCCTCATCGACTGGATCGGCATCCTGCTGCTGACCGCGCCCATCTTCGTCCCCATCATCGAGACCCTGGGGTTCAACTCGGTCTGGTTCGGGGTCCTCTTCTGCATGAACATGCAGATCTCCTACCTCTCTCCCCCGTTCGGCCCAGCCGTCTTCTACCTCAAGGGCGTGACGCCGCCCGACATCACCATCGGCGACATCTTCCACTCCATCTGGCCCTTCATGGCGCTCCAGGTGGTGGCGCTCGCCATCGTGATGACGTTCCCGCAGCTTGCCCTCTGGCTGCCGGGCATGATGATCAAATGACGGCGCTGCTCGACGTGATGGCGGTCCGGGCGACGGGAGACCCCGCCGCGGCGGTGGTGGAGTGCGGCGAGCCGCGCGGCGCCGTTCAAGAGCGCCGCTGCGACGTCCTGGTCGTGGGCGGCGGGACCGGAGGCATCGCGGCGGCTCTCGCCGCAGCGCGCGCGGGCCGGCGCGTCTGCCTCCTCGAGGAGACGGACTGGATCGGCGGCCAGCTGACCGCGCAGGGGGTTTCCGCGCTCGACGAGCACGAGCATATCGAGCGCTTCGGCGGGACGCGGAGCTACTACGCGCTCCGCGAGGCGATCCGCGATCACTATCGTCGCCTCTCCCCCGCCCTGGCCGCGCAGGCCCAGCCGAACCCGGGGAGCTGCTGGGTCACCCGCCTGGCCTTCGAACCGCGCGTGGCGCTCGACGCCCTGCTGGCGATGGTCGCGCCGCATGGGGCCGCGGAGCGGCTCGAGATCCTGACGCGCACCAAGGCCGCGAGCGCCGAGACGAAGGCGGACCGCGTCGAGAGCGTGCTCGCGGTGAACCTCGACGACCAGCGCTGGGTCCGTGTTCTGCCGCGCATCGTGATCGATGCGACCGAGCTCGGCGACCTCCTGCCCTTGGCCGGCGCCGAGTACGCGGTCGGCGCGGAGACCAAGGCCGAGACTGGGGAACCCCACGCCCAGCCCGTGGAGCCCAAGCCCCGCTGTGTCCAGAGCTTCACGTATACGTTCGTCTTGGAGCGCCTGGCCGCAGGCACGCGCCACGTGATCGCGAAGCCTGAGCGGTACGCGCACTACCGCGACAGCCAGCCCTACTCGCTGCACATCCACGTCCACGGCGGCGAGATCTACGGCGAGGAGACGCGCTGGCTCGAGTACCAGGTGCTCGAGCAGGCGCCGGGGACCAAGGGCGGGCTCTGGACCTACCGCCGCCTCATCGACGCGAGCCTCTTCCCGTCCGGCGGCGGCTGCCCCAACGACATCAGCATGATCAACTGGCCGGGCAACGATTACCGCGACCAGAGCATCCTCGACCGGACGCCGCTCGAGCAAGCGCGGGCGCTCCAGGACTCCAAGCGCGTGAGCCTGGGCTTTCTCCACTGGCTCCAGACCGAAGCGCCCCGGCCCGGCGCCGCGCCGGGATTCCCCGAGCTCAAGCCCCGCCCAGACGTCTTCGCCACTGAAGACGCCCTCGGCAAGCATCCTTATATACGCGAGTGCCGGCGCATCCGGGCGCTGGGGACAATCGTCGAGCAGGAGGTCTCCGCCGAGTACCAGCGCGGAGCGAGGGCCCAGCACTTCGACGACTCGGTCGGCGTCGGCTGGTATCCGATCGACATCCACAACTCGGGCGCCGACGATGTGGGCGTGTCCTGCCGGACCAGGCCGTTCCAGATCCCGCTCGGCGCGCTCATTCCCGTGAGACTTCGGAACCTCCTCGCCGGCGCCAAGAACCTCGGCACCACCCACATCACCAACGGTTGCTATCGCCTGCATCCGGTCGAGTGGAATGTCGGCGAGGCGGCGGGGAGCCTGGCCGCGTACGCCCTCGAGGCGGGCAAGGATCCCGCGGCGATCCACGCCGACGCCGAGTTGCGGCGCGACTTCCAGCGCCGCCTCGTCGCCGAAGGCGTGCCGCTCTACTGGTTCACGGACGTGGGTGTGGACCACCCGGCCTTCGCCGCGCTCCAGACGGCGGCGGCGACGGGCGAGGTCGAGGGCGCGGCGGACAGCCTGGAGGCGGCGGCGCTTCCGGCGGCCGCGCGCGGGAGATTCGGGCTGTGAGCGCGAGCCTCCTGATCGACGGCGCCGTCGCGCGGCTCGTGCTCGAGCGCCCGGAGGCGCTCAACGCGCTGAATCGGGCGGTCGCCACCACTTTGGAGGCCTCGCTTGGACGGCTCGAGGGGGCCAAGGACGTCTCGGTGGTGATCGTGGCGGGGCGCGGGCGCGCCTTCTGCGCCGGCAACGACATCGCCGAGATGCCAGCACTGAAGCCGGCGGCAGCGAAGGCGCTCGCCCGGCGCTGGCAGCGGATCATGGATCGGTTCGCGCGCCTTCCCCAGGTCACCATCGCCGCCGTCCACGGCTACGCCCTCGGCGGCGGCTGCATGCTGGCGGCGGCCCAGGATCTCCGGATCGCCGAGGTCTCCGCGCGCTTCGGTCTGCCCGAGGTCACCCTCGGGTTCACCCCGAGCTACGGGATCGCGCGGCTCCTGGACATCGTGGGGGGCGGTCCGGTCCGGGATCTCCTGCTCACGGGCCGCGCCGTCGACGCCGCCGAGGCGCTTCGCATGGGCCTCGTCACGCGGGTTGTGCCGGACGGCACGGTTGACCGCGCCGCGGCCGAGCTCGCGGCCGGAATCGCGCGGCATCCGAGAAGCGGGCTCGCCGCGATCAAGGCGGTCGTGGCCAGGATCCGGGCCGGACGGCCCGGCGCCGAGGCCCAGGCCTATGCGTCAGCGCTCAAGACCGACGAGGGCGCCCGGGCTCGGATCGCCGCCTTTCTCGCCCGGAGCCAGCGGAACAAGACATGAATGTCGTAATTCAAGACCTGACCCCATGTTGATTACCGGCAATCGGACCTTGGGAGGCGCGCTGGAGGACAAGGCGCGGCGCTTCCCCGACCAGCCCTTCCTGATCTTCGAGGACTCCGCGGGTGGCGTCGCCCGGTGGACGTGGCGCGAGTTCGACGCGGATGCGAACCGGGCCGCTCACCTCCTGCTTGCGCACGGCCTCAGCCACGGGGACAAGTTCAACCTCCACATGGGCAACTGCCCCGAGTTCCTCCTCTTCTGGATGGCGGCGGCCAAGACGGGCACGGTCATGGTGCCGACCAACCCGGTCTCCACCGCCGACGAGATGGAGTACATCCTCGCCCACTCGGAAGCCCGCCTGGCCATCACCGAGCCCCAGTACGCGGCGCCGATCCACGCCGTGGCCGGCCGGTGCCCGGCGCTCGCCGGCGTGCTCGAGGCGCGTCCCCTTGCGCCGCTGATCGAGGGCCGGCCGGCCACGCCGCCGGACGCGGCCGTCGCTCCGCTCGACGAGATCTCCATGCAGTACACCTCGGGCACCACCTCCAAGCCGAAGGGCGTGCTCCTCACCCACGCCAGCTACCTCTACGGCGGCGAGGTCATGTCCAAGGCCATGCGGGTCGGGCCCGCCGACCGCCACCTGATCGTGCTGCCGCTCTTTCACGCGGGCGCCCAGCTCCACGCCTTCCTGCCCATGCTGCTGGCCGGCGGCAGCGTCGCCCTGATGGAGCGCTTCAGCGCCGGCCGCTTCGTTGAGCAGGCCACCCGTCACGAGGCCACGCTCGCCGCGCTCTTTGCCGCGCCGATCCGCATGCTGCTCGCCCAGCCCCGCTCGCCCGCCGACGGCGGCACGCGGCTCCGGGCGGTGTCCTACGCCCAGAACATCACCCTCCAGCAGTTCGAGGAGTGGCACGAGCGCTTCCGCGCGCCGCTCATGCAGATCTGGGGGATGACCGAGACCATGAGCCTGCCGCTCATGCAGCCGCTCGATCTGCCGCGCAAGCCCCTTTCCATGGGCATGCCCGTGCTCGGCTACGAGTGCAAGGTGGTGGACGAGAGCGGTAAGGAAATCCCGCCGGGGACGGTGGGGGAGCTGGTCGTGGGCGGCGCGCCCGGCCTGACCCTCATGAAGGGCTACTTCAAAAACCCCAAGGCCACGGCCGAGACCCTGCGCGACGGGTGGCTCCACAGCGGCGACCAGGCGCGGATGGACGAGGAGGGGTACTTCTTCTTCGTCGACCGCAAGAAGGATATGATCAAGCGCGCCGGCGAGAACGTGTCCGCCTCGGAGGTGGAGGAGACGCTCAAGCAGCACCCCGCCGTCTTCGATGCCGCCGTCGTCGGCATCCCGGACCCGGTCCGCGATCAGGCGATCAAGGGCTACGTCATCCTGAAGGAGGGCGCCGTGGCGACAGCCGCCGAGCTCGTGGCCTGGTGCCGCGCCCGGCTCTCCGGCTTCAAGGTGCCGGAGGTCGTCGAGTTCCGCGACGCCTTCCCCCGCACCTCGGTGGGGAAGATCCAAAAGCACCTCTTCTGAGAAAGGACCGCATATGGCCACCACACTCCCGCTCCTCTACACCCACGTGATGGGCAGCCACGGATTCCCCGCCTGGTTCTGGACGGCGCTCGACAAGATCAAGGCGGGCGAGTACGGGCAGACCGACGCCAAGGAAACCTTCGACGACGCGACGCAGCTGGCGATCCGCGACCAGGAGCGGGCCGGCATCGACGTGATCTGCGACGGCGAGATGCGCCGCTTCTTCTTCGTGCAGACCTTCTACGGCCGCATGGAGGGGCTCGAGGCGCTGGAGCCGCTGCGCAAGACCGGCCTGTACGCCTACGACAGCGTGCCGCGCTACCGGCCGCTGAAGAAGATCACGGTGCCCAAGGGCCTGGGCACGGTGGACGAGTTCAAGTACCTCAAGACGCAAACCGACAAGCCGGTCAAGGCCACCTGCCCCGGGCCGGTGACGCTGTCGATCCACGTCCAGACGCGGCCGGGCGACGCCTACAACAACGACCGCCTGGCGCTCTGCTGGGACCTGGTGCCCGCGGTCAACGCCGAGCTCAAGGCGCTGGCCGCGGCCGGCGCCGACTGGATCCAGATCGACGAGCCGTCGGCGGCCATCGTGCCCGGCCAGGCCGCCGAGTACATCAAGATGTTCAACGCCTGCGTCGAGGGCGTGCAAGCCAAGATCGGCTACCACGTCTGCTTCGGCAACCTGCTCTCGCGGCCGCGCGGCAAGCGGACCTACCGGTGGATGTTCCCGGCGCTCCTCGAGGCCAAGTGCCAGCAGTTCGTCTTCGAGTACGCCAACCGCGAGATGGCCGAGATCGACATGTGGAAGGAGGTCGGGGTGGACCGCGAGGTGGCCTGCGGGGTGGTTGACGTGAAGTCCTTTTACATGGAGACTCCCGAGGACGTGGCGGAGCGGATCCGTCTCTGCCTCAAGCACATCCCGGCCGAGCGCCTGTCGCTCGTGCCCGACTGCGGCTTCTTCCCCGTGCCGCGCTGGGTGGCGGCGGAAAAGCTCAAGCGCCTGGCGGCAGGCGCCCAGATGGCGCGCAAGGAACTGAAGGGCTAACTCTCAACGAGGAGGGAGGACATTATGGCGACATCGAGGCGCGAGTTCCTCAAGGTGGCGGGCGGCGCGGCGGCGGCCGGCGCGATCGGCTTCCCGGCGGTGGCGCGGGCCCAGGCCCGGCCGGGCGTCCCCGCGGGGCCCGTCAAGATCGGCGTGCTGGCCATCCGGGCCGGCATCGCCGCGCCCGTCGGCACGGCCGGGCTCAGGGGCACGGAGTGGTGGGCCGACCGCGTGAACAAGGCCGGCGGCATCCTCGGCCGCAAGGTCGAGCTGATCGTCGAGGAAGAGTCCAACCCCAAGGACACCGTCGAGCGCTACCGCAAGCTGGTCCTCCAGGACAAGGTCGAGGTGGTGCTGGGCGGCATCTCGACGGGCGTGACCTTGGCGCTGGGGCCGGTGGCCGAGGACCTGGCCCTGCCGTGGCTCTCGTGGGACGGGACCACCCAGAAGGGCGTGGAAGAGACCATGCCCAGCCCCAAGTGGGCCTTCAAGAGCGTGGACAACGAGGTCGAGGCTATCGTGGCCGGCATGCTCACGCCCAAGTACTTCAAGGGCGTCAAGACCATCGCGGGCATCAACAACGACTACTCCTACGGCCACGACTGTTGGGAGACCTACCAGGTCGTGCTGAAGAAGCTCGGCATGGACATCAAGCCGGTGCTCGAGCTGTTCCCCAAGCTCGGCGTGACCGACTTCACCTCGCACATCGCGGCCATCCAGCAGGCCAAGCCCGACCTCCTGATGACGTCGTTCTGGTCGGGCGACGCGACCATCCTCATGAAGCAGGCCGCAGCGGTGGGGCTCTTCAAGCAGATGAAGGGTGTGTTCACCACGGCGGGCGGCGTCCACGATTCACTCAAGAAGGAGTTCACGCCCGAGGGCCTGCTGCTGGGCTACAACACCATGTACTTCGACGACCCCAAGGGCAGCCCGCTGCTCAAGCAGTTCGTCCGCGAGTACAAAGCCAAGTACAACGAGTACCCGCCCTACGAGTGCGACCACGCCTACTTCAACGCCGAGTCCTACAAGGCGGCCGTGGAGAAGGCGTACGCCCAGACCAAGCAGTGGCCGGACAAGCAGCAGCTGGTCAAGGCGCTGGAGGGCATCGAGGCGGAGTCGCTCTCGGGCAAGCGCTCGTGGCGCGAGGACCACATCCAGATGTGCAGCTTCTACCAGGGCATCACGACCCACAAGAATTCGTACGACTTCGTCACCATCAACCCGATCGAGGTCGTCTCGACCAAGGTGGCCATGAAGCCCGCGGGCTCAAAACTGCTCGACTGGATCAACGGCTGGAAAGTCTAGCCATCGGGGTCAGGTCTTGAATTACGACAAACGGTGACGGCAATTGCCGTCACCAAATGTTGGATTTCAAGACCTGACCCCGTCTTATGACCGCGAACCTCGTCAACGTGGTGATGAGCGGTGTGTTCCACGCCGCCATCCTCTTCCTCGTCGCCGCCGGGCTGCAGGTCGTCTTCGGGGTCCAGAAGATCTTCAACCTGGCCTGCGGCTCCTTCTACGCCCTCGGCGCGTACACGGGCGTCTCGGCGGTCGGCTGGTACGCGGCCACGGGCGGCCCGCCGGGCCTCTTCCTGCTCCCGCTGGCGCTGGGCGGCCTGCTGGTCGGGGTCGTCGGGCTGCCGGTGGAGCGCGGGCTCCTCCGCTTCGTCTACGACCGCGACGAGACCTTCCAGCTCCTGATGACCTTCGCGCTGGTCCTCATGATGGAGGACCTGATCCGGATGACCTGGGGCACGGCGCCCCGCTCCACGGCGGGCTACTACCTGACCTACGGCCAGGCCCACGTGCTCGGCGCCACCGTGCCCGTCTACAACCTCATCGTCATCGCCGCGAGCCTGGTCATCGCGGCCGGGCTGGGCTGGCTGCTCACGCGCACGGCCTTCGGCCGCATCATGCGCGCCACCGCGGACAACCGCGAGATGGCCGAGGCCCTGGGCGTGGACATGCGCCGGGTGTACGCCAAGGTCTTCACCCTGGGCACGGCGCTCGGCACCCTGGGCGGCGCCCTCGTCATCCCGGCCACCGCCGCCATGAGCGAGATGGGCATCGAGCTGATCGTCGAGGCCTTCGCCGTGGTCGTGATCGGTGGGCTCGGCAGCATGCGGGGCGCGCTCGTCGGGGCGCTGGCCGTCGGCGTGCTGCGCTCCATCGCCATCTCCGTGTACCCCGAGCTCGAGATGCTGCTGATCTACCTGATCGTGATCGCGGTGCTGATCTTCCGTCCCCGCGGCCTGTTCGGCGGCGCCGCGGTATGAACTGGAGCAACCCCTGGAGCAACCCGGCAACGCGGGGGGGCGCCGTCCTCGCGGCCGTGGTCGCGGGCATCGCGTGCCTGCCGCTCGTGGCGCCGCCCTACTACCTGCTGCTCATGCTGCCGTTCATGGCTTACGCGGTGGTGCTGCTGGGCCTCAACCTGCTCTTCGGCTACACGGGACTCGTGTCCTTCGGCCACGCGCTCTTCATTGGCATCGGCGCCTATACGGGCGCCTTCCTCACCACCCACACGGCCATCCGCTCCATGGAGGTCATGCTGCTCGCGGCGGCGGGGCTGGGGGGCGCCGCGGCCGCCCTCGTCGGCGCTCTCTGCGTGCGATACGTCAAGATCTACTTCGGCATGCTGACGCTGGCCTTCGGCATGGTGTTCTACACCTTCCTGCTCAAGTTCTACCGGCTCACGGGCGGCGACGAAGGCATGCGCGTGCTCCGCCCGACCCTGCTCGGCCTGAGCCTGGACGCGATGCCAAAGACCGAGTACCTGGCCGGGCCGTACTACTACTACTCGCTGGCGGTGCTCATCGTCGCCGCGCTCGTCATGTGGCGCATCGTCCGCTCGCCCTTCGGCCTCTGCCTGCGGACGATTAGAGACAACCCGGCCAAGGCGGAGACCCTGGGCGTGAGCGTCACCCGCTACCGCTGGTACGCCTTCGTGATCTCGGGCGTGTTCGGCGCCGTGGGCGGCGCGCTGATCGGCCCGCCCACCGGCAACGTGGACCCGACGCTGGCCTACTGGACCAGCTCGGGCAACCTGATCTTCATGGTGCTGCTGGGCGGCTTCACCAACTTCTTCGGCCCGGTGCTGGGCGCGTTCGTGTTCATCTTCCTCCAGGACCGGGTCATGTCGGCCTTCCCGTACTGGCGGCTGATCTTCGGGGCCATCCTGGCCTTCATCGTCATCTTCGCGCCCGGCGGCCTCATGAGCCTGTTCACCCGCAGCCGGCCCGTCGAGGTGTCCCGCGCATGATCCTGGAGGCGCGGGACGTGAGGAAATTCTACGGCGACTTCTGCGCCCTCGACGGCGTGAGCCTCGCCGTCCGGGAGGGCGAGTTCGTCTCCATCATCGGGCCCAACGGCGCCGGCAAGTCGACCCTGATCAACGTGCTGACCGGCGTGCTCCATCCGACGGCGGGGACGGTCCGCTTCAAGGACCGGGACATCAGCGGCATCGGCCCGGTGGCGCTGGCCCGGCTCGGCATGGCGCGCAGCTTCCAGCTCGTGCAGATCTTCCCGGACCTGACCGTGCTCGAGACCCTCCAGGCCGCCGTGGTGTCGCGCCTCGGCCGCGGCACGCGCCTGTTCGCGTCCCTGGCCGGGGATCGCGCCGTCCAGGAGGGCGCCCTCGAGGTGGCCGAGCTGTTCGGCCTGGCGGACAAGCGCCACGCGCTGTCGCGCCAGCTGCCCCAGGGCGACAAGAAGCTGCTCGACGTCGCCTCGGCCTTCGCGCTCAGGCCCGAGATCATCCTGCTAGACGAGCCGACGAGCGGCGTGAGCACCGCCGACAAGACCGCCGTCATGGAGATCCTGGTGGCCGCCTCCAGGCGCATCGGGCTGCGCGCCATCATCCAGGTCGAGCACGACATGGACATCGTCTTCGGGTACTCGGACCGGATCATCGCGCTCCACCAGGGCAAGGTGCTGGCCGACGCGACACCGGCGGCCATCCGGGCCGACGCCCGCGTGGTGGACATGGTGATCGGGCGCAAGCGGGGGCACGCCCGATGACGATGCTCAGTGTCCGGGAGCTCGACGTCTTCATCCAGGCGAGCCATATCCTGCGGCGCGTCGCGCTCGAGGTGGGCGAGCGCGAGGTGGTCTGCCTCGTGGGGCGCAACGGCGCGGGCAAGACGACCACGCTGCGCACCATCATGGGCTTCCTGCGGCCCCACGGCGGCGCCGTGGAGTTCCGCGGCCGGGCGATCCAGGGCCGCCGCACCCACGAGATCGCGCGCATGGGCCTGGGGTTCGCGCCCGAGGACAGCGGCATCTTCCCCGACCTCACGGTGGCCGAGAACATCGAGATCTCCACCTGGACGCGCACCGGCGGGCGGCCCGCGGCCGAGCGCATCGCGCTGGCCTACCGGGTCTTCCCCGTCCTGCGCCAGTACATGGCGCGCAAGGGCCCCCAGATGTCCGGCGGCGAGCGCAAGATGCTCTCCATCGCCCGCGCCCTGGCCCTGGATCCGGACATGCTGCTGCTGGACGAGCCCTTCGAGGGGCTCTCGCCGGCCATCATCCCCGCGGTGAGCGAGGGGATTGCGGAGATCACCAAACTCGGGCATTCCATTCTCATCGCCGAGTCCAACATCCACCACGTGCCCGACTTCGCCACGCGGCTGTACGTCATCGAGCGCGGCGAGATCATCTTTGCGGGGAGGCCCGAGGCCGTGTACTCTGACCCGGTCGTGCTCCGTGTGATAGGAGGAACATCCTGATGGCCGACCTTCCGCTGATCCCCTCCACCGTCGTGGGCTCCCACGGCAAGCCCGGCTGGTGGTTCGCCACCGTCAAGGCCTGCGAGGCCGGCCAGTACGGCCCGGCCGACCTCGAGGAGATGTTCGACGACGCCGCCGACACGGCCATCCGCGACATGGAGCGCGCCGGACTCGACATCATCACGGACGGCGAGGTGCGCCGGCTCGACGGCTACGTCGATTCCTACTACGCCATCATCAGGGGCATCGAGGCCCAGCCGGTCCGCCGCAAGGCCGGGCCCTGGGGCTACGACCAGCAGACGCGCTACGAGGCGGTGGGGCGCATCGAAACGCCCGCGGGCGGGCTCGGCATCGTCAAGGAATTCGAGTACCTCAAGGCCAACACGAGCAAGCGCACCAAGGCCACCTGCGCGGGGCCGCTCACCTTCGGCTCGCGCATCCACCCGGGCAAGATGTACAAGGGCGTGGTGGACGTGGCCGAGCGCTTCGCCGAGGTCATCAACGAGGAGCTCAAGGGCCTGGTGGCGGCCGGCGCCGACTTCATCCAGCTCGACGAGCCGGCGCGCGGCAATGTCTCGGGCGAGGAGATGGCCCGGCTCTACAACATGGCCACCGAGGGCGTGACGGCCAAGCTCGCGTTTCACGTGTGCTTCGGCAACCGCTTCGGCCGCTCCCGCTTCGAGCGCAGTTACCGCCCCTACTTCCCCGGATTGCTCAAGGCGCGCGCCG
Organism: Methylomirabilia bacterium; assembly: GCA_041493605.1. Classification (GTDB taxonomy): domain Bacteria; phylum Methylomirabilota; class Methylomirabilia; order Rokubacteriales; family CSP1-6; genus DASSSH01. The sequence continues at coordinate 18,046 of JBGPZD010000021.1, forward strand.
AGATGTTCGTGCTCGAGTTCGCCGGGCGCGAGTTCTCGGAGCTCGACCTCTGGAAGGAGTACGGCCAGGACCGGGAGCTGGGCGCCGGCGTCATCGACGTCAAGGGCTTCTACCCCGAGAGCCCGGAGGACGTCGCCAAGCGCATCACGCGCGTGCTCGGCGTCTGCAAGGCGGAGAAGCTCTCCGTCAACCCCGACTGCGGCTTCGGCTGGTCGCCCCGCTACATGTGCAACCAGAAGGTCCGCTCGCTGGCCGCCGGCGCCGTGCTCGCGCGCCGCGAGCTCGCGGGGAAGAAATAGGCGGGCGACGACGATGGACACGGGACGCGCCGTCCGCGCCGGAAGCGCGGCTCTGACGCTCGGCCTTCTAGCCGCCTGCGCCTCGGGCCCCATCGCCGGGATGTTCAGCGCGCCGGGCCAGCAGTCCCAGCCCGTGTTCCTGCGCTACGAGTCGAACGTGTTCGGCTACGGTGGGACGCTCTCGACCGCGCTCCCGGGCGGTGAGAAGTTCTCCGGGCCATACCGGCTCGATCCCAAGGCGCCCGGCGGTCAGATGCTCGCTACGCTGACCGGCGATCGAGGCAACGCGCTGGTCTGCCGCTTCACGCTCAAGGAGCCCGGCGTCGGCCCGGACGGCGGCGGCACCGTGCGGTGCAGCCACTCGAGCGGCGGCACCTTCGACGCGAGGTTCTGAGCCGCCGCCGGGCGGCGCTCAGCGCGCGCCGGGTGTGCGGGCCTTCTGATAGAGGAGGCTCACCAGCAGGAGCACGACGCCCAGGACGAGGAAGGACAGGATGCGGTAGACGGTCTTCACGGCCGACATGTCCACGAGGAAGACCTTGAAGACCGTGAGCCCGAAGAGGGCCAGCGCCGCGTAACGCACGGGCGCTTTCGACCGGATGAAGCCCCAGCCCAGCGCGCAGGCCGCGTAGAGCGTCCAGAGCACCGACAGCCCCACCTGGGTCTGCCATTTGATCTGCCCCACCACGTCGAACTGGCGCAGTCCCTTGGCTTCGCGCTGCGCCACGTTTTGGTAGAGCGTCCAGTCCACGCTCAGCACGAAGAGCAGGACCAGGCCGGCGGCCCCCGACAGCGCCCGCCCGACCGCCGGCGCCTGGGCCGCGGCCGCCGAGCGCGCCAGCGAGGCGCCCGCCAGGCCGAGCGCGGCGCAAGCCGCGACGCGGGAAAAGAGCGGCGCGTTCAGGAGAGATTCGGCCGCGATCCGCGCATTGGCGTCGTCGGCGCCGAGCACGCGCGCCAGCACGACGGCGCCGATCAGCGGCGTCGCGATCACGAAGGCGGGCGACGTCGAGCCGCGCGCGAGCCACCCGAGCGCCAGCAGCTCGGCGGTGAGCAGGGTGGCCGGCCAGAGCCCCGAGGGCTCCCGCCAGAAGAGCACCGCCGCCACCAGCGCCGCCACGAGCCAGAGCTTGGTGCGCAGCGCCTCCACCGTGAGGATGCCGAGCCGCTCGGGCCGCACTCGGAGCGCCAGCAGGCCGCCCGCCGCCAGGGCCACGACGACCAGTAGATGCACCAGGAAGGTCAGGTTCCACACCGGCACCGTGCCGGGAAACCAGTAGCGGTCCACGGCGAGCACGCGCACCGCGGCGAACAGGAGCGCCGCCAGCCCGCCCCAGGCGGCGACGGGAGTGGCCACGCGCACCGCCACCCACAGCAGCATCACGCCCTGGACGGCCCAAGCCAGCGTGATCCAGCGGCCGTCGAGCGCCAGCGGGATGGCGAGGGTGAGAAAGGTCCAGGCCACGCCCTCGTGGACGACGACGGTCGCCTCGTCGTCCCTCACGCGCGAGCCGTAATCGGCGGAGACCAGGCGGTACACGATGGCCAGCGCCAGGGCATACGGGCCTTCCGCCTTCGGATGCCAGGGCTCGAGCGTCACCCACACCGCCCAGAAGTAGGCCGCCGCGTTGGCCACCACGAGCGCCAGGTCGATCTCGTCGTAGCGCCGGCGCGCGGCGCGCTCCCGGAGCAGCGGCACCGCCAGGAACAGCACGAAGAGCGCCGACAAGAGCGCCAGCCGCGTCAGCGGATGGGCCGGCTCGGGCTCGACGAGCAGGAAGCGCGAGAAGAGCAGGGCCGTGCCCGCCCAGGCCAGCCGGTTGAGCGAGGGCCAGGTGCGGAAGCGGGCGACGGCCAGCACCAGGATGTCGAGCACGATCAGATAGGCGAGGAGGTTGCGCTCGTCGGGCTGCTCGACATTGAGGAGCACGGGGGTGAGGAGGCCGCCCAGCACGGTGAGCACGGCGGTGATCTGGCGGCTCGACACGACCGAGACGAAGGCGCCCAGCACGGTCACGGCGAACATGCACGCGAAGGTGGGGCCGGGACCGAGCAGGCCATAGAGCGCGTGCGCGCCGAAGAGCGAGAGATAGAGGATGCCCAGCCCGCCGCCCGCCAGCCCTTCGCTGAGATACGGCACGTCCTGGCGGCGGTGGAGCACGAGGCCGCCCGCCAGCATCGCGAGGCCGGCCACGAGCCCGAGGATCACGCGCGCGCTCGGGCCGAGGTAATTGTTGTCGAAGGCCCACTTCAGGAAGAACGCCATCGCGAAGAGGATGGCGACGATGCCGACCCAGGTCGCCCAGCGCGCGCCGATGCGCTGCTCGAGATCGAGAGCGGGGCGGGCCGGCGGGGGGGCTGGGGCGGCAGGCGCATACGCCGCGACGGGCGCCGGGGCCGGCGGCGGATGGGGCGCGGGCCAGTGCGCGGGCGCGGGCTCGAGGGGCGGCGCCGGCGCGGGCGTGGGGGCGGGTGGAGCCTCAGGCGCGCGCGGAGGAGCCGGCGCGGCGGCCGGCGCGCCCTGCTCGAGGGTCCAGACGCGGTAGAGGAGGCCGCGCACCTGCTCCTCGAGCGCCGCGATCCGCTCGTCCGGCGCGGCGGGGCCCCGGCGGGCGCGGATCTGGCTCACCGCCCACAAGGCGATGGCGATCGCCGCCACCGGCAGCACCAGCCAGATGAAAGAGAAGAACATCGCCCCCGTTCCCTCTGCGGAAGAGCCTACAACAGGCGGGGGTAATCCCCGCTTCATTTCCGCCCGCCCTGGCCGGCCGCTTGACGCCTGGGCCATACTAGGGGGCATGAGCCACCGAACGATACTCCAGCGCTTGACCGCCGCGGCAGCCGTGGCGGGCGTCCTTCTCGCGGCCGGCGCCGCCTCCGCCGAGCCGGCGCGCTTCCGCATCCAGCCCGAGGCCAGCGACGTGAGCTTCAAGGCCACGTCGCGGTGGATGGACGCGGACGGGAAATTCTCGCGCTTCACGGGCGAGGCGATCCTGGATCCCAAGGATCCCGCGACGGCCAAGATCACGCTGAGCATCGAGCCCGCCTCCATCGACACCGGTATCGGCATGCGGGACAAGCATCTGCGCAGCGCGGACTTCCTCGACGTGGCGCGCTTCCCCACGGTGACCTTCGAGAGCCAGAGCGTGGAGATGGCGGGGCGCCGGGCCACCGTGACCGGCCGGCTCACCCTGCACGGGGTGACGAAGGAGATCGTGGTGCCGCTGGACGTCCAGCTCTCCGAGACGGCGCTGGTGGCCACTGGCGAATTCCTGCTCAACCGCGGCGACTACGGCATCAACTACGCGTCCTTCCTGAATCCCATCGGCAATACCATCCGCGTGACCTTCACCTTCCGCGCCCGCGCCTCCTGAGCGCGTGGACACTCACGCCGCGCTATAATCCGGGCCCATGACGACCGCCGCCGCCGGAGTCCGGCTGTCCCAGCTTCTCGGGCTCGAGTCCGCCCCCGTCGCCGTGGCGTTCAGGCCCGCGCCGCCGGCCGGCGTACGACACGTGGACAAGGCGGGGCCGGCGGGCTGCGCGTACTGGAAGCTCGCGACGGAGGGCCAGGTCTTCTACACCACGGCGGCCGACTATTACAACTGCCCCGTGGGCGCCTACACCCACGGCGTCGAGCTGCCGGCCGAGCGCGCCAAGGAGCTCGAGGCGGTGGTGGGCACCATGGTCGGCCTCCAGTACATCCGGATGGAGGAAGTGGCGGCGCTGCCGCGCCTCACCGCGCCGTTCGGCGTCGCCGTCTACGCTCCCCTGGCCGAGGCGCCCTGCGAGCCCGACGTGGTCCTGGTGCGCGGCACCGCGCGGCAGATCATGCTGGTGGCCGAGGCGGCGAGCGCGGCGGGTATCGGCGCGGACGGCGCAACCATGGGCCGCCCGGCCTGCGCCATGATCCCGGAGGCGATGCGCTCGGCGCGGGGCAATACCAGCCTCGGCTGCATCGGCAACCGCGTCTACACGGGGCTGGGCGACGACGAGCTCTACTTCACCATCCCGGGCGCGCGGCTCGGGGAGGTCATCGCCAAGCTCGAGACCATCGCCACGGCAAACCGCGAGCTCGAGCAGTACCACCGCCAGCGCCGCGCCACGCTTTAGCCCGGGCTCAGCCAGTCGCCCCGCCGCCCGTCCTCACGCTATAATCAGGTCCCCATGGATGCCCCGCTGGCCGGTCTCCTCGTCGCCGACCTGACCCAGAACGTGGCCGGCCCCTACTGCACCCAGATCCTGGGGGACATGGGCGCCCAGGTGGTCAAGGTGGAGCGGCCGGAGCGGGGCGACGACGCCCGCGCCTGGGCCCCGCCCTTCTGGGGCGAGGAGTCGGCCGCCTTCATGGCCGTCAACCGCAACAAGCGCAGCCTGGCGGTGGACATGAAGGCGCCCGAAGGCCGCGCGATTCTGGAGAAGCTCATCGGCCGCGCCGACGTGCTGGTCCAGTCGCTGCGCGCCGGGGTCATCGAGGAGCTGGGGCTCGACTGGGAGCGGGCGCGGCGGATCAATCCGCGTCTGGTCTACTGCTCCGTCACGGCTTTCGGCACCGAGGGGCCCTTCCGCGACCGGCCCGGCTACGACCCGCTCATGCAGGCCTACGGCGGGCTCATGTCGGTCAACGGCCATCCGGGCCAGCCGCCGGCGCGCGTGCCCGTGTCCATCATCGACATGGGCACGGGGATGTGGGCGGCGACGGCGATCCTGGGCGCGCTGCGCGAGCGCGACAGGACGGGGCGGGGCGTGCGCGTGACGACGGCGCTCTTCGACACGGCCCTGGCCTGGGTCGCGTTCCAGATGACCCACTACCTGGCCTCGGGCGAGGTGCCCCGGCCACAGGGCTCGGGCACGCCGATGATCGCGCCCTACGAGGCCTTCCCCACGCGCGAGGCCTGGGTGATGATCGCCGCGGGCTCGGACGCGATCTTCGCCAAGGCCTGCGCCGCGCTCGGCCTGGACGCGCTGGCGCGCGATCCCCGCTTCGCGACCAATCCCGCGCGCGTCGCCAACCGCGCCGCGCTCCTCGACGCGATGGCCGCGGTGACGCGAACGCTCTCAACCGACGATCTGCTGGCCCGCCTCCAGAAGGCCGGGGTGCCGTCGGCGCCCATCCTCACCCTCGACAAGGTGGCGGCCGAGCCCCAGACCGAGGCCAGCGGCATGCTGATCGCCCACAAGCACGCGCGAGTGCCCGACTACCGCGCGGTGGGACTGCCGATCCGCTGGGACGGCGAGCGGCCCGGCGTCTCCCGGGTGCCGCCGCTGCTGGGCGAGCACTCGGCCGAGGTGCTGGCCGAGCTGGGCTACGACGACCGCACCATCAAGGAACTGGCGGCGCGCCATGTCATCCAGCTATAAGACGCTCAACGTCACGGCCTCGCCCGACGGCTACGTCGTCACCGTCGAGCTGAACCGCCCCGAGACCCTCAACGCCATGAACACGGCGATGGGCGAGGATCTCCTCCGCTGCTTCGAGGCCTTCCAGTGGGACAAGACCGTGCGCGCCGTCGTCTTCACCGGCGCGGGCGAGAAGGCCTTCTGCGTGGGCGGCGACCTCAAGGAGCGGCAGGGCATGTCGGACGAGGTCTGGCGCGCCCAGCACCTGATCTTCGAGCAAGGCGCCGCGCGCGTGCTCCACTGCCCCGTGCCGGTGATCGCGGCCGTCGAAGGCTTCGCGATGGGCGGCGGCTGCGAGCTGGCCGTGCTCTCGGACATGATCGTCGCGGGCGAGACCGCCGTGTTCGCTGTGCCCGAGACCACGCTCGGTATCTTCCCGGGTATCGGCGGCACCCAGCTCCTGCCGCGGATCGTCGGCGCGCCCATGGCCAAGGAGATGATCTTCACCGGACGCCGGGTGGACGCGAAGGAGGCCAAGGCGATCGGCCTGGTGAACCATCTCGTCCCGAAAGGCCAGGCCCGCGCCAAGGCGCTCGAGATCGCGGCCACCATCGCCCAGAATGGGCCCGTCGCGGTCCGCCAGGCCAAGAAGGCCATCAACTGGGGGAGCGAGACCGACCTCGAGACCGGCATGGCGCTGGCCATCGAGGCCTACAACGTCACCGTGACGACCGAAGACCGGCTCGAGGGCGTGCGGGCGTTCAACGAGAAGCGCAAGCCGCGCTTTCAGGGCAAGTAGGCTGGGGGACATCGCATGAAAGACATGACGTTCGCGCTCACCGACGACCAGCGGGCCCTCAAGGCCGCCGTCTCCGAGCTCTGCAAGAAGTACGCGCCCGCCTACTGGCGCGATCTCGACGCCAAGCGCGAGTACCCGGAGGCCTTCGTCACCGAGCTGACCAAGGCGGGCTACCTCGCGGTGCTGATCCCCCACGAGTACGGGGGCGCGGGGCTCGGCATCATAGAGGCGGCGCTGATCCTGGAGGAGATCAACCGCTCGGGCGGCAATGCCGGCGCCTGCCACGCCCAGATGTACATCATGGGCACGGTGCTGCGGCACGGCTCGGAAGCGCAGAAGAAGCAGTACCTGCCGAAGATCGCCACGGGCGAGCTGAGGCTCCAGGCCTTCGGCGTCACCGAGCCCAACGCGGGATCCGACACGACGAAACTGCAGACGACCGCCGTGCGGAAGGGCGACCGCTACGTGGTCAACGGCCAGAAGATGTTCATCTCGCGCGTGCTCCAGTCCGACCTCATGCTGCTGCTGGCGCGGACCACGCCCGTGGACCAGCTCAAGCGCAAGACCGACGGCCTCAGCGTCTTCCTCGTCGACATCCGCGGGCTCAAGGGCTTCGAGGTGCGGCCGCTCCGCATGATGATGAACCACTCGACCAACGCGCTCTTCTTCGACAACGTCGAGATCCCCGCCGACAGCCTGGTCGGCGCGGAGGGCAAAGGCTTCGCCTACATCCTCGACGGCATGAACGCCGAGCGCATCCTGGTCGCCTCGGACTCCTTGGGCGACGGCCGCTGGTTCATCGAGAAGGCCGTGGCCTATTCCGGCCAGCGCGTGATCTTCGGCAAGCCCATCGGCGCCAACCAGGGCGTCCAGTTCCCGATCGCCAAGGCCCACATGGCCCTCGAGGCCGCCGACCTGATGCGCACCAAGGCGGCGAAGCTTTTCGACGCGGGCCTGCCGTGCGGCCCCGAGGCCAACATGGCCAAGTACCTCGCCTCCGAAGCCGCGCTCGCGGCCGCCGACGCCTGCATCGATTGCCACGGCGGCTACGGCTTCGCCGAGGAGTACGACATCGAGCGCAAGTTCCGCGAATCCCGCCTCTACCGGGCGGCGCCGATCAACAACAACCTGGTCATGGCCTATGTCGGGGAGCACGTCCTCGGCATGCCGCGCTCCTACTGAGGTGTGACCATGAAGCTGCCCACGCGCGTGACGATCTGCGAGGTCGGGACCCGGGACGGGTTCCAGATCGAGCCCGCCTTCATCCCCACCGAGCAGAAGATCGAGGTGGTGGACCGGCTGTCGGCGACGGGCATGCCCCGGATCGAGGTGACGTCCTTCGTCTCGCCCAAGGCCGTGCCCCAACTGCGAGACGCCGAAGAGGTCATGGCGAAAATCACACGCCGGCCCGGCACGGTGTTCTCGGCGCTCGTGCCCAACGACAAGGGCGCGGTGCGCGCCGTGGACGCCCGGGTGGACGAGATCCACACCGTGATCTCGGCCAGCGAGAGCCACAACCTCGCCAACGTGAACATGACCGTCGCCGAGTCGCTCGTCAAGCTGAAGGCCGTGGCCGAGGTCGCCCAGCGGGCGAAGGTGCGGGTCGGCTCGGGCATCTCCTGCTCCTTCGGCTGCCCCTTCGAGGGCGACGTGCCCGTGGCGCACCTGGAGTCCGTAGTGGCGCGGCTCGTGGACCTGGGCGCCAAGGGCATCGGCCTGGCCGACACGACGGGCATGGCCAATCCCGCCCAGATCCAGCGCGTGCTCGAGCGCCTCGTGCCGCGCTTCCCGGGCATCGAGTGGACGCTCCACACCCACGACACGCGCGCGATGGCCATCCCGAACATCCTGGCGGCGATGGAGATGGGCGTGACCTGCTTCGACGGCTCCATCGGCGGGCTGGGCGGCTGCCCCTTCGCCCCCGGCGCCTCGGGCAATGTCTGCACCGAGGACCTGATCCACTGCCTGCACGCCATGGGCGTGGAGACGGGCGTGAACCTCGACGCGCTCATCGCCACGTCGAAGCGCGTCCAGGAGATCGTCGGCCGCGCCCTGCCCGGCCAGATCGTGAAGGCGGGCACGTGGAGCCGCCGCTACCCCCTGCCCGACGGCGTCGCCGCCCGCATTCCCGCGCGATGACCAAGAGCGGCCAGAAGATGCTCCGACTGATGGACCGCGCCGTGACGGTCTGGCACATCCCCGTCATCGGCAAGGAGAAGGGGCGCGTGCTGCGCCGGCTGCTGGCCACCCACCGGTGCACGCGGGGCCTCGAGATCGGCTCGCTCTTCGGCTACTCCGCGATCCTCATCGCGGGGAACATGCCACGCGGGGGGCGGATCACGTGCGTCGAGAACAACCCCTACCTCGCCAAGTTCTGCGCGAGCAATGCCGAGCGCGCCGGGCTCAAGGACCGCATCAAGGTGGTGGTGGGCGATGCGCTCCGGGTGCTGCCCATGCTGCACGGATCCGTGGACTTCGTCCTGATCGACGCCAAGAAGGAAGACTACCTCGACTACCTCCGCGCGATCGAGCCGCGCCTCGTCAAGGGCGCCCTGATCGTCGCGGACAATACCGGCATCTACAGACAGGACGTCAAGCCCTACCTGGCCTACGTGCGCGCGGGCGGGCGCTACCAGAGCCGCGAGTACGACTTCGGGTTCGACTGTATGGAAGTCTCCGTCTTCCGCGGCTAGGGAGTCATGTTCGGCGAGCGCCACGATCCCGAGTACCTCAGGCACCTCTTCAACACGACGGAGATCCTGCGCAAGCCCATCACGGGCATCATCGCCGGCTACCACGTGCTGCCCTACATCCTCGTGGGCCCGCAGGAGGAGCAGCCGCACCGCTCGGTGGAGATCCGCGGCAAGATCAAGGTCTCCCCGCGGCTGGTCCTGGCGCCGGGGCGCGCCGGGCAGACCTACGGCGACCTGTTCAAAGAGAACGAGCTGATGGACGAGGCCCTGGTGGCGCGCGTCTTCTCCTTCATGTACTCCTCGCGCCACCAAGTGACGCTCGAGAGCGAGGATCTCAAGATCCAGCGCTGGGACCGGAACCCGCAATCGCAGATCGAGCGCGCGCTGGACGAGCTCGCCCAGCGCGAGACGATCAACACGGGCGTCATCCTCTCGCCCAACGTGCGCTTCTACCCGGTGTCGCTCGATCGCTTCATCACCGAGATCCTGGACCAGGAGTTCCGGCACTAGGCGCGCGTCATGCCGACCCGCGACGAGTACCTGCCCCGGCCGCTGTTCAAACGCGCGCTCGACGCCAACGCGATCTACTACCGCCTGCTCGACACATGAGTCCTCTCCCCCGCCCCGGGGGAGAGGGTCAGGGTGAGGGGGCTAAAATGACTGCTGAGCGCTACGACTGGGAGGCCATCGTCGCCGGATTCAACCAGTACCTCCGCCTGCGCTCGATCCCCATCGGGATGAAGCTCTTTGAGACGGTGGAGGCGATGGAGGCCATTCCGAAGATCCGCCGCCCGAAGGTCAAGCACACCACCGACCAGATCGTCGCCCAGGCGCGCCAGCTCGGCTGGACCGTGGGCATCACCATGGCCGACCTCGTGGGCGCCCAGTGCGGCGCAGTGATCGGGCTTCACCCCCAGGACGAGGAGTGGCTCTCGGGCCATCGCATGGCCGGCGTGTGGTACGAGACGCAGGCGGACGCGAGCCGGCACCAGCACGCGATGGACTGTGTCCCCTACGGCCGCTACGCCGCCATGGCCGTGGCGCCGCTCACCTCGGGCCGGCTCGACCCGCCGGACATCTGCCTCATCTACGGCACGCCGGGGCAGATGATCTTCTTCATCAACGGGCTGCAGTGGGCCGGCTACCAGAAGCTCTCGTTCACCTCGGTGGGCGAGTCCGCCTGCGCCGACTCCTGGGGCAAGGCGCTCAAGACCGGCGAGCCCGCGCTGACCATCCCCTGCTACGCCGAGCGGCGCTACGGGGGCGTGGCCGACGACGAGCTGCTGATGGCCATCCCCCCGCGCTTCTTGCCCAAGGTGATCGAGGGGCTGGCGGCGCTCAGCAAGAACGGCCTGCGCTATCCCGTCCCGCCCTATGGCATCCAGAGCGACGC